>NZ_JAPJDM010000005.1:0-333566 GCF_026242095.1 Streptomyces sp. NEAU-W12
ACCCCAGATCCTCATTCCCACGGGCAACACTCGCCCCCAGCCACACCTCCAAGAACTCCGCCATCGCCGGCGGGAAATCAATCGCCATCAGAAACTCAACGCCTCACGCCACCCTGCTGCTGAATATCCTCCAACGCCGCATCCTGCGGCTTCTTCACCGCCAACGCATCACCCCCGAGAGCCTCGACGACACCGTGAACCACCTGGTCCACTGCCCCAACCGCCAGGGTAAGGCCCTCTACCATCTTCTCCACCTGGGGAACCACAGCGTTGGCGAACGCATCGTCGCCCTCCACACCCCAACAACCCTTGTAGTACGAGGTGCCGTCCTGGAAATTCTGCGCCATCTCCTTTCCGCTCCTCAAAAGTCCCAGCAGCTGTCCGATTTCCAGGATCTTCCCAGCGTTTGCGGAGAACTCGCTCATCACACACCGTCCTTCGGCCTCTGCCAGTCGCCGACAGACTCACCAGGCGTGGCAGCCGGCACGTCGTCGTCTTCATGGATTTCGTCGCGGAAACGGCTGGACCGCCTCGGCTGCTGTCCAAGGTCGTCATCGAGCAACGAACCGAACACCTGGCTCCAGTCGACGCCCCGTACCTGCCGCGGGCTGCCCGCCGGGGCGCGCCTGGTGACCGGGTCGAGCATCTCCACCGCCGCGCGTGCCATGGCGGCACGGGCGGCGGTGACGGCCTCCAGCAGCGCGGCGGACAACTGAGCGGCGGCCATGGTCCGGTACTTGCCGTCGAGGAACTCCGCGGCGATCAACTCGCCCCTGCCGTTGACAGTGACCTGCATCGACCGGTCGGACGAATGGGCGGTATGCCTGGCGCCCTCCAACTGCGCCTGGGCGGTGACCACGTCCTTCTCCAGTTGCTCCACCTCTGCCGTGGTCCTGGCGATGCGGTCCTCCAGCGAATCACTCAACGCCCTCTCCCTCTCCCTATTCCTCTGCCGGTCCTCATCGGCCCAGCGCCTGTGGCGCGCCGCCCTCGTCGGTGCCCCACACGTCCTCGTCCTCGGCCAGCCAGGTGGTGCGCTCGCGGTCGCGGCTCTGGGTCTGCTGGTCCCCGCTTCCCCCACCCATCGGGCCCATGGGGGGCATGAAAGGGGTGCCGCTGCTGGTGGTCTGCGTTCCGCGCGGCGCCACCCGGTGCTCTTCGTCCGCTGCCGAGCCACCGACGGCACGGGTGGGGCGGGTGATGGTGGTGTCCATCACCTGGCGGCCCCGCTCGCCCACGGCGTTGCTCCCGCCGGCGCCACCCGCGCCATTGCCCATCATCGGCGGGTACATCGGCGATCCCGGCGAACTGGCCTGCGAGGAGTTGGCACCGACCGCGGCGTCCTGGCGGCCCAGAGCGGCGCCGGTGACGTCGGAGCCGTAGAGGTTGTCGCTGAAGGCGGAGGCGTAGGGAGTGGAGGCGTAGGAGGAGTTCGCGCCGACTCCGGCGGGGATGCCGGGCTCGGGAGGGGGAGGCATGTCCGCCAGGCGCTGCTGGATCAGTTCGCTGATGCCCTTGTTGCCGCTGTTCAGACGGTCCTGCTCAGCCTGGACTTCGGCCATCCGCTCGTCGTAGCGGGCCCGGGCGTCCCGGCGAGCTTCCTCGGCCTCCGAGCGAGCCTCCTCACGGGCTTCGCGGGCGGCCGCCTTCTCCTGCTCGTACTCGGCCCTGGCCTGCTGCTGGGTCTCATCGGCGGCGGCGACGGCCTCGGCCTCGGCCCTGTCGATCTCGTCGAGCCGCTCCTGGTACTGAGCGCGGGCCTCCTCCTGGCTGACGCGCCCCTCGTCCAACTGGCGTTCGTATTCCGCCTTGGCCTCGGAGCGTTCGGCCTCGGCATCTGCCCTGGCCTGCTCGCGCTGCTCCCCGGCGGTCTCCTTCGCCTGCTCGTACTCCCGGCGGGCCTCGGCCTCGCGTTCGTTGGCCTCCGTCTCGGCGGCCTCCCGTTCGGTACGTACCTCGGCCTGCTCGCGTTGGAACTGCTCCTGGGCGTCGTTCTTGGCCTGCTCGGCCTCGATCCTGGCCTGGGCCTGCTCCTTGAGGGCCTGCTGCCGGACTTCCTCCTGCTGGTCCCTGACCTCGGCGCGGTCCTGCTCCGCCTGCCGCTGAGCCTCGTCCTGAGCAGCCATGGCCTGACTGCGGTCCTGTTCCGCCTGCCGCTGGGCCTGCTCCTGCTCGGCCTTCGCGGCAGCCTTCTCCTGCTCCTGCTCCGCCTTGACCTCGGCGCGGTCCTGCTCCGCCTGCCGCTGAGCCTCGTCCTGAGCAGCCTTGGCCTCGGCCTTCTCCTGCTCCTGCTCCGCCTTCGCCGCAGCCTTCTCGCTCTCAGCCTCCGCCTTGGCCGCAGCCTGCTCGGCCTTCGCGGCAGCCTTCTCCTGCTCCTGCTCCGCCTTGACCTCGGCGCGGTCCTGCTCCGCCTGCCGCTGAGCCTCGTCCTGAGCAGCCTTGGCCGCAGCCTTCTCGCTCTCGGCCTCCGCCTTGGCCGCAGCCTGCTCCTCCTCGACCTGCTTGCGCTGCCGCTCCTGCTCCGCCTTGGCCTCCGCGCGCTGCTGAGTGGCTTGCTGTACCGCCAGAGCCTGCTGGCCCTGTACTGCCTGCCGGTCCTGTTCCTGTTGGGCCTTGGCCTCGGCGCGGTCCTGCTCCGCCTGCCGCTGGGCCTCGTCCTGAGCAGCCTTGGCCTCGGCCTTCTCCTGCTCCTGCTCAGCCTTCGCCGCAGCCTTCTCCTGCTCCTGCTCAGCCTTGGCCGCAGCCTGCTCGGCCTTCGCGGCAGCCTGCTCCTGCTCCTGCTCCGCCTTGGCCTCGGCGCGGTCCTGCTCCGCCTGCCGCTGAGCCTCGTCCTGAGCAGCCTTGGCCTCGGCCTTCTCCTGCTCCTGCTCAGCCTTCGCCGCAGCCTTCTCCTGCTCCTGCTCAGCCTTGGCCGCAGCCTGCTCGGCCTTCGCGGCAGCCTTCTCCTGCTCCTGCTCCGCCTTGGCCGCAGCCTTCTCGCTCTCAGCCTCCGCCTTGGCCTGCTCCTGCTCGGCCTTGGCAGCAGCCTTCTCCTGCTCCTGCTCAGCCTTGGCCGCAGCCTTCTCGGCCTTGGCCTCTTCCCTGTCGTTCTTGTAGTCCTCCTTCTGCTGCTTGAGGAAGTCCTCGCTCTCCTTCTGCTGCTTGTCCACCTCTCCCTTCTGCTTGTCCGCCTCCTCCTTGGCCGCGATGTCGGACAACGCGCGTTTGTCCTTGTCGGTGAGCTCGGGGGCGAAGCTGTCCTTCGCGTCGGCGAAGGCCTGGGAGACGTTCTTGATCGCGATGGCGGCGATTTCGTTCAGACTGGCCTTCGCGGCGTCTTCCCAGCCCTTGACGGCCTTCTCACCGATCTTCTTCCAGGTCGCCGTGTCATCGGGCGTTCCGTAGGACTCGCCGTCGATGATGATGGCGTTCTTGAAACCCTCTCCGGCCACCACCACCGTGCGGGAGGTCGCGTGCAGGCCGCCGCCACCGCGGGTCTCGAAATCGATCCTGTCGTACTGGTGGTCGAACAGCTCGAAAGTGGCCTTCTCCAGCAGGTCGTACAGCCAGCGCTGCGGGGACCGTACGGGGCTCCAGGCGGTCCAGGCGGTGACGAGGTTGTTCACCTCGTCGAGGATCGTCTGCTGGATACGGGCCAGGGCGCGGCCGGGCGCGGTGGAGACGGGGTAGCCGTCGACGGTGACATCGGTCCACTGGCCGCCCTCGGCTCCCTCACTGAGCTGGTCGACGTAGCCGCTGTAGTTGCGGGCCAGTTTCTCGACGAGTTCCTTGAAGATGCTCGCTCCGGTGCCGGCCCAGGACTCGCTGCCCTCGCCGATGTCCTTCTTCTCCCACTCACCGACCGTCTGGGCGCTGTCCTGGAAGAACTTCACCGCTCGCTCGAAGGCTTTGGCGGTCTCGGTGAAGGACGTCAGATCGACGTAGTCCTTGTCGTCCACCTGGAGACCACGGTCGGTGAAGCCCACGGTGGAGTGGTTGTCCCTGAGGTGTGTCAGTGCCAGGGCCGACCCGTGTATGTACTGCGTCATGGGCGTGGTGCTCCACTTGATGTGCTCGCCCTCTTTGTTCCACCCGCCCTTGTCCTTCAGGACCGAGCTGGTGTGGTCCGCGCCGGCCAGGATGTCCTCGCCGCTGGGGATCTGCTCATCGATGGTGCCCAGGATGGTGATGTACGCGTAGTAGTGGTTGAGCAAGGTCCCCGCCCCGATGTCCTCCGGCTGGCTCTCGGCCGGCTTCAAGTAGGGGATGATCAGGTCGGTGCTCTGCTTGCGCCAGCCGATCGCGGCGTAGAAACCTGACTGATGGCCGGAGTCCGCATCCCCCATCTTGTGCAGTCGCACGTGCATCAAGGGGATGTCGTCATTGCCCTTGAGGGTGTCGAACAGCGTGCTGCGCTCCGGCAGGACATAGCCGGTGAGCATGTCGACTGCCTGTTTCCAGTAGTCGTCGTTGTTGTTGAAACCGTTCTCACTGGGCACTGAGACTCCGCGGGGCGTTACGGGAGAAGGAAGACCGAGCAGGGGCAGGGGTGTTGACTCGGATCAGTCATCGGCGTCGCCGCCGCCGCCGGTGTCGCCGCCGGCGTAGGTGCCGCCACCCTCCATGCCGGCGTCGACGTCCTCGAAGATGTCCATGAACGTCTCGGCGGTGATCTTGTCCAGGCTGCCCTTCTGGTTGTCCGTCAGCTCCTTGATGGTTTCCTCGAGGGCCTCCTCGATGTCGTCGAACAGCACCCGGTGGTCCTTGACGATGCGGTGGATCGCGTCCGCCGCCTCCTGTATCTGCTCGTTCAGCTCCTTTCCGCCGGCTCCGTTCTCGCCCGCCATCTGCCCGATCACCAAGGGCCGGGTGGACTTGAGCGTGGTGACGGCCGGGTCGCCGAGGGAAGAAGCGGCCGGCCCGTCCGGGGAGTCCTTGAGCATCTTGTCCAGGACGGCCTTGAACTCGACGACCTCATCGCTGATGAAGGCCTTCAGAAACCCGCTGTCGAGCACCGTGGTCTTGTTGTCGGCCATGTCCTCACCTTCTTTCTGGTGGCGTCGGTACCGCTGACGCCCGCGCCGCCGGAGGACGACGCGGGCGCGACATGTGCTGCACGGGGCTCCGGGAGCCGCTTCTCACCCGGCACGGTGGGAAACAGGCACTGCCCCGTGCAGGGTGTGCCGTGGCCTTCCCGTGCTTCGCGTCCGCCGGCCCGGGTCGCCGTGGGGCATACGGAGCAGAGGGCACGGCCCGGCCGTCCGGCACGGAAGGAGGGTCAGCGGGTACCGATCGTGATGTTCGACCAGCGGTCCGAGAGCGCCTTCTCGGTGTAGCGGTAGTTGTCGGAGATGTCGGTCAGCAGGACCGAGTTGTCGGCCAGCAGCCGCTTGATGTTTTCCACGGCCTGGTTCCAGTTGGCCTGTACCTGCTTGTAGACGTCGCTGTCCTCACCGATCCAGCTCGTCTTGAGCTCGGTCAGCTCCATCTCGAGGTTCTCGATGATGCTCATGATGGCCTGCGACTGGGAGACCATGTCGTCGCCCGCGTTCTCCGCGTGCTTGTAGTCGATGTAGATGTAGCCATCGCTCAGATCCATGGGGTCCTCGATTCACCGCGAATGCGGCAGTGGTGCGGCTCCCGTCTGTGGGCGGGGCGGGGCCGGCGAAGGTGGCGGACCGGCGGTGAACGCGCCGGCCGGAAGGGCGACCGCCGAGCGGCTCGGGCCGCTCAACCGGTTCGAGCGCCCGGGAGGTCCTCTTCGGTCAGGCCGGGGTGAGGCCGTCGAACACCGTGCTGGAACGGGCCTGCTGCTGAACGATGGCGTCGTTGGACGCGCCCTGCGTCAGACCGTGCTCGCGCAGGGTCTCGTTCAGTTCGTCGACCATCCGGTCCAGGTTGAGCAGGATCGTGTCCACGTTCTGGTCCCACTGGTCGAGCAGCTTCCCGAAGGCACCACCGTCACTACCGCCGTACGACGTGCCGAGGTTGTTCCGGGTGCTCTGGACGTCCTGCTGGCAGCGCTGCACGCCGGTGTAAGCCATCTGGAGCGCCTGGATCCCGTTCCGGGTGGCGCCTTCCTCTGACTGCTGCAAAGCCATGGAGGCTTCCTCTTTTCTCCGCTGCTTTTCCCCTCACGCCGCCCGGCCTCCGCTTGCCGCACGCGGGCACCAGGCCTTTTGCGGCACACCTCACGACAGGGAAAGGGGTCATTGAGTTGAGCCAGATGATAAGCACACCCGAACAAGGTAGGCAAACATCCCCCGACCCAGTTCTTTGCCGCATTACTCAATTGAGCAGCCATTTCCCGGGAATCGTTTGCTCGATTGAGCGAAGGCCGGATTTGAAGACATCCATAAAGGACATAAGACCGCCGGTCGAGGTACCGAGAATGATGACCCACGGCTGCCCGGCCGGATCAGGAACTCCACCGCTCGCACCGGCGCCGGCACCCCCCCCCGCCCGGCCCCCCCCCCCCCCCCCCGCGGGTGCCGGCGCCGGTGCGAGCCCGCTTGCGGGCTCTACTCCCCTTCCCCGTCGGGACGGGCACAGCGCACCGAGATGCGCGGCTCACCGGTGGTGGCGGACTCCTTGGTCAGGTCGGGGCCGGTGGGCAGCATCGCCAGCACGTGCGCAGGCAAGGTCTGCTCACGCGCCTCGCCGTAGCCCAGGGCCTCGACGGCTTCCTGGGACAGCAGGCGGTGTTTGACACCGGTGTCGGTGACCAGGAACGCGGTGTCCCCCAGAGGGGTCCCGGCCGTGCTCAGCGCCCGCACCAGCACACCCGCGCCGGGCCGTACGAAGACGGTGTCCACCGGCAGACAGGCCGGCTCGAACTCCGGCTCCGGCCCCTGGGCGGGGGTCGTCAGCACCGTGCCGGGCAGGACCGCGGCACCCACCCGGGCTCTGCTCCCAGTGGAGGTGATATCGGCACACACCACCTCGCCGGCCGCGCCCCGGGCGGGCTCCGGCGGAGTGGGAGGCAGTCCGGTCTCCTCGCCCCGCCCGGCCGAGTCGGGGGCCAGATGACCGGTGAGCGCATCGGCGCCGAGGGTGGTCACCTGTGCCTCACCGCCGCCATAGGCCTCCTCGGCGGTACGCGGATCACCCAGGAGGAGCGCGGCCGCAGTGTCGCTGAGCGGGACCAGTCCCTCCTCGCGCAGCACGTGGTACCGGGGGTCGGAACCGGGCACGTCCACCCGGAAGACCTGGCCGACACGGGTGGCCCGGTCGCCCAGGCGCGGGCCGTCTTCCCCGCGGCCGGGCACCTCGGGCGGGGCCAGGTCGGGGCCCTGGGGGAAGGCGTCGAGGAACGCCGCGGAGACCGGACGCGGAGTGACGGAACCGTAGCCCAGCGCCCGGACGGCGTCGGCGTCCTCGTCCAGACGCAGCCGGGTGCCCCGCCACAGCAGGTACTCCCCGCCTTCGGGGCCTGCCACCAGCACCCCGGTCCTGGTGTCCAGCCGGCGTGCGCCGGGGATGTCCGTCACCTCTCCGGCACCGATGGCCAGGGCGGTCCGGGCCCGGGGTGTGCCCGTTTCGGTGGGTTCGGTGGCCGAGCACACCAGCCACGGGCCGGTGTCCAGGTCGCCGGTGCCGGGCAGCGCGGCGGGGGCGCCGGGGATGCCCACCGGGGTTCCGTGGGGCGTGCCGTTCAGGGAAGAGGTGCCCACCGAGGAGGACTCGGGGGCACCGCCGGTGATCAGGCGGGCCGAGGCGTAGTTGCGCACCGGGCGCAGCCGGCCGTTCAGGTACAGATAGGAGGCACCGGTCTGCTTGTCGGCCACGAGCTGGCCCTCGGACTTCCAGGTGGTGTTCCCGCCGGGTCTGATCAGGCCGAGGACGAAGGCCCCGGCGCACACCAGCAGGGCGATGATCAGGCCGATCGCGGCTCCGCGGCTGGTGCGTCCCGACGGGCTCTCCGGGTCGTCCGGGTCCGCGCGCAGCATGGCCGAGGCCAGCCGGCCCATCACGAACAGGTGGGCTTGGACTTGGTCGCGTTTGTTCTGCATGGTGAAGTGGGATTCCCGGATCTGGTGGACGGTGGAGGGGCTGGCTCAGCCGTTGAGGCCGCGCAGCAGGCCGTATACGCCCACCGACCAGAGCATCAGGGGCAGCATGCTGATCGCGGCCGTGGAGTGCAGCAGTTCGGCCGCGCGGCCCCAGTAGGGCACCAGACGGCGTCCCGGCACGGTCCACGAGGCGATCGCGAGGGTGGCGGTGAGGCCCAGCAGGGCGACGGCCAGGACGATCCTGTCGCCGCCGTCCATCCCACGGCCCGCGGCGTGGACCAGCAGGGCGGTTCCCCAGACACCGGCGCCGCTCAGAGCCAGGCGCTGCCAGACATTGCCCAGGCCCCGGCTGTGCAGCAGCAGCAGGAGCGACAGGGCGACCGACACACAGATCTCGGCCCATTCGGGTTCGGCGGTCAGCGCGACCATGCACGGCAGGCACACCAGGCCGATGACGCCGTAGAAGGCGGTCATCCAGCCGTCGGCCAGGGTGGAGCGGGCCTCGACGTCATCGGCGGAGTAGGGCTCGATGCCCTCCTGGAGTTGCTGGGCGTTGGTGGGCAGCGGAGGCATCCGCATCCCCGCCAGCCGGAAGGACAGGGAGGGCACGAAACCGCCGAAGAGGACGACGGCCACCGCCACCACACTGGCCGCCTGCTCGCCGGCCAGCCCCGCCAGCAGCAGGACGGCACCGATGGCCCCGGCCACCGCGGTGGCGACAAGGCCCAGGAACAGCGCCGGGTAGGTGCCCACCGCGGCCAGGGCCAGGACGGCGGCGCCGGCGGCGGCCGCGGAGGCGGCCAGGGGGACGTTGCCGTGGGCGGGGGCGTCGCCGGGCAGCAGCCAGCCCGCCAGCGCGAAGTACGGGAAGGCCATCACCCCCAGGACGGCCGCGGCGCCGGTGTCGCCCACGGCGCGGGCCGCCGCGCCGGCTCCGGCGACGAGCAGCAGCCCGAAGACGGCGGCGGCCAGGGCCCGCACCCAGGCGGCGGCTCCCGGCTGAGCCAGCAGTACCAGGCCCAGAACAAGGGTGGCGGCGGCCATGCCGTGCAGCAGCCGACGACTGGCCTGCGGGCTCCAGCCGTGGTGACGGTCTCGCAGCGTGGTGGAGATGCCGTCCACCAGGTCGTCCAGGTGCACCTCGGGCAGGGCCTCGTCACGAGGCCGCAGATGCAGCACCTCGCCGTCACGCAGATCGAGTTCGTCCAAGGTACTCTCTGGATCCAGCGGTGGACCGCCCAGGCGCTGGAGTACCCAGCCGCCGTGTTCCAGCCCGGCTTCCGCCAGGTCCTCCCCTCCGTAGCCGATCACTGTGGGCAACAGGTCGGCGACGGGCACATCGGCCGGCACGGCCAGGTCGATGGTGCGGGCGGGGGCCTGTACGGTCAGGCGGCACAGGGCTGGGGCATGTACGTCAGTCATGGTGGTGGTTCGCACTTCCTGGCAGACCGCGTTCGTCGCGGTGGCGTGGAGAACACCGAAAAGGGTGGGGCCCGGGCGCCGCGGACTGAACCGGACGGCGTGCCGCGTGCCGATGGGTTTGACCGGTGACCGCCTGTCTGACAACGATCGGCATGTCCGGCCACCCGCTCGAATACATTACGCCGTTCGGCGGGCAGGTCGACAGGCAGGCAGAGAAAAGGTAGCGAAGGCAGCCCTTTTTACCGGCCCCGGGGCGGTCGTCCTGCCGGGGGTTTATTCACCCTGTCGCCCATCATTCCGTAGCGGGAATACCGACGGGTCGGGGAGGAATCAGACCGACCGCAGAGCGGAGTCGGTTCCCGCGCCTCTCTGACCCAGATTCATCGAATACCGCGAGATTACGAGAAGAGGCCGTTTTCGTTGAACCTGATCCTGTTCCGCAGGCCGGCCCGGCGGCGCGGCCCGGACATGCCGTCCGGGGAGCTGAGCCTCCAGGAACCGCCGACGCTCCCGGAGGTGACGCCCGACTCCTCCGCGGTGTGGACCTATCTGCCGATGGCCCTGATGTCGGTGTCCATGATGCTGATGTTCATGCGGCCGGGCATGAGCCGCTCCAGTGGCGGCTTCATCTACCTGGCGCTGGGGATGATGGTGGTGGCCTCCGCGGCCATGATGCTGGGGCAGGTCATGCGCCGCAACGCCGAACGCAAGCAGACCCTGAAGGGGGAGCGCCGCGACTACCTGCGCTACCTGGGACAGGTACGGCGCAAGGTACGCACGGCCATCGGCGACCAGCAGAAGGCCCTGGCCTGGCGCCACCCCCACCCCGACGCGCTGGAGAACCTGGTGCGCACCACCCGGCTGTGGGAACGCCGCGCCACCGACGAGGACTTCGGGGAAGTCCGCATGGGTGTGGGCGACCAGCGCATGGCGCTGAAGCTGACGCCGCTGTCCACCAAGCCGGTGGAGGACCTGGAGCCGCTGAGCGCTCACGCGCTGCGCAGTTTCACCCGCGCCTACTCCACCGTCCCCGACCAGCCCATCGCGATCTACCTGCGGGCCTGGTCCAAGATCCTCCTGCGCGGCGAGATCGAGCCGGCGCGCGCCCTGGTGCGGGCCCTGCTGGCCCAGTTGGCGGTGTTCCACTCTCCCGAGGACGTGTGGATCGCGCTGTGCGTGGCCGACGAACGGCGTGGCGAGTGGGAGTGGGCCAAGTGGCTGCCGCACAGTCTCCACCGGCACGAGCAGGACGGCGCCGGTCCGGTACGGATGATCGTCTCGGCCTTCGGCGAGTTGGAGAACCTGCTGGGCGCGGAGTTCGCCGAGCGGCCGGCGGCCGATCCCGATGCCGGGGTGGGCCGGGAGGAACCCTTCACGGTCGTCGTCGTCGACGGTGTCACGGTCCCGGGCGGTCACCGCTTCGACGCCCTGGGGTTCCGCAACGCGGTCGTACTCGACCTTGACGGGTCGCTGACCTGGCGCCCGGGGCGCACCACTCTGCGGCTGGAGGTCACCGGCGGTCAGGTGGCGCTGGTGCGCACCGACCGGGAACGCAAGGAGCAGACCACCGTGCTGGGCGCCCCCGACGCCCTGGGACCGGTCACCGCGGGCGCCCTGGCCCGGCTGCTGGCCCCCTACCGGATGAACACCACGGGGGTGGACACCACCCAGCCGCTCTCCAGTGACGTGGAACTCACCCAGTTGCTGGGAATACCGGACCTGCACCTGCACGATCCACCGGTGCTGTGGGAGCGGTACACCGGCAGTGCCCGGCTGCGCGTGCCCATCGCGGTCAGCGGCGAGGGCCGGCCGGTGGAGCTGGACATCAAGGAGTCCGCGCAGGGCGGTACGGGACCGCACGGCATGCTCATCGGCGCCACCGGTTCCGGCAAGAGCGAGCTGCTGCGCACCCTGGTGCTGTCGCTGGCCCTGACCAACTCCTCCGAGACGCTGAACTTCGTCCTGGTGGACTTCAAGGGGGGCGCGACCTTCCTGGGCCTGGACGAACTGCCCCACACCTCGGCGGTCATCACCAACCTCGCCGACGAGGTCGCCATGGTGGCGCGCATGCAGGACGCCCTGCACGGTGAGCTGATCCGCCGTCAGGAGCTGCTGCGGGCGGCCGGGAACCACACCTCCGCCCTGGAGTACGAGAAGGCCCGTGCCGCCGGCGCCCCTCTCCAGCCGCTGCCCAGCCTGTTCGTCGTCGTCGACGAGTTCAGCGAACTGCTCGCCTCCCACCGCGACTTCATGGATCTCTTCGTGATGATCGGACGCCTGGGCCGGTCCCTCGGCGTCCACCTGCTGCTGGCCTCCCAGCGTCTGGACGAAGGCCGTATCCACCAGTTGGAGGGCCACCTCTCGTACCGCATCGGTCTGCGTACCTTCTCCGCCATGGAGAGCCGCGGTGTCCTGGGCGTCCCCGACGCCTACGAACTGCCGCCGCAGCCGGGCAGCGGCTATCTCAAGAGCGGCGTGGACGCCCTCACCCGCTTCCGTGCCGCCTATGTGTCCGGCCCCTACAAGCGGCGCCGGAGCCGGGCCGCGGCCCAGGTGGCCAGTCAGATCGTGCCCTGGAGCTCCGGCTGGGTGGTGCCGCGCGTCCCCGCCGACGCCGACGACCCGCAACCGGACGAGCCCGGCGCCGACGGGCCGGACGAGGAGACCGGGGAGACACTGCTGTCGGTGGCGCTGGAGCGGCTACGCGATTCGGGCCCGCCCGCCCACCAGGTGTGGCTGCCCCCGCTGGACTCCCCGCCCACCCTCGACCAGATCCTGCCCCCGCTCACCCCCGACCCCCGCCTGGGCCTGACCACCGTCGGCTGGCACCTGAGGGGAAGGCTGACCGTCCCCGTGGGCGTCGTCGACAAACCCTTCGAACAGTTGCGCGATCTACTGACGGTGGACCTGTCCGGGGCCGGCGGCCACGTCGCCATCGCCGGTGGCCCGCAGAGCGGCAAAAGCACCATGGTGCGCACCCTGATCACCGCCCTCGCACTGACTCACACCCCGCGCGAAGCGCAGTTCTACTGCCTGGACTTCGGCGGCGGCACCCTGGCCGGGCTGGCCGGACTGCCGCACGTGGCCGGGATCGCCTCCCGCGTGGACACCGAACGGGTGAACCGCACCATCGCCGAGGTCAGTTCGCTGCTCACCCGACGCGAGAAGTTCTTCCTCGACCACGGCATCGACTCCATGCCCACCTACCGCCGCCGCCGCGCCGCCGGGGAGTTCGCCGACGAGCCGCACGGCGACGTGTTCCTGGTCATCGACGGCTGGTCCACCGTCCGCCAGGAACTGGACCGGCAGCTCCCCACGTTCAACGCGCTGGCCGCCCGCGGACTGAACTACGGCATCCACCTGATCGTCACCACCGCCCGTTGGGTCGAACTCTCGGCCTCCGTGCGCGATCAGTCCGGCACCAAGCTGGAGCTGCGCATGGGAGACCCCATGGACTCCCAGATCAACTCCCGCAACGCCGCCTCCGTTCCGCGCATCCCCGGCCGCGGCCTGACCTCCGACAAGCTCCACTACCTCACCGCCCTGCCCCGCATCGACGGCACCGAGAGCACCGAGGACCTCGCCGAGAGCATCGAGGAACTGACCGCGGCCCTCACCGAGAGCTGGACGGGTCCGGTCGCTCCGCCGGTGCGACTGCTGCCCGCCACCTTGCCCTCCTCCGATCTGCCCACCCCCGCCGAGGGCGACCACACGCTGCGCCTCCCCATCGGCTTGGGGGAGGACACACTCTCCCCTGTCCGGCACGACTTCGCCGAGACTCCCCATCTGCTCGTGGTCGGCGACACCGAGTGCGGCAAGACCAACCTGCTGCGGGTGATCGCCAAGGGCATCACCGACCACTACACCCCCGATCAGGCCCGCATCATGACCGTCGACTACCGCCGCGAGCTGGTCGAGTCCGTCCCGGAGGAGTACCGCCTGGGCCACGCGGTGTCCGCGGACGCGCTCAAGGAGTTCGTCGAAGGTGCCGCCCGCGCCATCCGGCAGCGTGTCCCCGGCGAGGACGTCTCTCCCGCCCGCATGCGGCTGTGCGACTGGTGGCAGGGGCCGCGGCTGTTCATCCTGGTCGACGACTACGACATGATCGGCTCCGGTCCGGCGAACCAGCCCTTCGCCCCGCTGTACGACCACCTCGCCCTCGGCCACGAGGTCGGCCTGCACGTGATCGTCGCCCGCTCCGCCGCCGGCGCCGGGCGCGGTCTGAACGATCCGCTGCTGCGCCGCATGCAGGAGGTCAACACCCCCGCCCTGCTGATGTCCTGCCCACCCAGCGAGGGCTATCTGTTCGGCAACGTCAAGGGGCGCGAGCTGATCCCCGGCCGGGCGCTGCGCATCGTCCGCCGCAAGAGCCTGCAGATCCAGACACCCCTGCTGGAGGAGAGCGCATGACGGAAAGCCGCATACGCGGGTGCCGCCGGGCGGACGGACGCCCGGCGGCGGATCCGGTGGGTTGCCACCGCGCCCTACCGGGATCCGGGGAGCCCGGGGGGCGTCCAGCGACGAGTCCGGCCCCGGGGAATCACCAGCGCAAGGGCGGCGAGCACCGCGACCAGCGCTGCCGAGACGGCACTGACGGTCAGGGCGGTGGTACGTGGTGCGGGGTCGGCCGCGGGCTGTACCCGCGCGGCGGGCAGGGCGGCCGCCTTGCCCTTGCCACCGGTGGTCAGGGAGAGCGCGGCGTAGGGATCCACCCGCTTGGGGTTCGCCGGGTAGGCCGTGGCCATCAGCCGGTGGGTGACCTGCTTCGCGCTCAGTTCCGGATGGCGCTCGCGCACCAGTGCCGCTGCCCCCGCGACACTGGCGGCCGCCAGCGACGCGCCAGAGGCGATGTAGTGGCCCTTTCCGCCAGGGCCGGTGCTGACCACCGACGTTCCCGGCGCCGCAAGGTCGGGGTCGTGGACGGGCGGCGCATCACGCTGCCGCTGTCCGTCGGGGCCGAACTCCACCACCGACAGCACGCCGGGTACCGCCGCGGGCCAGTACGGCCCGCGCGGTGGCTGCCCGTCCGCGTCCAGTTCTTCACGCGGTACGGCGTCGGGCGCGGCCGGGGCCACCACCACGGCGTCCTCGCGCTCGGCGTGTTCCACGGCGGCGGTCAGCTCCGCGCGGCCGTCACGCAGCGTGTGGCCGACGTAGATGACGTCCGCACCACGGTCGGCGGCGTTCCGGATGCCGGCGGAAACCAACTCCGAGGAGGGCACCCCGCGGTCGTCGGTGCCCTTCAGGGCAAGGATGTCCGCCCCGGGGGCCATCCCCGCGACCGCGCTGTCGCGGCGTACGGCCCCGGCGATGAGGAAGGCGGCGAAGCTGCCGTGTCCCACGCAGTCCTCGCCCGCCGCGCCTTCGGCCGTCACCCGGTCCTCGAGGCCGGGTATGCCGGGCGCCACACCGGTGTCGACGACCGCCACCTTCACGCCCCGTCCGTCCGCCAGCCGATGGGCCTGGCCAAGACCGAGGACCGGCACGGACCAGGGGGCGCCGGTGGCCTTCTGTGCCGAGGGCCCGGTGCACGGTTCGCCCTCTCCCAACCGGACGGGGAGAGGGGGAAGCAGCCTCGTCTCCCCTTCCCCGGCCCACTGTTGGGACACGCCGGCGTCGGACAGGGACTCGGCCCGCGCCACCGACGGGGTTGTGGCCGTGACCACTGCGGCCGCAGCCAGAACGGCGGCCAGGGCGGGGATGCGCTTGACAAGAGTGCTGGACATGGCGCGCATGATAAGCACACTTTCCCGATGCGCACCGGCGGTCGCGGCCCCCTCGGATGGGGTGTCCGGGTGAGGCACACTCCCTTTCGAGTGGTCGTCCGGCCCGCCTCGCACGGCGCCGTACACCGCCGGTCTCCGCTACCGGCTCTTCCGCTCCACTCCCTCGTCGTACCCACGCTTCCCGCGGTGGACGGCAACGACGATCTCCAGGAGGTTCAAGGCCCGTGTCACGGCAGTTGCTGACGGTCGGTTCCCAAACGCCGGGCGCTTTCGCGACCATCGGTGAGGCCCTGGTCCAGGCCCGCACCGGAGCGGTCATTCGCGTCGGTCCCGGCCGCTACCAGGAGAACCTGCGGATCGACACCCGGGTGACCCTGGTCGGCGAAGGCTCCGCGAACCAGGTCGAGATCTGCCCGCGCCGGGGCAGCGCGATCAGCCTGCGGGCCGACGCGGTGATGCTCACCGGACTGACTCTGCGGGGACAGGACAAGGACGCTCCGGTGGTGGACGTCTTCGCCGGCCAGGTGGCCCTGGACGGCTGCACCGTCAACGGCGCGGGCTGGACCGCGCTGTTGGCCCGTGGTTCCGGCTCCATGGCCGTCCGGGGCTGCCGTGTCACCAACCCCGGCGGCGCCGGAATCGTGGACACCTCCGAGTCCTCCAGCACCATCGAGGACTGCCTCTTCGACAACTTCGGCACCTCCGCGGTGGTCATCGGCGAGCAGGGCCGGCCCACCGTGCGCAGTTGCCGGATCCGCGGTGCCCGCGGCAACGGCATCCTGGCCAACGGTGAGTCCGCCGGCGTGGTGGAGGACTGCGACATCTCCGGCAGCGACAAACCCGCCATCGCCCTGGAGGGACACAGCTCCACCCGGGTGGTGCGCACCAGCGTCCACGACACCGCCGTCGGCCTGCTGGTCACCAGCGTCGCCCGGCCCGAGGTGGAGGACACCGTCTTCGAGGCGATCTCCACCAACGCCATCGTCATCACCGGTGGTTCCGACCCGTACCTGCGCCGCTGCACCACCCGTCGTACCCAGCACAGCGGTCTGCTGGTGATGGACCGCTCCCGCGGCACCCTGGAGGAGTGCGCGTTCCACAACGCGCGCGACGAGCCGGCCATCCGCGTCACCGAGGGCAGCTCCCCCCTGCTGCGGGACACGACGGTGCGCGACTGCGGCCACGAGGGCGGCGCGGTCCTCGTCGAGCAGGACTCGGTGGCCGAGTTCGACCAGCTCACGATCGTCGATGCGGTCGGCACAGGTATCGCCATCCGCTCCGCGGCCGACCCGCTGCTGCGGCACGCGCGCGTCACCGGCAGCGGCGGCCACGGCATCGAGGTCAGCGACGACGGACGCGGACGTATCGAGTACTGCGAGATCGACGGCGCCGGCGGGGCGGCCGTACACATCAGCGACGACGCCCGCCCTCGCATCAGCGACAGTCTGCTGCGTTCCCCCACCGCGGCGGGAGCGGTCTTCGCCGAGGGTGCCCTGGGCGAGATGCGCGACTGCCACCTCATCGGCAGCGGTGACGCCGGGGTCGCCCTCCACGACGGCGCCGACGCCGTCCTGGTGCGGCTTCGGGTGGAGGATGCCGGCGCCCACGGCATACACCTGCTGCACGGCTCCCGCGCCGACATCTCCGACTGCACCGTCACCGGCGCCCGCGGCGACGGCTTCCGCGTCGAGACGGACCGGGCTTCCGCCGTCACCGGGTGCGCCGTACGTGACAACCGAGGTGCCGGGGTCCGGCAGACCCGGCCGGGCGAACACGTCACCGTCGAGAACCTCGTCAGCAGTGACAACGGTGCCGAGGACACCTGGGGCGAGGACGTCGTCATCGGCACAGCCGGCTCCGGCTCCGCGTCCGGCTCCGCGTCCGGGGACGGTGGCGGGTCCGGTAGCCCCCTGGAGGAACTGGAGTCCCTCATCGGCCTGGAGAACGTCAAGCACCAGGTGCGCACCCTGGTGAACCTCAACCAGCTCGCCGAGCGCCGTCGCCGGCTGAGCATGCCGGTGCCGTCGATGAGCCGCCATCTGGTCTTCGCCGGACCACCCGGCACCGGCAAGACCACCGTCGCCCGGTTGTACGGCGCCATCCTGGCGGAGCTGGGCGTGCTGCGCAGCGGCCATCTGGTGGAGGTCTCCCGCGCCGACCTGGTCGCACAGGTCATCGGGGGCACCGCCATCAAGACCACCGAGGCGTTCACCAGCGCGCGGGGCGGGGTGCTGTTCATCGACGAGGCCTACACC
Source organism: Streptomyces sp. NEAU-W12 (assembly GCF_026242095.1). Lineage (NCBI taxonomy): Bacteria > Bacillati > Actinomycetota > Actinomycetes > Kitasatosporales > Streptomycetaceae > Streptomyces > Streptomyces sp. NEAU-W12. The sequence continues at coordinate 17,395 of NZ_JAPJDM010000005.1, forward strand.
CTCACCCCCGAGGGCGCGTCCTCCAACGACTTCGGCCGCGAGGCCGTGGACACCCTCCTCAAACTCATGGAGGACCACCGCGACGACGTGGTGGTGGTCGCGGCGGGCTACTCCGAGCAGATGCATTCCTTCCTGTCCACCAACCCCGGCATGGCCTCCCGCTTCACCCGCACCATCGAGTTCGCCAACTACTCGGTGGACGACCTGGTCACCATCACCGAGAGCATGTGCACCCACCACCAGTACGCCCTGGGGCCAGGCACCCTTGAGGCACTGGCCGCGCACTTCGAGCAGATGACGCGGAACGAGACGTTCGGCAACGGCCGTGCCGCCCGCGGGGTGTTCGAGGAGATGATCGACCGTCAGGCGTTCCGGCTCGCCGCCATGGCCGACCCCGGCGAGGAGGACCTGACGCTGCTGCTGCCGCAGGACGTCAGCGACGCCGCCGCCGCCGTCGCGAGCGGCGCCGCCGACGGCTCCGGCGGCGTGGACGGGCCCGGTCCGCTGGAGCGGCTGGAGACCATGGTGGGCCTGGGGGCGGTCAAGCACGAAGTGGCCGACCTGGTCAGCCTGCTGTCCAACTCCCGGCAGCGGGCAGCGGCGGGACTGCCGACGCCGAGGCTCAGCAACCACCTGGTCTTCACCGGCCCGCCCGGCACCGGCAAGACCACCGTCGCCCGGCTCTACGCCGAACTGCTGCACTCCCTGGGCGTGCTGCGCTCGGACCGTTTGGTGGAGGTGGCCCGTGCCGACCTGGTGGGCCAGTACGTCGGCCACACCGCCCAGCTCACCAAGGAGGTCTTCACCAGCGCGCGGGGCGGGGTGCTGTTCATCGACGAGGCCTACACCCTCACCCCCGAGGGCGCGTCCTCCAACGACTTCGGCCGCGAGGCCGTGGACACCCTCCTCAAACTCATGGAGGACCACCGCGACGACGTGGTGGTCATCGTCGCCGGTTACACCGGGGAGATGGAGCGGTTCATGGCGTCCAACCCCGGACTTGCCTCGCGCTTCTCCCGGACCGTGGAGTTCGAGGACTACAGCACGGACGAGCTGGTCACCATCGTCGAGCGGCACGCGGAGTCTTCCGGCTACGAGTGCGCACCCGGCACCCTGGCCGCGCTGCGCGCCCAGGTGGACGCCATCCCGCGGGACCGTTCCTTCGGCAACGCCCGCCTGGCCCGTCAGTTGCTGGAGAACATGATCACCCGTCAGGCACGACGGCTCACTGCCGTGGAGCTGCCCAGTGTCGCCGACCTCAAGACACTCCTCCCCCAGGACCTGCCGGACGCGCCCGCCCCCGCACCGCACCGGGCGGCCAGGTGAGCGCCCCGGCGACCCCTTCCGGCCACGAGGTGCGCCCCCACGCGTCCTTCGCCCCGGCGGTGCGCCCGTGGACCACACGCTCCCTGACGGCCCGGAACCGGCGGTCGCCGGCGGGACTCGACCTCCGTCCGGCCGCAGACGAACGGGCCGTCAGGAAGGGCCGGGATCGACGGAGAGCGAGATGGGCGGAGACGGAGTGAACCAGGCGTCCCGAGAGGTCGTTCTCAGGATGTGAGGCGAGGTCGATCCTCGTTCACACGGCAAAACGCAAGCTGCACTAGGAGAAACAATGAAACGCTCACTCAAGCGGGTTATCGTCGGTGCCCTCGCAACGGGAGTTGTGGCCGTCGCCCTGCCGATGAGTTCAGCGGCAGCCATCAACAGCACGCCGTGCGGCAAGAGGACCGACCTCGTCAAGGTCACGTACGACGAGGGCCGTAAGACGTTCTGCATGGCCAACGCCGGCGTGACGAACAGGAAGTTCGACAAGCTGGTCCGGGTCTCCTCGGGCAACAACAAGGTCCGTTTCGTGGTCAACGGACGGATCGAGAACATGGGGAAGTGGCAGACGAAGAGGGCCATGGATGGAAAAAATGACAAAATCACCCGCCTGCGCATTCTCTGAATGGCCCCATCCGGTGTCTTCGTTGCAAAGACGTGCTGACGTCGGCGAACCGAAGGCCGCCTCAGGACACGACGCAGCGGTGACGACCTGGGAGTCCACCAGGTAGTTGCTGTTGGCCCTACAGGTGCTTTCCGGGTAGGACGCGTTCACACGGTGCGGTGACATGAGTGGGTATGCGCAACGGCGCACCGCCGTGTCTCCATGTGCACCGGAAACGGCCGGCTCAAGAACGGTGAGCGAACCGCCTTGAGGTACTCAGCAAAGCTGAGCCGCCGGCTTTCCATGCAGGACACGGCCTGAGGCCGTGTCCTGCATGGAACCTTTTCCAACTCGGTTTGAAAGCCCGGCCGCAGACCGGTGACGTCCTGCACGAATGCCGCGACGCGAGTGGTGCCGCAGTGGAGCTCCCGAATTCCTCGGCCCCATCGGCCGGAATGACCTCAACGGTTTTTGCAGCGGCCCCGGAAAGGGGCCGCCACCGCCGGAACAACCTCCTCACGGGGCCCGGTCACGAAAAAGACGCGGACGTCCCCGTCCGCTTCTCTGCCACCGAAGAATCCCGGTGTCACCCTGGCCTTCGAGATCGGACCGGGAGTCCTCGGCCTCCTCGACCCGGGAAACAGGCATGAGGTGTACGGAAGGTCTGGCGTCGGCAGCAGCGGTACGTGCGGCTCAACGCCCGTACGGGGCGCGGGATCGTCCCGTCCTCATCACCTGTGCCGACTCGACCAGGCGCAGGACACGCTGCGGCCCGGTGAGTTGCATACCTCCTGGGACACGGGCTGGACGGTGAAGCGGAGTACCGGTCAGGTGTCCCGGTCCCTGAGCCGACACATCGGTCGCCACTCCCCGTCGGAGCCATGCTCCTGGCCCGGTCCGGTGATCACCGGACGGATGCCACGTCGCAGAACAGGCACCCCTTCGATGCCGGGTGCCGAGCGCGTCCCACGACGGGACGCATGACTGTACGCGGTCGCGCCGCCCGGCCTGTGCCGGGACGTGGCGTGCGTCGTGGCGGACTAGTTCGTTGCGCTGGACCGTTCTTGGGCCGCGCCGGACGGCCCGTATCAGACGCCGGCTGTGTGCACGAGGTCAAGGCCGCTGCCATGACGCACGCTCACCGTGTCTGTCGACTGAGCCCGCTCAGTGTTCGGGCATCCGCTTGACGGGACGGCCCCGGCTGGGCGGCACCGGAGGCAAGCGCGGTACGGGCTGTCGCGGCGTCGGTGACAATGCCGGTGAGCAGGCCGGACCTGAGCACCGCTCGCACAGCCCGGGCCTTCGCCCGGCCGCCCACGACGGCGATGATCTCCGGTGTGCGGCGCAACTGGTCGGCGTTCACGGCGATCACTCGATCGCCGATACCGCTGCTGACCAGTGTGCCGTCGGCGTCGAACAGCAGTGAGGCCATCTCTGCGACCACGCCCATGTCCGCGTGGTGGCGCTGCTCCGCTTCGGAGAGAGCGTCATGGACTGTCGACAGGCCGGGCCCCCAGGCTCCGACCGCCAGCACGGCGGTGGTCAGTGTGTCGAACCGGTCCAGCGTCTGCGCGATGGTGGGCTGGCTGCACAGGACGGCGGCGGTCAGGGCGTTGGGCAGTACCAGTGGCGCGTACAGGGGATGGGCCGCACTGCCCGACAAGGAGGCGGCCAGACCGACCGCCTCGACCGACTTGTCGGTGATGGGACGCCGCGGGTCGACGCCGGTGAGCTGGACCACCGAACAGGGCGGCAGCCGGGTGAGGGCCCTGCTGACGGCGGTGACCGCGCGCCCCCAGGCCAGGCCCAGCGTGTCCTCCTCGTGCAGCAGGTCCATCACCAACCGGGCGGCCGGAAAAGCGAGCAGTTCGGTGAACGGCTCCGGTCCGCCCGGATCCTCCTGGTGCGGATCGACGACGATCGCGTGCTTGAGTCCGTAGCGCCTCGCGAGCGAGTCGGACAGCTCCACGTCGATGGTGGTGGGGAAGGTGATGTCGATCCGGACGAGGCCTCGGGCGACGGCCGTATCCAGCAGCCGGGCCACCTTGAAGCGGCTGAGGCCCATCTCCTGGCCGATGTCCACCTTCGAGGCGTTCTCCAGGTAGAAGCGCTTCGCGATGATGGCCGCGAGCAGCAAGTCAGCATAGGAGTCCTCCGGTGGGTCCCCCGCATACGCCGTCACAGTGTCCTCCGTTCTCTCGATCTGGTAGGTGGTCGTCGGGATGTGGTCGCCCGGACGACCTGTCGGAATTCCACGCCGGGGCGGGCGGACAGGCTCGGGGAGCGACGACGTGGCCCCGACGGCTGCCGGATGCCGCCGGGGCCGTGCCGCGGGCGATGGGGGAATCCGCCTGTGACGGTTCACCGGGATGCCTTCACAGGAGGCGCCATGGAGCCGACGGTGCCGGACGTCCAACAGGGTTCGTCCCGTTGTCCACATGTCCTACGACGACGAGGTGCGGTGAGCGGTTCACCGCGTCCGTCGTCTCAGAAAACGAGATCCGAAGACGCACGTGAAGACGCGTAGACCTGGCAAGGGACCGTCGGTGGCATCCGAGCGAGCAGACCTTGCCGGGCCGCGCGGTGGTCAGGGTCCTCGGTACGGTCGGCGCCCGGCCCTGCGTGCCGGTCCGTGGTCAGGGCCTGATGTCTGGTGTCTGGCGTTTGTTCGGCATTTGGCGGTTTCGACCTCCCCCAGAGGGGGATTCCGCGAGGGAACTTCCGCCCTGCCGTCGGCCCCTCCTGCCTGCCGGAGGGGCCGACGGTCATGGAATCCGCTGGTCAGTTGGTCTGGGCGGCGGCTTCGGCCTCGGAGTCGGTGATGCCCAGGTTGGCGTAGGCGACAGGATTGGCGTACTCCCACACCTTCACGATGCGGCCGTCGGCGACGTCGATGCGAAAGATGTACACGTTGTTGTAGACGAGCTTCTCCGCGCTGGACAGGATGTCGCCGTTGGCCTGGAGGAACACCGAGCGGGCGTCCTCGCTGACGGTCCAGACCTTGTCCAGGAAGGCGACATGGTCGAACTTCGCCGCGACCGACTCGATGTAGGCGAGGACGGCGGCCGGGCTGTCGAAGACGTACCAGGGCTCCGGGGTTCCCGCGATGGACAGCGGGATGACGAAGGTCGCGTCGTCCGCGAGCAGTGTCGCGACGGTGGCGGGGTCGCGGTCCTCGAACGCGGCGACGAAGGCCTGGGCGGTCCGAAGGGACTTCTGATGAAGACTGTTCATGATCATTCTTTCGGGTGGTGCGGTACGGCCACGGTGCGCGGCCGGCGGCGGGACGGTCGGAGAAGTCACCAGGGCACGGGGCCGGTGGCGCCGACGAAGGCAGGGCTCGGCGTGCCGGTCCCCGCGGTGGCGGCGGCGACGATCACCGCGGCGCCTTCCTCGACGCTCTGGGTGCCCTGGTGGCCGTTCAGGTCGGTCGCGGTGAACCCGGGATCGACCGAGACCACGCTGATCTGCGGGAGGGACTGCGCGTAGACGGCGGTCAGCATGTTGAGTGCGGCCTTGGAGGAGTTGTAGGCCAGCAGCGGCGCCCATGCCGGGAGCAGATCGCTGTGGGCGGGCGGGTCGGCGTTGATCGTCAGCGAGCCGAGTGCGCTGGACACGTTCACGATCGCGGGCCGGGCCGCGGCCTGGAGCAGGGGCAGGAAGGCGCGGGTGGTGCGCACGACGCCGAAGACGTTGGTGGCGAAGACGTCCTGCAGGTCGGCGGCGGTCAGCTCACCGGCCGGGGCGGCGGGACCGGCGATGCCCGCGTTGTTGACCAGGACGTCGACCCTTCCCGCCTCGGCACGCACCTGTGCGGCGGCTGCGGCGACGGACGCGTCGTCGGTGACGTCGACGAGCAGCGGGCGGGCTCCGAGGGCCTTGGCGGCCTGCCGACCGCGGTGGGCATCGCGGGCTCCGGCGTAGACGGTGTGGCCCGCCTCGATGAGGCGGCGGGCCGTTTCGAATCCGAGGCCCTTGTTGGCCCCGGTGATCACGGTGACTGTTGTCATGCCGTTCAGCCTGCGCGGCACCGGACGGGACAGGGAGAGCTCTGCTCAGCGGGGGGTCGGCCAGTACCAGGCTGTTCACGCGGGAGGGACGGACAATGGACACATGAACGACGATCCCGTGGCTCTCGGTCAGGCCCTGCGCCACTGGCGCGACCGTCTCAGCCCGCAGGACCTGGGGCTTCCCCTCGGCGGCGTCCGTCGGGCGCCCGGGCTGCGCCGCGAGGAGCTCGCCCAGCTCGCCGGAGTGTCCGTCGACTACGTCGTCCGCCTGGAACGGGGCCGGGCCACCTCACCCTCCCCGCAGGTCCTTGCCGCCCTCGCCCGCGCCCTGCGTCTGAACGAGACCGAACGCGACCACCTCTACCTGCTGGCCGACCAGGCGCCGCCCACCAGCGGCCATGTCTCCCCGCACGTGCCGCCCAGCGTCCAGCGGCTGCTCGATCAGCTCGGCGGCAGCCCGCTCAGCGTCCACGACGCCGCGTGGAACCTCATCTCCTTCAACCCCCTGTGGGCCGCCCTCATGGGCGACCCCTCCCCCTGGCGCGGCAAGGAACGCAACATCGCCTGGCGGCACTTCACCCACCGGCCCACGCGCGTCACCCACACCCCCGACCAACAGGGCCGCTTCGAAACCGCCCTCGTCTCCGACCTGCGTTCCTCCGCCGCCCGCTACCCCGCGGACACCCGGCTCACAGCCCTCATCAACGACCTGCGCGGCGTCAGCGACCGCTTCGACGACCTCTGGGACGCCCACACGGTGGGCTTCCACACCACCGACAGCAAAACCGTTCACCACCCCGATCTCGGACCGGTCGCCATCGACTGCGACACCCTCACCGTCCCCGGCAACGACCTGCGCATCGCCGTCTGCTCCCCGCCCCTGGGCACTGCCACAGCCGACCAGTTCGCCCTGCTGAACTCCATCGGAACCCAGGTCCTCAGCTGACACCCGCGGCAGTCGGCAGCATCCTGACCATGAACTCGTGGGACGCACGCTCTGCCCTCGCGTTCGACCCGGCGCGGCACCTGCCGCTCACGGGGTCGTCGCCGACCACGGTGTGCCGGGTACAGGGTGCTCACGACCGGGTCGGGCACCGAGGCCGTACGGCCGCCGGGTGTACGTGTCATCGATCTGACGCTGCTCGGCCTCGGGCCCCCCGACGTGGAGGGGGCGGGATGAGATGCCACGGGAGGCCCGCGAACGCGACACGAACTGCTGCAGGGCCGGCACACTCCCTTCCGGCAAACGCTCGGTCACCGGCCGGATCGACCTGCGCCGGCCGGCATCGGTCCCCGCAGAGGACACTTGCACCACCACCGCTGACCCCGCCGCGGAAGCGACCCGAACACATCGGCGGCGAACTCCGCCGACTCGCCCTGGATCCTGGCCGCTTCCCCCGACATCACTCGGGCGAGCCTCCCGCGGCCAGCCGGTATCACTCAACATGGCGAAGCGTTACCGGCACCGGGCCCGCCGCCCCCGCCAGTCCAGTGTCGACCGGTTCGGAGGCAGCGTGGGGTCAGCGCACCGCGCGGCCGCGCTGACGCGGTACAGGTTCGAACAACCCGAGGTTCGTAGGGCGAGGTGGCGAACGGCCGGTGCCGTCCGGCACGAAGAGCTGCGGAGAGTTCGGGGTCCTGGACGCCTGCCGGGAGTGCGGCGGAGTCAGATGCGCAGGCGCGAGGCACCGTTGAGGTCGACGACGGTTCCCGAAGCCCAAGCGGCTGCCGGGGACGCCAGGAAGTGCACGGCGGCAGCGATCTCCGCAGGGGTGCCGACTCTGCCGAACGGACTCTCCGCCCTCAGAGGCTCGCCCTCCGGACCGGACAGTTTCGCCGCCTGCCGCTCGGTGGCCGCGAACCCGGGCGCGACGGAGGTGACCGCGACGTTGTGCGGGGCCAGTGCCACTGCCAGTGACTGGCCGAGAGCGTGCAGCGCGGCCTTGGTCGCGCCGTAGGCCGGGAAGTCCGGTTCCCCCGGAAGGCGCCGCGTGAGCCGACGTTCACGATCGCGCCGCCCCTACCGCGTTCGAGCAGGTGGTGGGCCACGGCCCAGCTCAGGTCGGCCGCTGCGAGGAGGTTGACGTCCACCATCCGCCGCCAGGTCCGCTGCCAGTGCGGCAGCGACGTCTGCGTGATCGGATGCCGGGTGTCCGCCGTGGGCGCCACGGTGCACCTGTTCCAGCTGCGCCGCGTCGACGCGGCCCACGACCACTATCGCGCGCGTGGTCGACGAGCACCGCGAACTCGCCGCACTCCTGTGCTCCGGCGACAGCCGGACCCTTGCCCGCCGGGCCGAAGAGCACGTGGGCTCCGCCCGGCGCAGCCTGCTGGCCGGCCTGCCGACCGACGCCACGGCAGAGAACGCCGAGGCATCCGACCACAGTTGAAAGGCCGGCGAGTCAACCACCTCGACGCCCGGAGCAGGGCGCACTCGAAGAGCATCGGTACGGCCGTCGGCCCTGCGATCGGTCACGGCCCGGCTGACGCGAGGGTGTCGATGCGGTTCTCGCACACGGGTCGCGCGAGCGAGGGCGGGCCCGTGAGTGTGGTGACGGACGGGGGCACAGCGCCCAGCTGAATGCGGAGCGGGCGCTGGACACCTGCGAAGCCCCGATCAGGCGCCGGCGCCGATCCAGCGGCTGCCCTCCCAGGCCGATGTCTTGGGCGAAGACCGTGCGGCGCCGCGCTGCGGCGTCGAAGAAGGAACCCTGCCGCACAGCCGTTCGCGGACGTTCAGGGGGTTCGTGCCGAGAACGCCGGGCTTCAGCCGTCGATGCAGTCGCCCCGCGGCCGCGAAGCGGAGACAGCTTCGGACACGGTCATGTGGCCGCCGCTCCAGCGGGGTCGTCCGACTGCCCCTGCCCGCTCTCGCATCCCCCGTCCGCGCGGCGCATCATGAGGAGCCGAGGATCAGTGACGTGCCGCCCTTCCGGGGCAGACCGGGCGGACAGTCGAAACGTAACCGTATCGATCTCCGGGCGGCGCGAAACGACAGTGTCCTCTTCCGAAGGGAACGGCACGTGTGAGGGCACCGCCTGCTGCCGGAGCCCAGCGAACGGCTTGCGCCAGAACTGCGAGCGTGGGGTCCGCCATCCGTACCGCAGAGCCAGCAGACGCAGACACACGGCGAACGTGGCCGCGCCAAGGGCAGTCGTGATGTTGAGCAGACCACCGACGTGCAGGGCGGCTGTCGCGCCCGCCCCGGCCAGGGCGGGCAGGGCGTACAGATCACGGTTCCATCGCAACAGGGACGGCACCTCCAGCGCCACCAAGCTGGCCAGTGCTCCTCCACCACTGGCACTCGCCATACCGAGGGCGGCGGCAGCGGGGGTACTCATGCCGTGGTCAAGGGCCTTGATCGTACCGGTGACACTGAAGATCCCCAGCGCGACGGCGTCCGAGACGCTGAGGAGAGCGTTGTCGCGCACCTTGTGGTCGAGGGACAGACCGTGGCCGAAGTAGACCACGGCAGCAGCCACTACAGGCGTGAAGAAGTAGCCGAGGTCGGTGAAGGCAACCGGCATCACGCCCAGGACCAAATCCCTGAAGAGACCACCGCCCAGCCCGGCGGCCTCGCTGAGAACAATGGTGCCGAAGAAGTCGAAGTCCTTGCGTACAGCCAGGAAAGCACCGGACAGCGCGAACGCGAAGATGGCCAGCAGATCTATCGCATATTGGAGATCGCTGCCCAGGTCATTGATCGGCATAGGATCACGTTTCTACGAGAGGGGAACGCACGACGCATGTGAGGCGCAGGCTGTCGAAGAGAGATCACCCGCCTCGTAGAGGGAACGAAGACGTCGCAGGTGCGGTTCAAAGTCGGTGTGAGGTTCCCCCTGCCGGCCGGACAGCTTGATACTGGGACGGATGGTCCCGCAGGAAGCAGTCACAGGTAGTGAGCAGCAAGAGCAACATGAGTAAGCGGTACACGGCCGAGTTCAAGCGGGACGCGGTCGCCTTGGCGTTGTCCTCGGAGAAGACGGTCACCGAGGTCGCGAGGGATCCGGGCGTGAGTCCGGAAGGGCTACGCGGATGGGTGAAGCAGGCGAAGGTCGACCGCGGTGAGGGACCCGCCGGGGCTTTGACCACTGCGGAGCGTGAGGGGTTGGTCCGGCTGCGACGGAAGGTTCGCGAGCAGGAGGCCCCGATCGAGGTTCTGGGAAAAACGACCGCCTTCGTCGCTCAGGACAAGATGAGGTAGACACCGTGGCACGGTGTCGTTTCATCGATGCGGAGAAGGCATACGGGCGGTGCGTCGGGCCGATGGAGCTGCTGGGCGACCGCTATGTACCCTCCGACGGTTCCCTGCAACTCGGTGGCTCGCCGCTCAGGATGCCCCAGGATCCTCCGGAACTGGGCCTGATCGACCTCGGGGACGACTGGGACTGGGATTTCAACGACGAAGTGCTCCGGAAGGTCTCCGCCTGGAGACTCTTCGGCCACCCGTACACGACAGTGGCATCGAGTTCTTCTGGCTGATCCACCGGACCGACACGACAGTGGACCGCTATGACCCGATCGTCTGGATGGAACAGGGAGACTGGCACCGTACCGGGCCGAGTTCAGGAGACGCTTGTACCGAAGTCCCTGCCCCGTACCGATGGAACCGGTCCACACGACCCCGGCCGAAGAGGTCCGGCAGGTCGAGGCTTCCGCTTCGAGCGTCGGGCGAGCGTCGAGAATCTCCGGGCGAGACCTCGACGGTGTCCGCCGATACGGGTGCCTTTCATGAATGCTCAGGTCAGGAACTTCAAGAGGCGATCCATTCGCTCGAACCGCTACACAGCGAGAAACAGGTCGAGCGATCCACCCGGGCCACAAAACCGCAGCTCAGACACCCTTGCCGACTGGTTCCAGGATCGCCACGCATTCCACGTGCGACGTCATCGGAAAGATGTCGGTCTGCGGCTGCTAAGAGAAAGACCAGGTCAGAGCGGGTTTCTCGGCTCGCCCTGCATCGAATGGGTGCCGTGAGCGTCAAACGAGCGTCACGGTCGACAGACCATCCGCGTGGGAAGCGGAGCTACGGCAGATGCCCGGACTCAGGTGGAATCGGTGGTCCGCTACCTCCGCAGACAGCAGGCAAGCCCGTGAACAACAGCATCGGCCTCGGAGGTGAGACTGGGGGAATGCGCCGTCGGTGTCCTGGCTGTGCTGACCATGCTGCCCGGGCCGGACATGGCCGTCGTGACCAGACGGGCCGCCACCTCCGGCTGGCAGGACGGGCTACGGACAGCGGGCGAGATCACCGCGGGGCTCCTGGTCTGGAGCGTGCTGCCGGCCTCACCGCCGTCCTGACCTCGCGTCTGCCACCGCGTACACGGGGGTCGAACTGGTCGGTGACGGTCCAGTCTGGTGAGCAACGTCTTCCAGCCCAAGACCGCCCGGCCCCCTCACCACGGTCTCCTCCGCTCCGACGGCACTCGCCAAGTCAGTCATCATGGGTGCACTTCTCATGCCTGCGTCAAGGTCGCTCTCGATAAGCCTTGTCTAGAGCGGACAAGGCCCCTCCAATGTCCGTGATCCCGGAGAAGAGAGCTTTGATCTGGGCGAAATGTGCTTGCTGAACGGCGGAGTTCGGCCAGCGCTGATCCATGAAGGGAACGGTGGTTCCGGCCTTCTGCCGCTCCGCGACTTCCCTGATCGCGGGGTCGACGGTGAAGGAGGGGTTCGGGATGGCGGGGAGGGTGGCGCCGGAGCGGTTGTACAGGTTCTGTCCGCGATCGGATCCCAGGAAGTCGATGAAAGCGAGGGCCTCCTTGCGGTGTGGGGTGTCGGGGTTGAGGCCATAGGCGGCCGATACCGCACCCGGCATCCGTGTGTCGTCGGGGTCATCTGTGGCGGGCAGTGCGGTCATGCGCAGTGTCAGGCCGGGGGCGGCGGCACGTAGCTCGGACAGTACGCTCGCGACCTGGACGACTCCCACGGCCCGGCCCGTGGCCACCTGGTCGAGTGTCTCCTCGTACGTCGTGTCCAGTGGGTCGGCGTTGAAGCAGCCGCGCTCGTCCATCTCCATGTATTTACGCAGGGCGGTTCGCCAGCCGGAGCCGGCGAAGGTCATCTTGCCGAGTTCCATGTCGTTGTCGAAGTCTGGTTCGTCGGCGTAGACGGTTGTCGCGACCAGGGCGTAGGTGATGAGTTGGGTGACCCAGGGGGTGGCGTTGCCCAGGGCGAGGAGGACCTTGCCGTGGTCGCGGGCCTTGTCGCAGAGGGTCAGGAGTTCTGTCCAGGTCCGGGGAGGTGCTCCTCCGATGGCGTCCAGAGCTTCCGTGGAGAAGACCGTTCCGATGCCGCTGAAGGTCACAGGTACCGCGAACGTGCTGCCGTTCACGTCAGTGACCGGTTTGACGCCTATGGGCATCGTGAGGTTGAAGCGGCGAAGGCTCAGGTTCTCCAGCAGGTCGTCGTGCTCCAGCGCGGTGACGGAGGCGGGATTGCCGTTGCCGGGCCAGACGGTGAACACGTCGGGGCCGTCACCCGCGCGGAGCTGGCCTGGGAGTTTCTGCTGGAGGTCGCCGGTGTCGGAGTAGTCGACCGTGACGTGTGTGTCGGGGTTGAGGCGGTGGAACTCGGCGACAACGGCGTCCATCGCGGACCTGTCGGTGACGCTTGCCCTGACCGACAACTCGACCGGCCCGTCCTGTTCGGTCCCGAACGGGCCGCATCCGGTGGTCGTGGTGGCCGCGAGCGCCAGGCTGATGGCGAGGCCGAGCAGGTGTGAGGTGCGTGTCACGGACGGACTCCGGGCGGGAAGGAGGAATGAGGTTGGCTGGCGCGAGGCGTGGGGTGTCAGGGCCGGGTCGGCCGGCGGCGGCTCGTGTGACGTTCACTCGACCGTGCAGCGGTCACACGAGCCGCCCGCGCCCCAGGGGGCCGACGGTGGTCAGCCGAGTGTGAGGGCACGCTGTGCGGTGACGGCGCGGGAGGAACGCGCCGTCGCGAAGGTGTAGACCCCCGGGGTGAGCGTCATTGCGCCCGACGACCAGACGCTGAGGTCCTGGACCGGGATCGTCAGGCTCAGTCGCTTGGAGCCGGCCGCTGGAAGGGTGACCTTCTGGAACGCGACCAGGCGGCGAGCCTCCGCCGCCGCCGAGGCGGGAAGCGTGGCGTAGACCTGGAGGACCTCTGTGCCCTCGCGCCGTCCGGTGTTGGTCACGGTGACCTCGATGATGACCTGCTGGGTGGCCTTGTCGTAGGTGGCTTCCATCGCCCCGTGGGCGAAGGTGGTGTAGGACAGGCCGTGGCCGAAGGGGAAGCGGGGTTCCTGCTTCTTGGCGTCGTGGAAGCGGTAGCCGACGGCGATGCCCTCGTCGTAGGAGACGGTGCCGTTCGTGCCCGGGTAGGTGGCGGGGGTGGTGCCGGGGCCCTGGGTGGCGTCGGTGGGGAAGGTCACCGGGAGGCGGCCGGCCGGGTCGCTGTCGCCGAAGAGGACGGCGGCGATGGCGGTGCCGGCACCGCGGCCCGCGTACCACGCCTGCACGACTGCCTCCACGTCGTTCAGCCAGGGGGTGGCGACGGGGCCGTCGGTGTTGAGGACGACGATCGTGCGGGGGTTGGCGGCGGCGACGGCGGTGATGAGCTGGTCCTGGTCTCCGGGCAGTGCGTATCCGTCGTGGTCCATGCCCTCGCCGGCGACGCGGTTGACGAAGACGACGGCGGCGTCGGCCGTGCGGGCCGCTGTCACGGCGGCGGGGATGAGGGACTCGGGTTGCCAGCCGAAGGTCAGGCCGCACGTTCCGGGTTCGGCGGTGGCGTTGTTGTAGGTGATCTCCACGGTGACGGCGCGTCCGGCGGTCAGCTCGGCGGTGCCCTGGAGCGGATAGTCGTAGGGGCCGAGGAAGAAGCGGGCCATCTGGCGGGTGCCGGAGACGACCGTCCGACCGTCGATCTTCAGCGAGGTCGTCCCGGACGGCAGCAGGGAGAAGCGGTGCAGGCCGGTGGTGGTCGGCGTCAGCGTGCCGGTCCACTTGGCCGACCACACCTGTGGCAGGCCCTCGACGGGGGCGGTGGTGAAGTCGACGGTGGTGTCGGTGCGGGTCGTGACCGGTGTGCCGGTGCCGTCGGCACTGGCGTAGTAGCTCGCCGTCAGGCCGGCCGCCCCGGTCGGGGTGCGCAGGACGGTGGAGGGGACCGTGGTGAGGGGGAGGTCGCCCTTGGTTCCCTGGGCGTGGGTGACCTTGACGGAGCTTCCGGCGCGGGCGCGGATCGCGTCGAGCGGGGTGGTCCAGGTCCCGGGGTCCACGTATGTGGAGCCGGACACGCCGGTGAAGGTGTCGGACCCGGCCGGGCCGATGACGGCGAGCGACTTCACCGTGCTGGTGAGCGGCAGGGCCGCGGCGCGGTTGGCGAGGAGCACCGTGGAGGCGACGGCCGCCTCGTGCGCGAGGTCCTTGTGCGCCTGGGTGCTGACGTTGGCCGCTGGGGCGGGGGCGGGGTGGTCGAAGAGGCCGTTCGCGAACATGGTGACGAGGACGCGCCGGGCGGCGTCGTCGAGCCGCGCGGCCGGTATCGCGCCGCCGGTGAGGGAACCCGCCGGGATCTGGACACCGCCGGGGCCGAGTCCGGCGAGGTCCATGCCGGCCCGGGCGGCGGCGACCTGGTCGTCCCCGGCCCAGAAGTCGGGCACGGTGTAGCCCTGGAGGCCCATGCTCTTCTTCAGGTCGTCGAACAGGCCGGTGTGCCGCGTCGCGAACGTGCCGTTGATCTTCGGGTACGCCATCATCACCGAGGTGGCGGGGGCGGCGGCGATCACGCGGCGGAAGGGCGCCTGGTAGTACTCGTGGAGCGCCCGGTCGGACACCTTTGTGTCGATGAAGAAGCGGTTGACTTCCTGGGTGTAGGCGGCGAAGTGCTTGAGGGTGGCCGCCATGTGCTGGGACTGGATCGCCACGGTGAGGGCGGCGCCCAGCCGTCCGGCGAGCACCGGGTCCTCGCCCATGGCTTCGGCCTGACGGCCGAAGTGCCAGGTGCGGGTCAGGTCGATGGTGGGGCCGAGGGCGTTGTTGTATCCCTTGGCCCGGCCCTCGGTGCCGATGGCCTTCCCGATCCGGCCGGCGAGCGCCTCGTCGAAGGTGGCCGCCTGGGCGACCGGTACGGGGAAGGCGGTGACGCCCGTCTCGCCGCGCAGCCCCGCGGAGGCGTCGACCATGGTGAGGGCGGGGATGCCGAGGTGGGCCACGGTGGCGAAGTCGCAGCGTACGAGGGCCTCTTTCTCGCCGGCCGTCATGCGGGCGAGCAGTTCGGCGGCCCGGTCCTGCGCCACGGTCCGTGGCGCGGCGACCGCTCGGTCGGTGACCGCGGGGGCCATGCTTGCGGCCAGGGCCGTGAAGGCTGCGGCGGATAGGAACGTTCGTCGGTTCACAGCGGCTCTCCGGACTGAGATGGCGGCAGTACGACGCGCCGCCGCGGGTTGGGGGGAGGTGAGGCCGGCCGAGGGGTCAGGTCACGGCCGGCCCCGGCTCGAGGGGGCTCTGGGAGCAGCCGCGTGGTCGCGGAGCTCCAAGGGATCGCATTCCCTTTTTCACTTCTCGGCGGCAGAGTGCTCGCCGCGTCCCACGGTGAGCTCTCGGCGCCACGGCCGTATTCAGCCACGAAGTTTTTCCCAGCAGGCTGGAAACTATGGCCTCCTCCGATGCAAGGTCAACCCTCCGGCACCTCCTATTTAAAATAGGCCCTCACCAGCAGGTTTCCTTTCTTGGAATTTTAACGGCGACCTGAAATTTCAATTGAACGGGCCGATGGGATTCTTTGTCATCGACGCTCTGGATGATCTGGATTCGCAAGACAAATAGCAGCCCGACGCATCGGGTGATGCGTCGGGCTGTCCCTCTTCTTCGCGTAGGGGAGACGGTCAGGCCGCCGCTCCGAGTTCCGCGGTGTCCAGGACGTGGTCGCCCGGCCCGAGGGCGAGGGGTGCGCAGCCGGGGAGTTCCACTGTGGCCGTACAGCCTTCCGGCACCGTGATGTCGGCCGTCATGCCGGTGGCGGTGAGTTCCCAGGACAGTGCGGCCGTCCCGTAGGGAGTGTCGTGGCGGACACGGGCCCAGCTGATGCCGCCGCCCGGGCGGGGGCGGAAGGAAAGCCGGCGGTAGCCTGGGGCGGTGGCGCTGATACCGCCGACCACCCGGTGCAGCCAGTCGGCGACGGCTCCGAGCGCGTAGTGGTTGAAGCTGGTCATGCCGCCCGGGTTGAGGGTGCCGTCGGGCCGCAGGCTGTCCCAGCGCTCCCAGATCGTGGTCGCCCCCATGGTGACGGTGTAGAGCCAGGAGGGGCACTCGGTCTGCAGCAACAGCCGGTAGGCGACGTCGAGGTGACCGTTGTCGGTGAGGGCGTCGCAGATGAGCGGGGTGCCGACGAAGCCGGTGGAGATGCGCGCGCCGTCGGCGAGCACGATCTCGGCGAGGCGGTCGGCAGCCGGTCCGCGCTGTTGCGGCGTGAGCAGGTCGAAGGCGAGGGCGATCGCGTACGCGGTGGCACTGTCGCTGGTGAGGCGGGCCGAGGGCAGGACGTACCGTCGCCGGAAGGCGTCGGCTGCCTCGGCGGCGACTCCCGCGTACCGTTCGCTGTCCGCGTCGAACCCCAACTCCTCTGCGGCCAGGGCGAGATGTCGCGCGGAGTGGGCGAAGTAGGCGGTGGCGACCAGGTAGCGGTCGGTACGGCCTGCGGCCGGGTCGTCCGGTGGGGCGGCAGGGTCGAGCCAGTCCCCCAGCTGGACGCCGGTGTCCCACAGGCGGGTAGGACCGGCGAGGCGTTCGACCAGCTCGACCCACGCTTTGGCCATGGGGTAGTGGCGGCGCAGCAGGTCCCGGTCGCCGAAACGCTGGAAGAGCGTCCAGGGAGTGAGGGTGGCGACGTCGCCCCATGCGGCACCGGGGTGGATCGGCGTCCACATCGGTTCGCCCGGGATGACGGGGACGTACCAGGGGATCGTGCCGTCCGGGAGCTGTTCGAGGCCGACGTCGGTGAGCCAGGAGTCGAGCAGGCCGGCGCAGTCGTAAAGGAAACTCGCCGTCGGGGCGAAGACCTGGATGTCGCCGGTCCAGCCGAGGCGTTCGTCGCGCTGGGGGCAGTCGGTGGGCAGGTCGACGAAGTTGCCGCGCATGCTCCACACGACGTTCTCGTGCAGGCGGTTGACGAGCGGATCGCTGCACTCGAACCATCCGGTTCGGCGCATGTCCGTGTGGTACACGCGGGCGGTCACCTGGCCGGCCGTCAGCTCGGCGGGCCAGCCGCTGATCTCGGCGTAGCGGAAGCCGTGCAGGGTGAAGCGGGGTTCCCAGGTGAGAGGTCCGCCGCCGGAAAGGATGAGGGTGTCGACGGAGTACGCCTCGCGCAGCGGGCGCGTGGCCAGTTCGCCGTCCTCCAAGACCTCGGCGTGCCGCAGGGTGAGTGTGGTGCCGGCCGGTCCGTCGACGGTGACCCGGAGACGGCCGACGAGGTTCTGCCCGAAGTCGAGCAGGTGACGCCCGTCGCCGGTGCGGGTGACGGTGACCGGAGTGACCTCCTCGGTGCAGCGCACGGGCGGCCCGAGAGGGGCGACAAGGGTGCCGGGATCGCGTACGCCCGTACGGACCGGCGCCCAGCCCTCCGCGTCGGCCGCGGAGGGCGTGGCCCAGGCGGGGTCGTGCAGGCGGGCGTCGAAGGTCTCGCCCTCGTACAGGCCGCTGGTGAGGATCGGGCCGGGCGCCGCTTCCCAGGTCCGGTCGGTGGCGACGACCTGCGTGGTGCCGTCGTCGTACTCCACCTCCAACTGGGCGATGAGGGACTGGTCGGTGCCGTAGATGTTGCGGGTCCCGCCGTCGAAGCCGTACTTGCCTCGGTACCAGCCGTCGCCGAGCCAGGCACCGACGGTGTTGGCGCCCTCGGTGAGGTGGGCGGTGACGTCGTGGGTGCGGTACCGCAGCCGGTGCGGATAGACGGTCCAACCCGGTGCGAGCGCCTCGTCGCCGACGCGGCGGCCGTTGATCTCCACCTCGTACAGGCCGTGAGCGGTGACGTAGAGGCGTGCGCGGGCGACGGGCCGGTCGAGACGGAAGTCCTTGCGCACGCGGGCGGGGCGGCGCTCGCCCTCGGGGTCCTCGTCCCAGTCGGCGCCCACGGGTACGGCCTGCCAGTCGGCGGCGTCGAGGAGCCCCGCCTCGACGTCTCTCGGTGTGCTCCACTCCGAGGGGCCTGCGGCGTCGGAGGTCCAGACGCGGACGCGTACGGTGGCGCGTTCCCGGGATGTCAGGGGGTCGCCGGGCCACGGAACGAGGACCTGCTCGGCGCTGTCGACGCGCCCGGTGCGGCTGATGCCGCCACGGCGTTCGAGTTCCAGCTCGTACGACACCTGGCGGCCGGTGCCTGCGGGCAAGGTCCAGGTCAGCCGGGGGGAGGCGACTCCGATGCCGAGTCCGTCCGGCAGGTGTTCGAAGCTGACCGGGGAGGGCTGAGGGGGGAGCAAGGGGCGACCCTTCTTTCACGTGTGGTCACAGTCGGGAGCGTGACGGGTGGGCGCGGCGAACTCCCCGGAGCCGAGGGCCGGGGAGACGGCAGGCCGGGGCGAGGGCCGGGTCAGCCCTTCAACGCTCCCGAGGTGAGGCCCTTCATGACCTTCTGGTTGAGGAAGAGGTAGATCACGAGGGTGCCGAAGACGTTGATGCAGATGGCCGCGAAGAGGGGGCCGTACTGGGTGGCGCCGAAGTCGCCGGTGAAGTTGAGCAGGCCGACCTGGATGGTGCGCAGGTCCTGGTTGTTGGTGAAGGTCAGCGCGATGAGCAGGTCGTTCCAGATGAAGAAGAACTGCACCAGGCCGACGGTGAGCAGGGCGTTGCGCACCAGGGGGAGGCTGATGGTCCAGAAGGCGCGCAGGATGCCGGCGCCGTCGATCGTGGCGGCCTCGAACAGCTCGCGGGGGACGCTGCGGTAGTAGGTGGCCATCATGAAGACGGTCAGGGGCAGGCCCGTGCCGGTGTAGGTGAGGATCAGCGGCCACAGCGTGCCGGACAGGCCGGTCTGGAAGTACACCGTGAACAGGGGCAGCAGGATCATCTGCGGCGGGACCATCATGCCCGCGAGGAAGACCAGCAGAGTGAGGCTGCGGCCCTTCCACACCATGACCTGAAGGGCGAAGCCGGCGGCGGTGCCCAGCAGCAGCATCAGCGCGAGCGCGGGGACGACGGCGAGCAGGCTGTTCTGGACGTAGAGGCCGATGTTGCCGGTCGTCCACGCCTCGGTGTAGTTGCTCCACTCCCAGGTGGTGGGCAGGCTCCAGGTGGAGTTGTTCAGGTAGTCGTCGTTGGACTTCAGGGAGGTGAGGAACATCCAGATCATCGGGTAGACCTCGACGACCAGCAGGAGAGCGACGACGACCTTGACCCAGAGGCGGCTTCCCGGACGGCCGCGCCGGGCCCGCGGGGCACGCACGGGCGCGTGCCCGGAGCCGCTTGCGGAGGTCTTCACGGGTGTGTCGATGGTGGCCATGACTCTCAGCCCTCCGTGAGGTCGCGCCGCGAGACGCGGTAGACGACCAGGCTCACCAGCAGGCACACGACGGTCAGCAGCAGGGCGATCGTGCTGCCGTAGCCGTAGTCGCTGTAGGTGAACGACGTCTGGAACATGTACAGGGTCAGCGGGGTGGTGCCCGTGCCGGGGCCGCCGTTGGTCAACGCGACGATCGAGTCGAAGACCTTCAGCGTGCCGTTGATGCTGAAGATCAGCGAGGACATCAGGACCGGCAGGGACAGCGGCAGCACGATGTGGCGGACCAGCCTGAGTCCCGTGGCTCCGTCGAGGCGGGCCGATTCCAGGACCTCGTCGGGGATGTCGACGAGGCCGGCGAAGAGGAGTACGGCGTAGAAGCCCATGGAGCGCCAGATGTCCATGGCGATCAGGACCCAGAAGGCGCTGCCGGCGCTGCCGAAGAAGTCGATCGAGTCGATGCCCACGGCGTTGAGCAGGGAGTTGACCGGGCCGGTCTGCGGGGCGACCTGGAAGAACTTCTGGAAGAGCAGGCCGACGGCGACGGTGGGCAGCACGACCGGGAAGAACACCAGGGTGCGGACGAGCGCCGAGGCGCGCTTGAGGAAGAAGACGTAGAGCAGCGCCAGGAGATACCCGGCGACCACCTGCCCGGCGGTGACGACGACGGCGTACTTCAGGGTGAACCAGAGCGCGTCGTGGACGGCCGGGTCGTCCAGGAGACGGGAGAAGTTGGCGACGCCGTTTCCGGTGAAGCCGTTGATCGTGTTGCCCTTGGTGAAGGAGTACCCGAGTGACCACACCATCGGGACCAGCATGATCAGGGAATAGACGAGGAGGGCGGGACCGAGCAGGAGCGCGATGGCCCTGCGGTCACCGAGTACGCGGTGCATGGGTGGGTGTCCACTTTCTTCGGAGGGACGGGGACGGCCCGCGCGCGGCGGGGCGGGCAGGAGCGAGCGGGCCGTCCCCGGCCGGTCACTGGGCGGCCAGCGCGTCCTGAACGGTCTGCATGAACTGCTCGGGGCTCGTGCTGCCGCTGACTAGACCCGCCGCGTTCTGCTGACTGACGGTGGTCGCCTTGGTGCTGAACAGGGCCTCGAACCAGAGCACGTTCTGCTTCGAGGCGCTGATGGTGTCCCGCACCTGGGTGGTGACCTCGTTGGCGTCCTTGACCTCGGTGTTCACCTTGAAGCCGGAGATGGAGCCGTGGTCCTTCAGCGCGGTGGAGCCGTAGTTCTTCGCGATGCAGGACACCCAGTCGCCGGTCTTCTTGTCCAAGGACTTCGAGGCGAACGTGATGCCCAGGCCGACATTGGACGGGTACTGGTCGACGGAGCCCTTGCCGCCGGTGACGGCCGGGAAGGGCATGAAGCCGGTGTTCTCCGCCCCGATCTTGTTCTGCTTGTCGTCGGAAATGTTCGCCAGTGCCCAGCTACCCATGTAGAACATGGCGGCCTTGCCGGTGAGGAACTGGTTCATCGCCGTGTCGTAGTCGATGGAGCCGACGCCCTTGCCGAAGTAGCCCTTCTTGCCGAGGGCCGCGACCTCCTCGGCGGCCTTCACGTACTCCGGGTCGGTCAGCTTCGCCTTGCCGTCCGCCACCTTCTGCAGGGCGTCGGGGCCGAGGCTGCGGTAGAGGTAGCCGCTGATGAGACGGGTGAGCGGCCAGCCCTGCTGACCGGATGCGGAGAACGGCTGGACGCCCTTCGCCTCCAGCTTCGCCGCGGCCGACACCAGCTCCTCCCAGGTGCCCGGCACCTTGATCCCGTTGTGCGCGAAGACCTTCTTGTTGTAGAAGATGCCCTCGATGTTGTACTCGTACGGCAGGACCTGGAGTTCCCCGCCGTACAGGGCCTTGATGGTGGAGACGGCAGCCGGCTCCAGCTGGTCGAGAACGCCCAGCTCCTTGAGCTTCGCCTCCAGGTCGGCAACCTTGCCGGACTTGGCCAACTGCTGGGTGAGCGCCGGGGCGTTGCCCGCCGCGAACTGCACCGGCAGCGCGTCCTGGCCGGCCAGCAACTGGAGCTTCTGGTCCAGGCTCGCCTGCGGAACGGTCTCCACCTTCAGCGGCAGAGCGTCGTTCGCGGCCTTGCACTCACCCTTGGACATGGTGGTCAGCGCCGTCTTCACGGTGGTGTTCTCGGTGACGCTCAGGTAGTCGAAGTTCTCGGGGGCGGAGGAGGAGCCGCCGGCCCCACTGCCGCCGCACGCGGTGGCGAGCAGCGCGAGCGAGGCGGCGCCGGCGGTGAGCAGGCTCAGTCGCGCACGACGGGCGCGGGAGGTACGAAGGGGCACGGAGGACTCCCAAGGATCATGACGAGCGGGGCGAGGTGCGGGAAACAGCGCCAGGGGCGAAGTACGAGGCCCGGCAGCACGCGGGCAGCAACTCGGCAGAGACCGTGTAAAACGTTCTTCACAGCGAGTGGGCAACACCCTGCACCGCCCCTCCGCCACCGTCAAGACACAAGCGGGTAACACCGTAGTGATGAACGAAAGGCTTGACGGGTGGCGGGGAGTAGCGTGTAGACCGTTATACCTACGACTACTCACTTCGGGACGTGGACCATGGACGGGGCTTCCGCAGCCAAGCCGAACAAGCGCGTGACCATCACCGATGTCGCCCGGCATGCCGGGGTGTCCACGGCCGCCGTCTCCAAGGTGATGCGCAATGCCTACGGCGTGAGCGAGGCCATGCGGGAGAAGGTCCAGGCGGCCATCGCCGACCTGGGCTACCGTCCGCACGCGGCGGCGCGAGGGATGCGCGGGCGGACCTACACCATCGGTGTACTGCTGGACAACGTCCGCAACGCGTTCTTCGCCGACATCCTCGACGGCATCCGGGACGAACTCCGCCACACCGACTACACGGTGCTGATCGGCGCGGCCGGCTTCGACCCCGAGGAACAGGCCAGGACCATTCGTTCCCTGGTGGACCGGCAGATGGACGGACTGATCCTCATTGCCCCGGGGACACCGCGCGCGGAGGTGCTGGACACGGCCGCTTCGACGCCGACCGCGGTCATCGGGCACCACGACGCCTCGGACACCTACGACTCGGTCGTCGACGCCGACGACCTCGGCGCCGGTCTGGTGGTGGATCACCTGGTCTCGCTCGGCCACCGTGACATCGCCCTGGTCTCGGCCCCGGGCACCCGGGCCAACAAGTGGAAGCGCACTCCGGAGACCGTGCTGAGCGAGGGCTATCTGCACGCGATGCAACGGCACGGACTCGACCGGTTCGCGCGGGTCCACCACACCGCCTATTCCGACGACGGCGGCTTCAAGGCGGGCATGACACTGCTGACGGCCGACCGTCCGCCGACCGCCGTGATGACCGGTGCGGACGTCGCCGCACTGGGCGTCTACCGCGCGGCGCACGAACTCGGGCTGCGCATCCCCCGGGACCTGTCGCTCGTCGGCTACAACAACACCGCGCTCGCCGCCCTGGCCCCCGTACAACTGACCAGCGTGGACCAGGCGGGGC
This sequence comes from Streptomyces sp. NEAU-W12, assembly GCF_026242095.1. Lineage (NCBI taxonomy): Bacteria > Bacillati > Actinomycetota > Actinomycetes > Kitasatosporales > Streptomycetaceae > Streptomyces > Streptomyces sp. NEAU-W12. Next base: position 40,283 of record NZ_JAPJDM010000005.1, read on the forward strand.
ACACCATGGGCTCCGCCGCCGCCCGGATGCTCGTCGAGCGCGTCGAAAGCCGAAGGGACAGAGCCATGCAGACCACGATGACCCCCCGTCTGGTGGTGCGCTCCACCACCGGCGCTCCGCAGGGACGCTAGACCGTGGACCGGCGACCGACCGCCGCTCCCCCAGCTCACCGCGAACGTGGCTCCGACGGAGCGACGGCGGTGGCCGGACCTGTCGACCGCCCACGTCCCCGGGTCGGCATCAAGGACGTTGCGCGGGAGGCAGGCGTCTCGCTCGGTACCGTCTCCAACGTCCTCAACCGGCCCGAGATCGTGTCCGAGGGAACGCGCTCGCGCGTCCTGGAAGTGATCGACTCCCTCGGCTACGTCCGGGCCGAGGGCGCCCGGCAGTTGCGCGGCTGGGCCTCCCGGGTGATCGCCGTCATGGTGCTCGACATGGCGAACCCGTTCTTCACCGCACTCGCCTCCGGGGTGGAACAGGCCGCCCGTGAGGCGGACCTCGGCGTCATGGCCTGCACAGGCGCCCACGATCCGGCCGAGGCGGCACGTCACCTGTCGCTGATCACTTCGCACCAGGTCCGCGGTGCCGTGCTGGCCTCCGGCGAAGGAGTCGGGCGCACCGTCGCGGCCTTCCGCCGCAACGCCGTGCCCTTCGTCGTGGCCGACCAGTACGCGCCCCAGCCCGCGGCATGCTCCGTCGGCATCGACGACGTGGTGGGCGGACGGGCCGCGGTACGGCACCTGCTCGAACGGGGCCACCGCTCCCTCGCCTACGTCAGCGGCCCCGACCGCCTCCAGCAGGTGAGGGACCGCCGCCGCGGCGCCCTCACCGCGATCAGCGAGTCCGGCCTGCCGTCCACCGCGCTGAGAGAACTGTCCTGCGACACCCTCACCGTGACGGCCGGCAAGGACGCCGGGCACCGCATCCTCGGCCTGCCCGAGCGACCCACCGCCGTCTTCTGCGCCAACGACCTGCTCGCCCTCGGTGTCCTTCAGGCCCTGTACGAGGCCGGTCTGAGAGTGCCGGACGACATCGCCGTGGTCGGGTACGACGACATCGAGTTCGCCGCGTCGGCCGTGGTACCGCTCACCTCGGTGCGACGACCGGCATCCGCCATGGGACGGCAGGCCGGCCGACTGCTCATCGAGGACACGGCCCACGGAGTCAGGCACACGCACCGCCACGTCGTGCTGCAACCCGAACTGGTCGTACGCCGGTCGACCATGGCGGCTCCCGCTCGCTGAGCGGGTCGGCTCGGGGCCGTGGGGAGCGATGACGGGTACGGCATGGAAAACGAGCACGGCGAAACTCCGGCCGACGGTACGGGAGGGTCGACCGCGGAGACGATGATCATCTCCGGCTGTCGGATAGAGACGTCGAGCAAGAGCGCACCGACGGGCCCCGTCCGAGCATGCGTCCTGCCGGCCGGCCCTGCCCACCCCCACCGTCATTCACTTCACGGATAAATTCCATCCATAACGTGAATAGGGCCCTCCGTTCACGTGCGGGGCCTCGCTCATCCCACGGTCTCGTCGGCCATCCGCCTGCCGACCCGGGCGGCCGTCTCCCGCAGCCAGATGTGCGCCGCGTCGTGCGTGTGCACCGGGTGCCACCACAACGCCTCCCGCAGCGGCACCGCCTCGTAGGGCGGCTCCACCACGCGCACGGCGGCGAGTGGCGCGAGGAGCCGGGCCAGGCGGGCCTGGATCAGGGCGATGCGCCGGGTTCCGCTGACCAGCAGCGGCATGATCTGGAAGCTGTCCACGGAGACCTCGACCCGGGGCTCGATGCCCAGCATGCCGAGCTGGCGCACCGCCGGGGCGTCGTAGGTGCGCTGGTAGGTCACCCAGGGCAGCCGGGCCAGGTCCTCCCGGGTCAGCCGGTCGTCGACGCTCGGGTGATCGTCGGCGACGAGGAAGACCCACCGGTCCTGGTAGAGGTCGGTGGCCGGGAAGTCGCTGATCACACCGTGCGGCATGAGCAGACCGTCGGTGGTGCTCAGCAGAGTGTCCGTGGCATCCACCACGGTGTTCGGCGTCTGCGCGAAACGCAGCCGGATGCCGGGGGCCTCCTGATGCACGACCCGGGCGAGTTCGGCGCCGAAGACGGCGACCGCGTAGTCGGACGCCACGAGCTTGAACTCACGGCTCTCCTTGGCCGGGTCGAAGTCCGCCTGGCTGGCGAAGAGACGTTCCAGCAGGTCGTAGGCGGTGGACGCGCGGTCGAGGAGGACCTGCCCGAGGGCGGTGAGTTCGTAGTGGCCGCCGACCCGGGCCAGCAGGTCGTCGTCGAAGTGCCGGCGCAGGCGGGAGAGCGCCGCGCTCATCGCCGGCTGGCTGAGACCGACGCGCTGTCCGGCGCGGGTGACGTTGCGCTCTTCGAGGAGAGCGCGCAGGGCGACGACGAGGTTGAGGTCCAGGCGACTGAGATTCACGGCGGCTTTTCTCGTTTTTCGGCGGTGACCTGCGGAAATTCGACTCATGGATGACTGTCATCCACGGAATCTATTTCCCTGATCGCGGGTGGCGAGTCCAGATTAGTGCCATCGCAATCAGGAGGACATGTCCGTGAAACCTGAAGCCGCGTCCGCCCTCTTCGCCGGACCCTTCGCCCTCGCCACCCTTTCGGCCCTCGACGGGGCCGCCTTCCCTGCTCTCGTCACCTCCAACGCCCAGGTGATCGACCTGCGGGACGCCCTGGACGACGCCGACCTGAGCGTGCGGGACCTCCTGGACGACTGGGAGGCTGTGCTGCCCCGGTTGACGGCCCTGGCCGGCGACAGCGCGCCACGACGCGCGCCCCTGGCGGACTTCCGGGTGCACGCACCGGTCGAGCCGCGCCAGGTGTTCCAGTCCGGCGCCAACTACCGGCAGCACGTCATCGACCTGCACGTCGCGCACCGCGCGCCCGGTGACGACCGGCCGGAGGCGGAGCGGCGCGCGGAGGCAGCCGAGATCATGGACCGCCGGGCCGCCGAGGATCTGCCGTACGTGTTCATCGGGCTGCCGAGCGCGATCACCGGTCCCTACGACGACGTCGTGCTGCCGTCCTGGGCGAAGAAGCCCGACTGGGAGCTGGAACTGGCCGCGGTGATCGGCCGCCCGGCCCACCGGGTGTCCGTCGAGGAGGCCCTGGGCCACGTCGCCGGCTACACGATCGCCAACGACCTGACCGACCGCGCCACCGTCTTCCGCCGGGACATGCCGCAGATCGGGACCGACTGGCTGCGCAGCAAGAACGCCCCGGGCTTCACGCCGCTCGGACCCTGGATCGTGCCCACCGCCTCGATCGCGAACCCGGGCGACCTGCGCCTCACCCTGAAGCTCAACGGCGAGACCATGCAGGACGAGTCGACCAAAGACATGATCTTCGACGTGGCGCGGATGGTCTCCTACGCCTCGCAGACCGCCCGCCTCCTGCCCGGCGACCTGGTACTCACCGGCTCCCCGGCGGGCAACGGCATGCACTGGGGCCGGCTGCTGCGCGACGGTGACGTCGTGGACGGTTCCATCACCGGGCTCGGTGCCCAGCGCACCCGATGCGTGGCGGAGGCGGCTCGATGACGCTGGACCGCACCGACCCCGAGGGCTCGATCGCCCGGACCGCGAAGGCGTGCTCCAACTGGAACCGCTGGGGCGAGGACGACGTGCTCGGCACGCTCAACTTCCTCGACGAGGCCAAGCGCCGCGAGGGCGCCGCCCTGATACGGCGGGGTACTAGTTTCTCCCTGTCCCAGCGCTTCGACATCGACGGCCCGCAGAAGGGCTGGCGCAAGCGCACCAATCCGGTGCACACCATGCTGGACACCGGCACGGACGCGGCCCTCGGCAACCAGGGCCTGCCGCACGGCATCGGCGGCGCCGACGACGTCATAGCGATGCCGTTGCAGTGCTCCACCCAGTGGGACGGGCTCGGGCACATCTTCGACCACGGCAAGGCGTGGAACGGGCGCCCGGCCGAGAAGGTCGTCACCTCCGACGGCGACCAGGTCACCGGCATCGAGCACATGGCCCCGCACGTCGCCGGACGCGGAGTGCTCCTGGACGTCGGCCGGGTCGTCGGTGAGGACGGTGAGCTGCCGGACGGCTTCGCGATCACCGAGGAGCACCTGGCCGCGACCGCCGAGGCGCACGGTGTGCGGGTGGGGCGCGGCGACATCGTCCTCGTCCGCACCGGCCAGCTCGCCCGGGTGCGCCGCGACGGATGGGGCGACTACGCCGGCGGGCCCGCGCCCGGGCTGTCGTTCACCACGGCGGGCTGGCTGCACGGCAGCGAGATCGCCGCGATCGCCACCGACACCTGGGGCTTCGAGGTCCGCCCGAATGAGTTCGAGCACGCCTTCCAGCCGCTGCACCAGGTCGCCATCCCCCACATCGGCCTGCTGATCGGCGAGATGTGGGACTTGGACGCCCTGGCCGAGGACTGCGCGGCCGACGGGGAGTACGCCTTCTGGCTCACCGCCGCACCCCTGCCCATCACCGGGGCCGTCGGCTCACCCGTCAACCCGATCGCCGTCAAGTAACCAGCGGAACAAGGGAGTTCCCCATGAGCAAAGCCCGTAAAGTCCTGGTGATCGGCGGGGGCGCGGCCGGCAATGCCGTCACGATCCTGCTGCGCCGCGCCGGGTACGCGGTGGACCTGATCGAGGCCAAGGACGACTGGAACGCCACCGCCGGCTCCGGCATCACCCTCCAGGGCAACGCCCTGCGCGTCCTGCGCGAACTCGGCGTCTGGCAGCAGGTGGAGGCATCCGGATACGGCTTCGGCTCGGTCGGCATCACCGCCCCCGACGGCACCGTCCTGCACGCCCAGGACGACCTGCGCACCGGCGGCGACGACCTGCCCGCCACCGTCGGCATGCAGCGCCCCCGGCTCCAGCAGATCCTCATCGACGCCGTGCGCTCCAGCGGCGCCACCGTCCGCCTCGGCACCACCGCCGAGATCCTGGACCAGGACGCCGACGGCGTCGCCGTGCGCCTCAGCGACGGCACCGAGCACCGCTACGACCTCGTGGTCGCCGCCGACGGCCTCGGCTCCGCCACCCGCGCCGCGATCGGCATCACCAACAAGCCGGAACCGACCGGCATGGCCATCTGGCGCATCGCCGCCCCGCGTCCGGCGGGCGTCGTCCGTACCGACCTCGCATACGGCGGCCCGGCCTACATCGCCGGCTACTGCCCCACCAGCGAGACCACCCTGTACGCGTACGTCGTAGAGGCCAACCGTGACCGCGCGTCGATCCCACCGGAGTCGTACGCCGACGAGATGCGGCGCCTGACCTCCTCCTACGGCGGCCACTGGCCGGAGATCACCGAGCACATCACCGACCCGGCGAAGGTCAACTACACCTGGTTCGACCGGCTGCTGGTCGAGGGCTCCTGGCACCGCGGCCGGGTCGTCCTCGTCGGCGACGCCGCACACTGCTGCCCGCCCACCCTCGCCCAGGGCGCCGCACTGTCCCTGGAGGACGCCTGGGTGCTCGCGCAGATGCTGACCGGGACCGACGACTGGGACGACGCGCTGTTCCAGGCGTACCACGACCGGCGGATCGCCCGCGTCCGCCCGGTCGTGGAGGCGTCCGTACAGATCGGGCAGTGGCAGCTCGACGGGGTGCGCGACGCGGATGTGCCCGGCCTGATGGGCCGCACCATGACCATGCTCCGGGAGTTGCCGTGACCGCCGAGAACACGGCTCTCGTGAACGCCACCGCCGTGAACACGCCCACCGTGGACGTGCACGCCCACGTCCTGCTGCCCGAGGTCGAGGCGCTCGTCGCCGGCCTGCCCGGGCACGCCGAGGCCAAGGAGCTGGACGCTCGGCGCAACGGCCCCGCCTCCCTCGCCGTCAGCGGCCCCATGGTGCGCGAGCGCATCCCCCGCCTGACCGACCCCGCCGTGCGCCTGGCCGCGATGAACGCCCAGGGCGTCGACGTCCAACTGGTCTGCCCCTCCCCGTCGCACTACCACTACTGGGCCGACGAGGACACCGCCGAGAAGCTGTACCGGCTCGCCAACGAGGCCACGGCCGCACACTGTGCAGCCGCCCCCGACCGACTGCGCGGACTCGGGCTGGCCCCGCTCCAGCACCCGGAGCAGGCGGTCCGGGCCCTGGACCACGCCCTGGAGCAGGGCCTGGCCGGGGTGGAGATCTCCAGCCACGCCCCGGGACGCGAGCTGTCCGACCCGGCCTACGAGCCCTTCTGGGCCCGGGCCGGGGAGACCGGCGCGCTCGTCTTCCTGCATCCCTTCGGCTGCACCCTGGACGAGCGGCTGGACCAGTGGTACCTGTCCAACACGGTCGGCCAGCCCACCGAGAACGCCGTCGCGCTGTCCCACCTGATCTTCTCCGGGGTGCTCGACCGCCACCCGGAGCTGAGGCTGATCGCCGCGCACGGCGGCGGCTACCTGCCCACCCACATCGGCCGCTCCGACCACGCCTGGTCGGCCCGCACCGACGCGAGCGCCGGCTGCGCGCACCTGCCCAGCAGCTACCTGAAGCGGCTGTACTTCGACTCCCTCGTCCACGACCCGCACGTGCTGCGCGAGCTGATCCGGGTCGCCGGCGCCGACCGGGTCCTCCTCGGCTCCGACTTCCCCTTCGACATGGGCACCGAGGACCCGGTCCGCGCCCTGCGCGCCGCGCGCCTGTCCGACGCCGACTTCCACGCCGTCCGGGGCGGCAACGCCGCCGCCCTCCTCCGGAAGGACTGACCATCATGCGCCTGCTCACCCACCTGCGGCACGTCGACCTCGCCGTGCCCGACTACGACAAGCAGCTCGACTTCTACGCCGGCGTCTGGGGCCTGACCAAGGTCGCCGAGGACTCCGGCATCTCCTTCCTGGCAGCCGAGGGCTCCCCGGAGCAGTACGTCGTGCGGCTGCGCAAGGCCGAGGAGAAGCGCCTCGACCTCGTCTCCTACGGCGCCGCGTCCCCCGCCGACGTCGACACCCTCGCCGAACGACTGCTCGCGGGCGGCGTGCAGCTGATCTCCCGGCCGGGCAAGGTCGACACCCCCGGCGGCGGCTACGGCTTCCGCTTCTTCGACGTCGACGGCCGCACCATCGAGGTCTCGGCCGACGTCGAGGTGCGGCAGCACCGCAAGATCGAGGAGAAGGAGGCCATCCCGGTCAAGCTCTCCCACGTCGTCCTCAACAGCCCGGACCTGAACCGCACCCGCGAGTGGTACGAGCGCCACCTCGGCTTCGCCCTCTCCGACACGCTCAGCTCCCCGCACATGGGCGAAGTCATGCACTTCATGCGGATCAGCAACCAGCACCACTCCATGGCCCTGGCGAAGGGCCCGCACACCTCGCTGCACCACGTCTCCTTCGAGATGCGCGGCATCGACGAATACATGCGCGGCTCCGGCCGGGTCATCCGGGCGGGCTTCAAGAAGGTCTGGGGTCCCGGCCGGCACATGGCGGGCGACAACACCTTCACGTACTTCCTCGACCCGCACGGGAACACCGTCGAGTACACCACCGAGCTGGAGTGCCTGGACGAGGACACCTGGCACCCCCACGTCTACGACTTCTCCCAGCCCGAGGTCACCGACCAGTGGGGCACCGCCAACCCAATGAACGAACTCGTCGCCAAGGAGTCCTTCAACGACCCCGACCGCGGCGTGTTCGTCGCCCCGCCGGTCTGATCCGCTCCCCGTACGCCGGGGACGCGGCAGCGGTGTCCACGCCCTGACTCCCACCGCCGCGTCCCCGGCCCCACTCGCCCCCTTCCTCACCCCCCACGGCTCCCGCATCAACGACGATCGAAGGAACCGCCCCGATGACCCCTCGCACGACCCCGCTGTCCCGTCGCGGCCTGCTGGCCGGCGGCGCGGCCGCCACCGCGCTCGCCGTCACCTCGCAGGCCGCCGCCGAGCCCCGCACCGAGCCTCAGGACAAAGTCCGGCCGGGAAAGGGCACGGTCGTGCACCTGCTGGGCACGGCGGGCGGCCCCCCGCCGTACGGCGAGCGCATGGGTATCGCCTCCGCCGTGACCGTCGGCACCGATACCTACCTGGTGGACTGCGGCCGGGGCGCCGTGAGCCAGTACCTGCGGGCGGGACTGTCGATGCCGTCGCTCAAGGGGATCTTCCTCACCCACCTGCACGCCGACCACATCGTCGACTACTTCGACTTCCCGCTGCTGTGCGCCGGCGTCATGCCGCCCCAGCCCGGACTCGGCGGCATCGTGCGCGTATGGGGGCCGGGGCCGAGCGACACGGTCACCGCGGGTCCCGTCACCCCCGAACAGCCCGCGCCCGGCATCGTCGAGACCACCCGGCGCGCGAACGCCACCTTCGCCGCCTCCACCAACGCCTTCGTCGCCGAGGGCTTCGGCATCGACCCCGTGTCCATGCTCGACGTGACCGAGCTGTCGGCGCGGCCTGGCACGGTGGTGACCGTCCTCGAGACGGCCACCGTGAAGGTGACGGCGACCAGGGTCCCGCACGGCAACATGTCCCCCGCGTACGCCTACCGGTTCGACACCGCGGACGGCTCCGTCGTCTTCTCCGGCGACACCAGCCGCAGTGACGACCTCATCGCGCTGGCCCGCGGCTGCGACCTACTGGTCCACGAGGCCGTCGACGCCGCGTGGTTCGAGGAGACCGGCCTGCCCGCCACCGTCGTCGAGCACATGCGCGAGGTCCACACCGACATCGCAGAGGTGGGCGGGATCGCCGCCGCCGCGGGGGCGCGCCAAGTGGTCCTCAGCCACCTCGCGCCGGCCGACCCGACCCAGTTCCCCGACCGCGAGTGGGCCGCGGCGGCCCGCGCCTCCGCCCGGGCGGCCGGTTACCGGGGCCGCGTCACCGTGGGCCACGACCTCATGCGCATCCCCCTCTCCTGATCACACTCCGCTGGAGCCGCACCATGCGTTTCGCCGCATACGAACACCGACACCACCACCGGGTGGCCGTCGTGGAAGAGGACGGCACCCTCTTCCCCCTGCCGGGCGTCACCTCGCTCACCGCACTGATCCAGCAGACCGACGGGCTCCCCGGGTTGCTCGCCGCCGGCGCCGCGGCCCTGGACGTACCCCCGGGCCCGCATGTCTCCCAGGTCCGGCTGCTGCCTCCGCTGCAGCCCGCGTCCGTGCGGGACTTCGTGACCTTCGAGGAGCACGTGGAAGGGGTGCGCAGGTCCGTGGAGGGCACCGGCGGCGTCCCCGAGCAGTGGTACGCGGCCCCGACCTTCTACTTCACCAATCCGCACGCGATCTACGGCCACGGGGACGACATCCCCGTACCCCCCGGTTCGGCCGTGCTCGACTTCGAACTCGAAGTGGGCGCCGTGGTCGGCCGGGAGGGCCGCGACCTCACCGCCGAACAGGCCCGCGACCACATCGTCGGCTACACCGTCTTCAACGACTGGTCCGCGCGGGACCTCCAGGGCGCGGAGATGAGGGTGGGCCTCGGCCCGTGCAAGGGCAAGGACACCGCCACCACCCTCGGCCCGTACCTGGTCACCGCGGACGAGCTGGAGCCCTACCGGGACTCCGAAGGATTCCTGCGCCTGGCCCTGACCGCCGAGGTCAACGGCGAGAAGGTCGGTGAGGACCTGCTGTCCCACATGAGCTGGACCTTCGAGGAGATGACCGCCTACGCCTCCCGTGGCACCCGCGTCGTCCCCGGTGACGTCCTCGGCTCCGGCACCTGCGGCAACGGCGGCTGCCTCGCCGAACTGTGGGGCCGGCGCGGAGAACAGACCCCGCCGCCGCTGAAGCCCGGCGACACCGTCACCCTCACCGTCGAGGGCCTCGGCACCCTCACCAACACCGTCGTCCCCGGCGTCGAGCCCGTCCCCCTCCCCACAGGCCGGCGCCGCTCCCGGGAGCGGCCGTGAGCGACCTGCACCCCAAGAGGCTGCTCGGCAAGGTCGTCGTCGTCACCGGCGCGGCCCGGGGCCAGGGCGCCGCCGAGGCCGAGGCGCTCACCCGCGAGGGCGCCCGGGTCATCGCCACCGACGCCACCGAAGCTCCGGGCTGCCGGCGCCTGGACGTCACCCGCGAGCAGGACTGGGCCGCACTCGCCGCCGAGCTGCAGGAGGCATACGGGCAGGTGCACGGCCTGGTCAACAACGCCGGCATCACCTGGCGGGCCCGCCTCGGCGGCGTACGCCCCGAGGACATGGCCCGCGTCCACGCGGTCAACGTCACCGGACCGCTCCTCGGCATCCAGCACCTTGCCCCGCTCATGCCGCCCGGCTCCTCGGTCGTCAACGTCGGCTCCTCTGCGGCCTTCACCGCGCACTACCCGGTCGCCTACACGACCAGCAAGTGGGCGCTGCGCGGCCTGTCGAAGACCGCCGCCCTGGAGCTGGGCCCGCGCGGCATCCGCGTCAACACCATCCACCCCGGCTACATCGAGACGGAGATGACCGCGTCCGCCGCGCCCGCCTTCCGCGAGGCCAACCTCCGCGAGACACCGCTCGGCCGCACCGGCACCGTCGACGAGGTGGCGCCCCTGGTCGTGTTCCTGCTGTCCGACGACGCGTCGTTCATCAGCGGCGCGGAGATCCCGGTGGACGGCGGCATGACCGCGCACGGCGGCGTCAAGTCCGTCTCCGACGCCCTTCGGGAGGGAGCGCCGTGAAGCGACTGGACGGCAAGGTGGCGCTGATCTCCGGGACCGCGCGCGGCCAGGGCCGGGCCGCCGCGCTGCGGTTCGCCGCCGAGGGCGCGCTCGTGGTCGGCGGCGACCTGCTGCACGAGGAGGCCGCGGAGACCCAGCGCCTCATCGCCCGCGAGGGCGGCACCGCCCTCATCCCCGGCCCGCTCGACGTCACCGACGAGGAGGCCGTCCGTGCCTGGGTGGACGAGGCGGTGGACGCGTTCGGCGGCATCGACATCGTGTACGCCAACGCGGGCGCCGTGCGGTTCGGCGCGATCGACAGCCAGCCGTACGAGGACTTCGCGTTCACGATGCGGGCCGAGCTGGACTCGCTGTGGCTGACCGCGCGGGCGGCCTGGCCGCACCTTCTGCGCAGCCGCGGCTGCGTCCTGACCGTCGGCTCGACCGCGGGACTGACCGGTTCCCTCACCAACCACCGGACGGCCCATTCGGCATCGAAGGGCGCCGTCATCGCACTCACCCGCCAACTGGCCGCCGAGGGAGCACCGCACGGCGTCCGGGTGAACTGCGTGAGCCCCGGGATGATCGACACCGAGGGCTCGCGCGACAACCTGCTCGCCGACGACCACCCGATGAACGACATCTGCGGTCACATCCCGCTCGGGCGGCTGGGCCACCCCGACGACGTCGTCAACGCGGCCGTCTTCCTGGCCTCCGACGAGGCCGCCTACATCACCGGCGCCAACCTCGTAGTGGACGGCGGCTGGTCCGCCGTCCTGCCCGGCGCCCCGAACCGAAAGGCAGTCCGCACGTGAACAAGGTCCGCGCCGGCGCCGCCGAAGCGGTCGCCGACATCCCCGACGGCGCCTCACTCGCCGTCGGCGGCTTCGGCCTCAGCGGCGTCCCCGAAGTCCTGATCCGCGCCCTGTACGAACGGGGCACGAACGGCCTGAAAGTCGTCTCCAACAACTGCGGCGTCGACGGCCGGGGACTCGGCATCCTGCTCTCCTCGGGCCGCATCGCCCGAGTGACCGGCTCCTACGTCGGTGAGAACAAGGAGTTCGCCCGCCAGTACCTCGGCGGAGAACTGGAAGTGGAACTGACCCCGCAGGGCACGCTCGCCGAGCGGCTGCGCGCCGGCGGCGCGGGCATCCCCGCCTTCTACACCCCGGCCGGCGTCGGCACGCAGGTCGCGAACGGCGGGCTGCCGTGGCGCTACGCGCCCGACGGCACCGTGGCCGTCGCCTCCCCACGCAAGGAGACACGCGACTTCGCCGGCCGCCCGTACGTCCTGGAGCACGGCATCACCACCGACTTCGCCCTCGTACGGGCCTGGCGCGGCGACCACCACGGCAATCTCGTCTTCCGCCGGGCCGCCGCCAACTTCAACCCCCTCGCCGCCATGGCCGGCCGCGTCACCGTCGCCGAGGTCGAGGAACTCGTCGAACCGGGCGCGCTCCGACCCGATGAGATCCACGTGCCCGGGATCTACGTTCAGCGGGTCGTGGCGCTCACCGCGGGCCAGGCAGCCGACAAGCCCATCGAGAAGAGGACCGTACGCCCATGAGCTGGACCCGCGACCAGATGGCCGCCCGCGCCGCCGCCGAACTCACCGACGGCTCCTACGTCAACCTGGGCATCGGCCTGCCCACCCTGATCCCCGGCCACCTCCCGCCCGGCGTCCACGTCGTCCTCCATTCCGAGAACGGCATCCTCGGCACCGGCCCCTACCCCACCGAGGACGAAGTCGACCCCGACCTGATCAACGCCGGCAAGGAAACGGTCACCGTCCTGCCCGGCGCTTCCTTCTTCGACTCCGCGCTCTCCTTCGGCATGATCCGCGGCGGCCACATCGACACCGCCGTCCTGGGCGCCATGCAGGTCTCCGCCCGCGGCGACCTCGCCAACTGGATGATCCCCGGCAAGATGGTCAAGGGCATGGGCGGTGCCATGGACCTCGTCCACGGCGCACGCCGCGTCATCGTCCTCATGGAACACACCGCCAAGGACGGCACCCCCAAGATCGTCGACGAGTGCGCTCTCCCCCTCACCGGCGAGCAGTGCGTTCACCGGATCATCACCGACCTCGGCGTCCTCGACGTCACCCCCCAGGGCCTCGCCCTGGTCGAAACCGCACCCGGCGTCACCGTTGAGGACATCACCGCCCGCACCGGCACCGCCCTGAAGGCGGACAGTGTCTCCGCCGCGTGCTGACCGGCGGTCGGAAGAGTTTCTCCACGATCCATTGACACGGGGGAAACACTCTCAGAATATATTCCGTACACCAATGATTGGTGTACGGACCATCGGAGGCCGGGTCTGACCGCCTCCGCTCCCGATGTCCTCCCGAGCTGACTTTTGGAGGCCAGATGCCCGTCCTCACCTCTCCACTCCACATCGCCGTAGTCGGAGGCGGTATCGGCGGACTGGCCGCCGCGCTGGCGACTGCCCGCGCCGGCCATCGCGTGACGCTCGTGGAGCGGGCCGCCCGCTTCGGCGAGATCGGGGCCGGCCTGCAGCTCGCCCCGAACGCCTCCCTCGCCCTGGACGAACTCGGCGTACTGCCGGCCGTCCGGGCATCCGCGGTAGCCCCGCCCCGGCTGGTCATGATGGACGCCCTGACCGGTGACGAGGTCACCTCCCTCGATCTGCGCAGCTCGGCCTACACCGACCGCTTCGCGCACCCGTACCTGGTCACCCACCGCACCGACCTGCACACCGCACTGCTGACCGCCTGTCAGGAGCACCCCGCCGTCACGCTGCGCACGGGACACACCGTCACCGAGGCCGACCAGGACGGATCCGGGGTACACCTGCACTTCGCGGAGGGCCACGCCCCGCTGACCGCCGACGCGGTCGTCGCCGCGGACGGACTGCACTCCCGGCTGCGCCAGGTACTGGTCGGTGACGGCGAACCGGTCTGCTCGCGCTACGTCGCCTTCCGCGGCGCCCTGCCCACCGGGAAGATGACCGGCCGGATGTCCCAGCACGCCGCCTCGGAAGCGGTCATGGTGTGGGCCGGGCCGCGCATGCACCTGGTGCAGTACCCCGTACGTCGCGGCGAGCTGTACAACCAGGTCGCCGTGTTCGAGAGCGACCGCTACACGCCGGATTCCGACGACTGGGGCACCGAGGCAGAACTGGAGGAACGCTTCGCCGGCGCCTGCGAGGCCGTGCGCGACGCGCTGCCGCTCGTCTCCCGCGACCGTCGCTGGCCGCTGTACGACCGCGCCCCGATCAGCACCTGGGTGCACGGGCGGATCGCGCTTCTCGGAGACGCCGCCCACCCCATGCTCCAGTACCTCGCGCAAGGCGCCTGCCAGGCACTGGAGGACGCCGTGGCGCTCGGCCAGGCTCTCGGCCAGAGCGCGGACCCCGCCGAAGCCTTCGCCGCATACGCGGACCGACGTCGGGAACGGGCGACTCTCATCCAGACCAACGCCCGCCGCTTCGGCGAGATCTGCCACCTCGAAGGCATGGGAGCCACCCTGCGCAACATGCTCCTCTCGTCGCGCGGCCCCGAGGCGTTCGACGACATCTCCTGGGTGTGGACCCCCACCCCCGCACCTGCTCCCGCCCTGTGACCCGGCTCGCGTAGGAGGACACCATGACAACCGACGAACTCGCCTACAAGGCCCTGGAGGGCCTGGGAGCCGCCCCGCTGTGGCGCTTCTACGGCAACCTGTTCCCCGCCCAGCCCAAGAGCCGCGCCGTCCCCTACCGCTGGGACTGGCGCGAACTCCGCCCGCATCTGCTGCACTTCTCCAAGACTCTGTCCCTGGAGGAGGCCGAACGACGGGTCCTCATGCTCGTCAACCCCGGCCTCACCGACCCCCCGGCCACGGTCAACACCCTCTACGCGGGCCTCCAGATCATCCTGCCCGGCGAGACCGCACAGGCCCACCGGCACACCTCCAACGCCTTCCGCTTCATCCTCGAAGGCGACGGTGCCTGGACCACCGTCAACGGCGAGCGGGTCTTCATGGCCCCCGGCGACCTCCTGCTCACTCCCGGCTGGCACTGGCACGACCACACCCACGAGGGTGACGCGCCGATGATCTGGCTCGACGCACTCGACTACCCCCTCGTCAACGCCCTGGAAGCCGGCTTCTACGAGCAGTACCCGCAGCGGCTCCAGCCCGTGACCAAGCCCGACGACGCCGGCAGCCGCCAGTTCCTGCACGGCCGGCTCACCCCCGCCTGGCTCACCCAGGACGGCCCCAACTCCCCCGTCACCCGGTACACCTGGCAGGAGACGGAGCGCGCCCTGGACGCCATCGCCGACACGGCCGACGGCAGCGACGTCGACGGCGTCGTCCTGGAGTACACCAACCCCTGGACCGGGGGACCGGTCATGCCCACCATCGGTTGCCGCGTGCAGCGGCTGCGCCCTGGCTTCGAGGGAGCCGGCCGCCGTCACACGGCCTCGACCGTCTTCAACGTCGTCCGCGGCGAAGGCGCCACGATCGTCGACGGCGAACGGCTGGAGTGGTCCGAGCACGACACCTTCGCCGTCCCCGGCTGGGCCTCCTACCGGCACGTCAACACCTCGGCCTCCGCGGACGCCGTCCTCTTCTCCTACAGCGACGAGCCAGTCATGCGCTCCCTCGGCCTCTACCGCACCGAAGACGCCGACCCCGGCGCCTGACCCTCCCACCCGACACCCACAAGGAGGCCAGCATGCGTCTGGCACTGTTCAACAAGGGACGCCTCGGACTCATCGTCGGTGACGACCTCGTCGACGTGACCGACCAGGTCGCCGGAGCCGACACCGCCGGCCCCGTCGGTGCGCTCCAGCGGTACGTCGAGGCGGCCGCCGACGGGGAGACGGCCCGTTTCGAAGCAGCCGGCCGGCCCCGCATCCCCCTGGCCGAAGCGGTCCTGGAGGCCCCGCTCCCCCGCCCCGGGAAGATCATCGGCGCACCGGTCAACTACCTCGACCACAAGGCCGAGATGGAGTACACCACCTCGGTGGCCGACCTCGGTGTGTTCCTCAAGGCGAACTCCTCCGTCATCGGCCCGGGCCAGGACATCCTCCTCCCCTACTCCGACAAGCGCACCGACCAGGAAGGCGAACTGGGCGTCGTCATCGGCCGCACCGCCTCGCACGTGAGCACGGACGAAGCCCTGGACCACGTCTTCGGCTACACCTGCGTCCTGGACATCACCGTCCGCTCCGGCGAGGACCGCTCCACCCGCAAGTCCTTCGACACGTTCACCCCGCTCGGCCCCTGGATCGTGACCGCCGACGAGATCCCGGACCCGGACACCCTCGACCTGCGCTGCGACGTCGGCGGCACCACCCGGCAGCGCACCAACACCGCGGACCTCATCTTCGGCGTCCGCGAACTGATCGCCTATACCTCCTCCGTCATGACCCTGCACCCGGGCGACGTGATCGCGACCGGCACCCCGGCCGGAGTGGGACCGCTCAGCCATGGAGATCGCGTGGTCCTGGACATCGAGAAGGTCGGTCGCCTGGAGGTCGGTGTCGACGGTTCTCGTGCCCTTGCTTACGACCAGCGCCCCGGCCGCCGCAGCCGCTGACCACGCGGTCGCCGCCGGGGTGGTGCCGGCACTCGTAGACTCCCCCCACCGGCCGGCACCCGGCCGGCACCACCCCGGCGACAGACGGACGGAAGACTGTGGCGCACGCACTGGAACTGCACAACTACGTCGGACACCTGATCCGGCGCGCGGAACAGGTGCACACCGCCCTGTGGTACCGGCACGTGTCCAGGGAGATCACCTCCCAGCAGTTCGCCGTCCTCAACGCTCTCAGCCGTGACCCCGGCATCGACCAGCGCACCCTGGCGCGCTTCACGTCACTGGACCGTTCGACGGTCAACCACATCGTCCGTCGGCTGGCCGAGCAGCACTACGTCAGTCAGGTACGCGACGAGGAGGACCGTCGGCGGACCCTGCTGAGCCTCACCGATCAGGGAGCCGAACTGCTCGACTCCCTGATCGGTCCGGCCAAGGCCGTCAACGAGCAACTGCTCGACGCGCTTCCCGGTGACGAACGCAAGCTCGCCGTCGACGTCCTCCGCAAAATCGCGTCGCTGGACGCCGAGGCACTCAGCGACGGCCCGTGAGTCGGTGAAGCGCGGGATGTCCAGGTAGCGAGGAAGGACTCACGCCTTGACCCGTCACACCCTGCGCAGCGCGCCTTCCTCTCCTTCCCCGCAGGAATCCGGTTCCTCGCCCGCCACCGCAACAGGGCCCGTCATCGGCCGGGCTCTGCGCATCCTCGGTGCCTTCAGCGCACAACATCCTCACCTGTCCCTGAGCGAGCTGGCCCGGCGATCAGGTCTGCCCGTCTCCACCGTGCACCGCATGCTGGGCGACCTGCTCGTGTGGGGCGCTCTGGAACGCGACGCGCAAGGCCGCTACCGCATCGGGCTGCGACTGTGGGAGGTCGCGTCCTTGGCTCCGCGCAGTCAAGGACTGCGCGAGCGCGCACTGCCCTACCTGGAAGACCTCTCCACCCTCGTCCGTGAGAACGTCCAGCTCGCCGTCCGTGACGCAAGCGAGGTGGTCTTCATCGAACGCATCGCGCCGAGCTGTGCCGTGCCCACGCTGACACGAGTCGGAGGACGGCTGGGCATCACCACGACAGCGGCAGGACTGGTGCTGCTCGCTCACGCACCGGCAGCCGTTCAGGAGGAGGCTCTCGCGCGGACGATACCCCGGCACACCCCGTTCACGCTCACCGACAGCGGCCGGCTCAGGGGGATCCTCGCCCAGGCACGCACGTGCGGCTATGCGCTCAGCGACCGGCAACCAGCTGTCTCCGTGGTGGTCCGGCACGGGTCTACGTCCGTCGGAGCGCTCGCCGATCTGGTCCGCTCATGCGGCCGCGCCATTTCGCGAGCTTTGGACACGCCCGACCTCTGAAGGACATCGGCCCGCAACACTTGTTTCCCGGCATCCGGGAAACCACCTGGCCGCGCGAGACCGCCGCTCGCACCATGGCTGCTCCCACTGCCGAATCCGAGGCTGCCGCCCACGGCGCGCCGACGAGCCGGTTCGGCCATCCCGCAGTCGACAACGGAGTGCTGCCATGGAGAAGTGTCCCCACCGCCCCACCGCGCCGCAGGCCGCCTGGTGACCGCCCGCCTCACGCAGGCCCTGGACGACGGGCCCATGAGCCGCTTCCAGTGGGGTGCGATCGCCATCTGCGTGCTGCTCAACACCCTTGACGGCTTCGACGTGCTGGTCATGTCCTTCACCGGGAAGACGATCTCCGGGGAGTGGCACCTCGACTCCGGTACCCTCGGGCTGCTGCTGAGCAGCGGGCTGGCGGGCATGGCGTTGGGCGCCCTGCTCATCGCTCCCCAGGCCGACCGGATCGGCCGGCGGCCAGTCATCCTGGCCGGCCTGGCCCTCGCAGCCGCGGGCATGCTGCTGTCCTCGGTCAGTCAGAACTGGCAGCAGCTGGGGGCGCTGCGCCTGCTCACCGGTGTCGGCATCGGCGCCGTTCTCGCCTGCAGCAACGTCATCGCCGGTGAGTTCGCGTCCCGCCGCTGGCGCGGTCTGGCCGTGAGCCTCAACTCCACCGGGTACGCCGTGGGAGCGACGATCGGCGGCGTCTCTTCGGTCGCCCTCATCGACCGCTACGGCTGGCGCTCGGTGTTCCTGGCCGGCGGACTCGCCACCCTGGCCGTCATTCCCCTTGCCTTCCGTCTCCTGCCGGAATCGCTCGACTTCCTCCTCAGCAGGAGACCCGCCAACGCCCTGACCCGTGTCAACGAGCTGGCCCGCCGTATGGGGCAGCCAGACCTGCCCACGCTCCCGGACAGGGAGCCGACGAAGCTCACCTCCGCAGGCGGGTTCCGCCGCCTTCTGGCGCCGGATCTCCGCCGCGCCACCCTGGTGCTGTGGGGTGCCTTCTTCCTCGTCATGGCGGCCTTCTACTTCGTCACGAGCTGGACGCCAACCCTGCTCGTGGAGGCCGGGATGTCCGCGACACAGAGCCTGACCGGCGGAACGCTGCTCAACCTGGGCGGCGTCTTCGGCACCGCACTCCTGGGCGCACTCGCCGCGCGGTACGCGCTCGGCAGCGTCCTGCGTACCTACCTCTTCGTGTCGGCAGCACTCGTCGTGGCCTTCGCGTCGTCCACCGACACACTCGTCCTGGCCTTCTGCATCGGCGCCGCCATCGGAGTCGCGGTCAACGGCTGCATCGCCGGCCTCTACGCCCTGACGCCGAGCGTCTACCCGGCACCGCTGCGGGCGACAGGTGTGGGAGCGGCGATCAGTGTCGGCCGCGTGGGTGCCATCATCGCACCCACCACGGCGGGCTGGCTGCTGGACGCGGGCTGGACACCACTGGCCCTGTACGTCACGACGGGTGCTGTGTTCTGCGCGGCCGGCTTGCTTCTGCTGGCCATGCGTGCGGAACAGCCGACAGCAAAGGCCGCGCGCGGCTCCGAGCGGACATCGACGCCCCTATGACCGGTATCACGTGGCGCGGTCGAGTCCCGTGCTCCAAAAGCGTGGGCCAAAGATAGCGGCTCGCAGCGCCTGCGGAGGCACAGCAGAGACTTCCGCTTCGAGCGTCATCCGAGCGTCAAGAATCTCCGAAAGCCCTTCTGAGGGCGTCGCCCATGCAGAGACCTCACTCACGAACTCGCAGGTCAGCGATCTACAAAAATCGATCCGTCACTGAAACCGTTCCACTTCGGAAAACAGGTCGAGCACCGTCGAGCACACCTGAAGAACCCGATAAAACCGCAGGTCAGAGCCCCTTCTGGGCAGGCTCAAGAATCGCCACGCACTCCACGTGCGAAGTCATCGGAAAGATGTCGGCCTGAGCGAGTCTCGGAAAAGGCCAGGTCAAAGCCTCTTTCTCGGCTCGCTGTCCTGCGTACGGACGCCCAGAGCGTCAAACGAGCGTCATGACGACCTAGCCATCTCTCCTGGGGGCGGAACTGGCTGGCACGACCAGCTCCCCCTGCGTGAGCTCGACTGCGTTCACTGCGGACACCGGCTCGCACATCATGATCCGCACCACTTGGCCGGCCACGACAATGGAGTCATGCCTTCCAGCCCACAGCGCCCCGCACCCGCGCCGAGGGCCCTCTCGGGAGCGAACGCCGAGGATCTCGCGTTGTACCGGGAGAAGTTGCGGCGGCGCCTACCGGAGTCGCTGGCCGAGCTGCAGGGACCCACTCAGGGGGCGTGGCGCTGCCGCCGCACATGGCTTGGTCCGGGATGACTTCGCACGACCTCAGCAAGCCACGCCAGCGCATGGGCCTGCAGCGCACCGCCCTACACGAGGGCCTGCACGATGATCTGCCCCTCTATCTCAACCAGGACCTGCTCCTCCAGCTGTGGCCGATGCTGTGCACACTCGTCGGTCGCACCGTGCGCACTGTCTGGGAGGACACTTTCCCCGAGCTCGCCTCCCGCACTCGGGCAGCCACGTGACGGACATGCCGGGGCTCCACACGTGGCTGCTGGCGGATGTGACTGCGCTCGGCTCCCCGTACACCCCTGGTCCTCACTGGCGGATACACCGTGCGGGCGCACCACCTTGTAAACCGCCCCCGCCAGGACCTCGATGTCGCCACCGACAACCCGGCGCCCGCGGCCGCCATCGCAGCCCCTCCGTAGGGGTCTGGAAGCCGGGACTGGAAGGTGCAGACGCTCGAGACCGCCCCGCTGGCCCCCCGTTTAACCGTAACCGGCCCAGCCACCGGGCAGGACGTGAGGTCGGCATTCTCAAGGAGATCTTCTGGCGGCCGTCCCCCAGAACCCGTACAGGCTTGTCCTCGCGGAGGAGGACGTGATCGGGACGAAGATCCGCGCTCTCGCCGACTGCGGAGTGCCGCGTGATCTGATCGACGTGTTCGCTGCGTGCCGCCTCTTGACCACGGCCGAACTCGAGGAGTTCGGCCGTCGCCGCGCCCGCGGCCGCTTCGCCCCAAGCCAAACAAAGGTTGATCATTCAGCAGGCCCCGCTGCCGTGTGGACCCCGAAACTCTCAGGTACCCAGCCTCCGGGTTCACTCTTCCCGAAGGACGTGCACAGGTCATTGTCAGTGGTCCCTCTTATCCTGAGTTGACTCGGACCACGCGCGAACGACGGAGGATCACTGCATGGGGTGGGACAACAAAGCGCGCCGTCGGCCGCCCAGATTCAGCAGGGCTGCGGAGCACACATGTGTGCGTTTCTCGGAGCACTGATCGGATGCCGAAGCGCAGTGTCCAGCAGCGGGCTGGGTACCGGGGTGAAGCATTCGTCGACAAGGCCGTCTCCGATGCCGGCCATGTGTGGAACGACACCAAACGTGACTTCGCCGTCGACGGGCAGATCGAGTTCGTGGATGTCGACCGGGAAGTCACCGGTGTCGCCGTCCTGGCTCAAGTGAAAGGCACAGAAGTCGGATTTCGGGGCGAGACGGCGACGGGATTCAAGTTCACGTGCAAGGCCGACCACATCGCCTACTGGCTTCGGCTGAGGCGACCAGTCGTGCTCATCTGCGTCGACCTGCGTATCCAACAAGCATGGTGGAAGCGCGTCGACACCTGGTTCGCCGACCCTGAACGCAAAGCCCGGCGGGTCGTTCAGTTCGACAAGGCCGCAGACCGCTTCGACCCCGACGCCTTCAGCCGGCTGTCGGCCCTGGGCGTACCCGTGGGGGAGCCGTTGCCGCGGCTCGAGGGAAGCGAACAGCTGGTCTCGAACCTCCTCAAGGTTGAGGGCTTCGCCCCACTCATCTACGAGGCGTCCACGCCCTGTCGTGACCGCGGCGATGCCTGGGAGCGGATGCGATCGAACGGCAACCAGTTCGAGAGCGGCTTCGTCCTGGCTGCCGGACGGATCTTCTCGCTGTGCCGACTGGACGAGGGCCCGCTGGCCGTGCTCTGCGACGGGCCGGTCACCTCCGTCCTCACTGAGGAATGGGCGACCACCGAGGACCCCGACCTGCAGCGGCGCTTCGTGTCCCTGTTGAACTTCACGCTGCGCTCCGCCCACCATCCCGAGTTGGTCTGGCATCCCACCAAGAAGGTCGTCTATATGCAGGCCCCGCCCGACCGGTCCCGCCGGAAGATCAAAGGCCGCTACCGAGGCAGCCGCGGACGCACCTTCTTCACCCCGTATTTCGGCAAGGACGACCAGACCAAGATCAGCTTCTGCCGTCACTACGCTGCCAGCCTGTACTTCCGCCGCTGGAGTGAGCAGTGGTTCTTGGAGATCAACCCCACCTACCACTTCACCATCGACGGTCACCGCGACTCCCTGTTCGACGCCGAGTACGTCCAGAAGATCAAGCGGCTGGAACGCAACAATGCCGTCTACCAGCTCGTACGCGCCTGGGCCGACTATCTGCAAGGCGATGACACCCTGTTCAGGAGCCGGGATGAGCGCATCCGATTCGGCCAGCTCCTACAGCTCGACTGCGATGCCGCCATCGACGAAAGCGTCTGGATTCCGCAAGAACCAGCGCCGAAGCCGAGCGTGAACGGGCTGGCCGAGGGACTGTGGGAGCTGCCGCAATGAAAGCACCAGTGCTTCATGAGCCGGAACTAGAGTTCCGCGCCGGAAACCGTCACATCGATCCCCGCTACGGCATCAGCGTGTTCGGCCCGGCCGACGCCGACTCCCCTACCGGACCCCGTCAGATCCCCATCGCCTTGGTCGGCCCCGCCCATGCGGTCGACGGCATCCGGAGTTGGCTGCAGCGCTGCCAGGACCCAATCGAAGCGAAGGAGACGAAGCCCGGGCAGGAGAATCTTCACCAACCGTTCCCCGGTTTCAGCGGCGACTCCCCGTTCGGCGCCCAGCTCGTCTTCGACGACGCCCTCGTCCGCGAGATCCCCGAACGCCAGCTGCGCCGCCTTGCCCGCGTCGACATTGCCTCCGCCACCGCCGATGCGGTCGAGCTCTACGCCGACGCCGCCCGGTCGCTGGCCGAGACCGGGCGCTGCCGGGTCATCATCTGCGCTCGCCCTGAAGAACTGCGGGACAGAGAAGACCATCTTCCCTCGGAGGAGGTCTTGACCGACCGCCAGGAGGAACAGGGCGAGCAAGGGGCCGGAGGTGATTTCCACGACCTGCTCAAGGCCGCCGCACTAACGCTGCCGGCCCCCTTGCAACTGATGCGCAAGGAGACTTGGACCGGGATCCCGGCCAAGACCAACGGTCAAACCGTCCGCCCGCTGCAGGACGAGGCAACACGGGCCTGGAACCTGCATACCGCCCTGTACTACAAGGCCGGTGGGACCCCCTGGCGCATGCAGCGCCACAGCTCCGACCTGGCCACCTGCTACGTCGGGGTCAGCTTCTACCGCAGCGCGAGTGGAAACGAGCTGCACACGGCCGTCGCCCAGGTGTTCAACGAACGCGGCGACGGCGTCGTCGTCCGCGGCGGAACCGCGCAGATCTCCAAGACCGACCGCCAGCCCCACCTGACGCTCTCAGACGCCCGGCAGTTGCTGCTGGACGCCCTAGCCGAGTACCGCACCACCCACGGCCACCAGCCCGCACGCATCGTCGTTCACAAGACCTCGAACTTCACCGCCAGTGAGGTCGACGGATTCCACGAAGCCGCCGACCTGCGTGAGATCGACCATGTCGACCTGCTGTGGATTCAGCGGCGCGGCGCCCCACACCTGTACCGCACCGGCCAACTCCCCCCGTTGCGCGGCACCAGCGTCCAACTGGACGCTCGTTCCCTGCTCCTGTACACCCGCGGCTCAGTGCCGTACTTCCGGACCTACCCCGGCCTGTACGTCCCCCAGCCACTGCTGATCCGGCCCGCAACACACGGCACGGATCTACTGACCGCCGGCATGGACATCCTCGCCCTGACTAAGATGAACTGGAACAACGCCCAACTCGACGAACGTGACCCCCTCACCTTGCGCACCGCTTACCGAGTCGGTTCGATCCTCAAGCACGTCCCGCCCAATGCCCGCATCGCCACCCGTTACGCCTACTACATGTAGGCAAGGGCGCCCTCAACAGCCCGAGCATCCTCAACAGCGCTTTCGCGGCGCGGCACGCCAAGCCAGGCTTCTGTAGGTCGGTACCGGTCCGGCTTCCACGCTCAACGCGCCCTCCGGGGCGGCGTAAAGACGTATAGGTCGAGGATGTCGGGGCAGGGGCGCTACCCGGGGCCGACATCCTGGACCCAGGCAGCGATGTCCTCGGTGGCGTCGAGGTCGTTGCCGAGGCCGAGCCAAACAGGGCGGGCGCCAGCGGCGTGTGCGGCGGCGGAGGCTGGACGACGATCACGTTGGCTTATTCGCACACGTCGAGGCAGTCCGAGACGCGCACGGGGGCGTTGGCCAGGCACGCGATCTGCCAGTCGTGATCGGCTTCGGGCACGCTGGAGGTTCCCCAGCAGCAGTCCCGGCAGACAACGATGCGGAAGGGTGCCGGTGCCGCCGGGGCGTGCGCGGAACGTCGTTCTTCAGGTTGCCGTCGGGGCATCGCTCGTCGTGTTCCTCTTGCGGAGTGATCCCTCGCGGGCTGCGGGACGCAGGAGGCGGATCGCGCGGTGGCCGGGGTCGTGGGTGACCTCAGCACGAACCCGGTAGACCTGCTCGATGAGGGCGGGCGTTAGGACCTCGGTCGGGTACCTTTCGCAACAGCCTGGCCGTCGCGCAGGACCAGCAGGTGGTCGCAGTACGTCACGGCGAGGTTGAGGTCGTGCAGGGCGATCACGTTGGTGGCCGACAGGCTCGCAACGAGGTCCAGCAGGTCAAGCTGGTGCTGAATGTCGAAGTGGTTGGTGGGTTCGTCCAGGAGGAGCTCTCGGGGTTGCTGGGCGAGGGCGCCAGCTATCTGGGTGCACTGGCGTTCGCCACCGGACAGGGTGTGCCATAACTGGTCGACCCGGTCGGTGCGCGCGAGGGCCTCAGTGACGGCTTCCGCGTCGCCAGCCGTAGCGGGCGTTCAGGTGCACCGGTGCGGAATGCGTCCGAGGGCGACGACATCCCGGACGGTCAGTTCGGTCTGGGTGTCGGCGTGTTGTTCGACGGTCCGATGCGGCGGGCGGTGGCCCGGCGTCCGACCTCGGCGAGCGGACGTCTGTCCAGGGTCACGACTCCGGCGGTGGGAGCGAGGCTACCGGGTCTCCGTCGAGACCGGGGCGAGGCGGAAGACACACTGGACCGTGTTGAACTCGATCACCTCGGCGACGAAGCGGAACTTGTCGCCAACGGCAACAGTGGCAGGGACCTGCTTGCCGGTCAGGTGCAGATTGCCGGTGTTGACGTCCTCATACTTAAAGTTCGGGCCGTCCGTCGTCTGCGGCCCCTTGTCGCCCGGGCCGAGAAGGAAGTCGTAGCGGGTCCGGTCATCCGCGTGGGCCGCCATGTGCCTGATTGACCCGTCGAAGGCGACCGTTTGCCCCGCGTGCTTGGTGGCGAAGTTCACGTTCGCTCCGCCACACGGATCCGCCTTCAACAACGTCGCGAACTCGGGGCTGTTCTGCGCCGTGATCACCTCAGCGGTGGTCGGGGCGTCTGCGGGCGGCGTAGCGGAAGACTTCTCACTGGCGGCCGGCGAACTGGCTGACGCGCCCTTCTCCTCGTCGCCGTCGCCAAGTGCAACGCCTGTGCCGATGATGGCGGCCAAGACCACGAGGGCGGCGGCCCCCGCCCCGATCAGACGCCAAGGCAGTGGCCTCTTCGGCCGACGAAAGTTGAGGGTGGTGCGAAGTCTGCCTGGGAGCTGTTCCACGAGCTCCCATCCGTCCTTCTGCATCTTCGAGATCACCAAACCGTCGGTGCCCCGAACGGTCTGCACGGCCTTGTACTCGTACTTGATCTCATCGGCCATGCGGCTCTCTGCCCCCTGAAGCGAACTGGTCATACCGACTGGGCGCGAGCATAGATGACTCCGCGGGAGACGAACGTCGCCTTCGGCCCCTGCTCTCCCGCTCGGCCGGGTCGCTCGCTGCCGCGCCTGAGCGGCGCGTCTCGGTTGCGGGTGCGGGGCATAGAGACGACGTCGATGCCTACGCCTATCCGTGGCCGTTCGGCGCTGTCGGCCGCAGGGTGCTCCCCACGATGAGCCGCCCGACTCGAAGTCGCGATCGTGAGCGTGATCGTGTCCATGTTCCGCTCGCAACCGGCTTCGCCCCTGTCCAAGCAGGACAGGGGCGAAGGTACCGTTTATGCGGCGATCGTGAGCGGGGTTTCCATCCGTTCCCAAGCCCCGAGGACGGCCTTGTGCGCATCCGGCTGCAGGTGGGCGTAGCGCTGGGTCGTCTGGAAGCTCTCATGGCCAAGGAGGTGTTGGACCTCGTAGAGGGAGACCCCTTTCTGGACCAGCCATGAGGCGCAGGTGTGGCGCATGGAGTGGGGCGGGTAGTGCGGGACGAGTTGCTGCTCGCCGTCGTCATCGAAGTAGCGGGCTCCCTCGATGGCTGGCCACCAGGTCTGTCGGCGCCAGTTACCGTCGTCGAGAAGCCGTCCGGACCGGCCCTTGGTGACGGTGGTGAACACCACGGAGTCCCGGTCGAGCCGGTATATGTGACGTTCAAGTGCTTCAAGGACATGGGCCGGGAGTGGGACCTCCCGGCGGCTCCTGGAGCTCTTGGGATACTCCTTGATGCCCCGCTTCGTGTTGACCTCGACCACGAAGAGGCGCGAGCGACGCTGGTCGATGCGGTGACGGTGAAGGCCGGAAAGTTCGCCCCATCGCAGTCCTGTATAGACGCCCAGTAGGCACATCGTCTTCCAGGGGGCGGCAAGCTCGTCGAGGATGCTCTGCGCCTGGTCGGTCGTAAACCACTGCGGCGGCTTGACGGCGATCTGAGGCAGGTCGATGCGGCGGCACGGGCTCAACGCGATCACATCGTCATCCACGGCCGCCCGCATGATGGACGAGGTCAGGTTGTACGCCCGCTTGATCGCGGCGGCGCCCACGCCCTTCTCCACCAGGGAGCGGATCCAGCTCTGGACGTCCATGCGAGTAACGGCCCGCATCTCCCAGTCCGCCCAGTGGGGCATGACGTGGTTTTTGATGGTGGAGGCGTCGCCGCGCAGGGTGCGGGGCTCAACGATGCGGGCATCCCACCAGCGATCGTGCCACTCACGGAAGGTGATTTCGCCGGCGCGTGGGTCGCGCATGCCTCCGCGAGCGGACTGTGTCTCCATCTCGGTGCCCCAGGCGCGGGCTTGCGCCTTGAGGGGGAACGACTCGCTGTACCGGCCTCCTGCCCGGTTGCGTACGGTTACTTGCCAGTTGCCGGACTTCAACTTGCGGAGGTACAGGTTCTACTCCTTGCTCGACTACGGGGCTGCCGTGATCGGGATCAGCGGCGTGTCGTCGGCATGACAACGGCGCGACGGCTGAGGAACTCGTCCAAGCTGGCCGCTGGGACCCGCACACGGGAGCGGCCTGGCCCGGTGCGGAGGTCGATGACAGGCAGGTCGCCGGCTGCGATGAAGCGATAGACGGTCCGACGGTCGACGTCCAGGGCAGCGGCGACGGTGGGTATGGACAGCAGGCGTGCGGGCATAGCGGGGGCCTCGAAGTACTGGGGGAAGGGCTGGGCATCCGGCGAGACGGCTATCAGAACGTCGGCCGGTGTAAGGCGCGGTCAGTCAACCCTGTCAGGGCAAGCAGAGC
The DNA here is from genome assembly GCF_026242095.1 of Streptomyces sp. NEAU-W12. Lineage (NCBI taxonomy): Bacteria > Bacillati > Actinomycetota > Actinomycetes > Kitasatosporales > Streptomycetaceae > Streptomyces > Streptomyces sp. NEAU-W12. The sequence goes on from NZ_JAPJDM010000005.1 coordinate 67,449, forward strand.
TCGAACCTGCTCCTCGGAATACAGCCACTCTTCTTCCATGACTTCGACCGACATACTTTTGAACTCCTTGCGGGAACGACGGAACACGCCCGGCAGATCAGCGGGTAGTTCAATGGTCTGGAGAAACGCCGGTTTGGCTAACCGGCGATCGTCGGCTATGTTGCGCCCGGCTCGATGCCCTCGCCCCCCCTGACGCACACGCGTGAAAGCGGCGCGTAGTCGCGCTACTGCGGACTGTTCTAGGTTTGCTTGCTTCGACGCGTTATTCCAGTCAAATGCGCCCTCAATGTGTCTGCCGTCGGCGAATCAGCACAATCAAGCACCGCGTTGGGATACTGCCAGCTTCACCAGCGCCGGGCAGTGAGGAGCTGTCTGCCGTGGGCGAATGTCACTCCCGGCTCGGCTGGAAACCCTCCCGGGTGTTCTTCGAGCACGCGGAGGCCGCCCTCGCTTTCGGCCGAGCCAGACGGATGTCCGTGCACGACATCACCAGCTATGACTGTCTGCCAGGCCGCCCACGAAGCCCGCTTCGGTTACAAGAACAAGCACTTCCCGTGCTGGACACGGGGCGTCAAGCCGGGCTCGGCGTACTACGAAGACCCCGGTTCAATTCCGTTAACCGCCTGCCGCGCAGCGCTCCCGACGGGGACTGCGCCTCGACCGGGTCCGCCAGACGATCGTGATCCCCCGGCAAATCCTTCTGCCTGAACAGACCGTCCGAAAAGCCAGAATGTGCGAAACCGAAGCGGCTGCGCTCTACTTGGCCCCCGGAATACTCGGTGTTCCCGGCGGCGCGACATCACTGCTCGCGAGCTCCTCAACGCCGCAGCGAGTTTCCGCTGTGTGGACGCGTGTGCCGGTCACAGCGATGAGGAAGCGTGCTGCTTGCCTCACCAATGATTGGCCGGTCACGAAGGAAGGACCGTGGCTCGACTGGCGCGACAACACGGTCCGCAGGGAACCACCCCGGTCAGATGAGACCTAGAGAGCCTCGTCCTGGTCGATGAGGCGGAGCAGGGTCGTGGTGGAGGTGAGGTCGGCCAGAACGTGTTGTGCACCTGCAGCGCGTAGTTGCTGCTCGGGGGTGGTGCCCGAAGCCACCGCGATCACCCTGGCGCCCCCCTCCAGGCCGGTGCGCACGTCTTCCAGGGAGTCACCCACGATCACTGTGTTGTCGCGATTGAACGGGCCTCCATGCTTCGCGGCTGCCCGCTTTTGTGCGATGCGTACGAGAGCCGGGCGGTGAGGGTCGTCGGACGCGTAGCCGCCGATGGTGGTGTCGAGGTAGCCGATGAGGCCCAGCGCGGACAGCTTGGTCTCGGCGCTACCCCGTAGGTTTCCGGTGACGACGGTCGGGATCAGGTGCTCTGCCTGCTGGACCGCGGCGAGCGCGTCCATGGCGCCCGGCATGATGACCCCGTCGTTGAACAGCAGCTCCCGGTGGCCGGCGAGGCGTTCGGGAAGTTCGTCGACGATGCGGGCTGCGAACGTCTCCACGTCCTGTTCGGGTACCTGGTTGACGCGCAGGAGTTCACGGACGGCCAGGGGCATGGTGACTCCGGTTCCCCGGGCCGGCAGGGCTGCCGGGGGACGGCCGACGACGCTGGTGAAGGTCTCCTTGTAGACGCGCCGGTCGATGTCACCCGTGTAGAGGAGGGTGCGGTCGATGTCCCACAGGACCAGGATCATGCGCTTCATGCGGCGCGTTCTTCCATGACGGCCTGACCGCGTTCCAAGAGCTCCTGGGCGGGAGCCGCCGAGGAGTAGCGGCGGGCTTCGGCGAGCATCGTGTCCAGGTTGTCGTCCAAGCGTGCGGAGCGGACTCCGGAGACGAGAGCGAGGACTTCGTGTCCGGTGGCAGATCCGGCGTCGACGTCGCCAGCGCGCATCTGGGCGGTGGCGGCGCGGGAGAGGAACTGGGCACGGGTGCGGATCTCGTCCGGGCTGAAGGCATTGCGGGCGTCGGCGAACGCCTGGGCGGCCTGGTCGGGGCGGCCGAGGTCGAGCAAGCAGCTGCCGGTCTGGCCCATGATCTCGCCGGGGTTGATCCAGTAGAGCCAGTGAGGGTCGTCCTCTCCGCGTCCGCGGGCGCACAGTGCCTGTGCTTCTTCCAGGGCAGTGCGAGCCTGGCGGTCCTCGCGTAGACGGGCGTGCCCGCGGGCCTGACGGGTGAGGAGCATCGCGTGCAGGGCGGGCGCGTCCTGGTCGGCAATCACCTGGCGGGCGGTGCGCGCGGCGGTGACCGCGTCGCGGGGGTCGCCGGCGGAGTAGCCGTGGATGGCGATGAAGGACAGCGCCCCAGCCCGGAGCCTGCTGTCGCCGCTGGCATGAGCGGCGCGGAGGGCTCCCACGAGGAGGTTGTGGGCGACGGTGTGGGCGCCGCTGTCGAAGTGGTACCAGCCGGTCTGGATGGCGGTGTCCGCAGTCACCGCTGCGAGGCGCTTCCCGGTCGCCTCGCTGAAGTCCCCTTCTTTCAGGAACCGGAGGAGGACCTTGAGGTGCGCTGTGGCGGCTCGGGCGAGGTTACCGCTGCCATGGCTGGCGTCGGCTTGGCGCAGAGCGTCGGTGGTGGATTGCAGGCTGGTGAGGAGCTGGTCGGAGACGCTGATTCCGTTTCGGGCGGTGGAGGCGACGGCCTCGGGAGGGGCGACGGCTGCTTGCAGGATGTACTGCGTGAGGCCGGCCCCGCCCAGGGCAATCACGCTGCGACGGTTCAATCCGGTCATGGCTCCTCCGACTGCTGCTTCCAGTGACGTCACCATACGAGCCGCCGTCCATGGCAGAGCCGGGTCGATGACCTCGACAAGTCGCTGCGATTCGGCCTGCGCGAAAGGGGCGAGGAGGAGCGGGCGAAGGTCGGCGGGAAGCCCCAGTCCGGTCAGGAGGTCGATGATCGTCTCGCGGCCGTTGACCTGTTTGAGGCCGCGCTCCAGGTCCGAGATGAAGCCCTGAGTGAGTCCGGTCAGCTCCCGTACGGCCTTCTGCGAAAGCCCGGAGCGGCGGCGGACCAGACGTACAACCGTTCCGAAATCCCAGGCAGCAAGGGCCCTGTGCACTTCCTCGTCGCGCCAGGCCCGGTCCGGGATCGTCGGTGTCGCATCGGTCCGGGCGCAGGTGGAACAGCGGGTATCCGGGTTGTACCGGCTGATCGGCAGTCCGCACCGCACGCACGTGCGCCCTGGTCCCCCTGGCATGGTCACCTCGGCTCTCCTTCTCGCGATCCAGCTCGCCCCAGCCGTGAGAACCAGGCTAGGTGGAGATCGATATCGCTGCAGCGATATCGCCACAGCGATGCCCTCGAAGCCGACGCGGCTCCAGACTCATGGCACTGCACCGGCCGCTCAGCGTCCAACTGCGCTGGTGGCAGGCCGTTTTGAAGCGCCGACTCAGAGAGGAGATGCCTGGTGGGAACAGGACACCTGGCTGTGTCCCCGTCGCATGGCACCTGCCCTCGGCTATGCGACGATCTCCGTGCGGAGCTGGGCCAGGGCACGGGTGGCGGCGTCATGGATATCGGGGAGCCTGCCAACAGTGGTGCGCTGGACGCGCTGGAGCTGGTGCGGAAGGCGCTGGGCCTGTGCTTCCCGTACAGCCGCGGCCAGGAGCTGGGTAGCACCGTGGCTGTCGCCGGCGAGAAGGCGGACGCGGCCCGTGGTGATGAGTTCGATGACACGCCACCGGGGTGCGACCGCGATGGTCGGGGCGGGCGGAGCCGCCTCGGTATGCCGTATCGCATCGCGGATGCGGCCGGTGGAGATAAGGCCCCGAAGATGGATTTCGTAGAGAGCACTGGGGTTGACGAGGCTGGTGTGCTCGACCGTGTCAAGGAGCTGGTGGGCCTCACGGGCGGCTTGGTCGAACAGCACCGCGTTGCCGAGGGCACCGGCAGCACGGGCCAAGAGCGGCAGCACCGCGGCTCGCTGCTCGGTGCCGGGTGCGGTGACCGCGGCCTGGTTGAGCCGGTCGACGGCCGCACCGAGCAGGCCGGCCTTGCGCAGCTCGTTGCCGTGCATGCGCAGAGCGGTGGTAGTCAAAGCCCGGTCATCGAAGGCGCGCACCACGTCCAGGCTCTTGGCGGTCCAGTGCGCGGCGGTGGCCAGCCGTTCCTCGGGCAGCACGTTTCCCAGAGCCGTCCCGAGACTCAGCCGGGCGTGCGCAAGGAGCCGAAGGACATCTCGTTCGGTGCTCCCGTCCCGGGCGCGGGCTTCCAAGCGAGCCACAAGCGGCCACAGTTCGGCGACGGTCTCGGCCGCTCGCCCGCACTGGCGGGCGACTTCGGCGAGCCGCACGGTGGAGGTGCCGAACTGGATCATCGCCCGGTGGTCGGTGTCGGCCGGATCGGTGACGCCCAGGACATGCGCGGGCAAAGCGAGTCGCTCGGCGACGTGACGCAAGCTCCCGACATCGCTCAGATGCCGTTTGCCCAGTTCCAGGGCCGAGATGTAGGTCTTGTCATAGCCCAGGAGCTCACCGGTCTCCAACTGGCTGGTGCCGTGGACGTGCCGGTAGTACTTCAGGATCGAAGCAAGGTCGCGCGTAGCGAGGACGGCCTGAGCCTCCGGCGTCGCCCAGCGCCAGGAGACCAGCCGCGCCGACCGGCGCGTGGCCGGCCCGGAAACAGAAGTGAAGGCGTCCATGCCGGGTCACCTTCCGGGGTGGTCGTACCAGGCCGCGATCGACTGCTTGTAGCCCTCGGGCATGGGCAGGCCATCGACCTCGTGCCGGTCGAAGAGCCCGATCTCCTTGTGCTCGTGGCTCAGGACCGGCACACGGTCTGGAGACAGGACCGTGCAGCCGTAGGTGACGATCAGGACCCGACGGTCGGGGATCGGCTCGTAAATCCAGGTCCCGCCGCCGAGCAGAGGCCCGGCCTTCACCATCCAGCCGCTCTCCTCCGCCACCTCGCGCTCCAGCGCCGCACCGGGACTCACGTCGGCCGGCGCCGACCCATTACCTGCGGGACCGATCTCCAGCCGGCCGCCCGGCAGTTCCCACTCGCCGCGCTCGTTGTGCAGCAGCAACACGCGTTCGCGGGCATCGAGAGCAACACCCTTGACGGACACCGGCCACAACGACGGCTTGTACATGGGCTGTCCCTGAGTCGTGAGGGCGGGCATGTCCTCCGGAACGTAGCACCCGTCCGCAAGACGAAGTCGGGCTTGCCGCCTTTGTCCGGGTCGACAGTTTGTCGCTTTACGCCGCCCGCTATTCGTCCGGACGCTGGACGTCCAGCCCGATTTCAGAGGAGCACGTCGATGACGACCCGTTCGCTCACCCTGTTCGAGGCACACGTCACGCCCCTCGTCGGCGGTTTCGGCCGAACCTCCGCCGTGATGGAACTCCTGCGGGCGCGGGGTGTCGCCACCGTCGAGGGACTGGACACCCGGGCCAAGGTTCTCGCCTTCGCCCAGCGGGTGATGACGCTGGTACCGCACCCCGACAGCGACCCGGATGCGCTGACCACTATCCGTGACAGAGGCGCCGCCTCCCGACGCCCCGGGCTGGCGGGGCTGGGCACCGGGGAACTCCTCGCGCATACCGAGCGCTCCAGTCTTCCCCGTCCGCCCCGTCTGATGCTCCTGGTCTGCCAGCAGCCCGCCGCGTCCGGTGGAGACGTGCTCCTGACCGACGGCCGCGCCCTGCACGCCCTCCTCATGGAACGCGCGCCCCGGGCTTTGGAAGTGATGGCCGCGCCCGGTACCGCCTTCTACGGCGACGGCGGCGGACACCCCTCTCGGATCTTCACCCGCCACCGAGGCGAGCGGGTCTCCATCCGCTTGCGCCAGGACGCCCTCGCCGCGTTCAGCCCCCTCCTCACCCCCCACCTGCCCCACCTCCGCACGGCGATCGAAGCGCTCCAGCAGCGCGTCACTCTCGACGCCGGCCAGGGCTATCTGATCGACAACAGCCGCTGGCTCCACGCCCGCACCGGCTTCTCCGACGACCGTGTGTGTCTGCGGGCCCTGGGCGACCCCCGCACCCCGATACCCCCAGGCTTCCCGTCTCAGATCCACTGGCCCGCGCCGTGACTAACGGGCCCGTCGGCGCCTAACGGCCGAACGCTGCCGTGGAGCGACCCGCACGACACGGTCTCGCCGCAGGTGCAGTCCCCGGCCGCCCCTGCTCAGTCCAAAACCGCCCGGAGGAGCGCGACGTGACTTTCGACGTCGACCAGCTCACCCGGTGCCGGTCGAGAAACGCCTTCACGCACAGATGGTGACCGGATTTGTGCCTTGTCGGGACCGCTTAGGGGAGCTGATGAACGTGCATTTCTCCGACGCCGCTCTTCAGCGGCCGGACGAAGTTCTTGACGTGGCGGTTCACAACCTCGTGGGTCCCCATCCCAGTGCCCCCGTCGAAACCGTGCCGATCGCGGATCGGAGGCGTGCCTTCGAGATTGTGGCGGTGTACCCGGCGGAGGTGGCAGCAGTCTCGCGGGGCCGGCGCGAACTTCACGAATTGATGCTGGTAACGGGACTGGCGGCCATCGCGGACGCAGTTGCTCTGGGAGCCCATGAGCTGATGGCGAATGCAGTGACCCACGGGTGCCGTCACCAGGCGGTGAAGGCATTCACGCTGAAGGTCACCCACTCCAGCGGACGTCTCCGGACCGAAGTGCAGGACCCCTCCGGCAGACAGCCTTTCCAGAGCCTACCGAGCGACGAGTGTGAGGGAGGCCGGGGCCTGCTCCTGGTCGACGCGTTGGCCGCGAACTGGGGAGTCCGACCTGGCCCGGGCGGGGGCAAGACGGTCTGGATGGAGCTGGACGTCCCCGGTGAAGGGACTACGTCGTGAACCTCCTCAGCCGCGGCGCTCGCACAGCCGCCTGGTCCGTTCTGCCGGTACCGGCCGGAGGCTTTGACCGAATTCCCGTTCGGGGAGCGGAGTATCAGCGAGGACGGCCGACTACTTGGTGCGCCCCTCTCATCTCTGCGAGCTGGGCCCTCATGAGCGCTGCCGCGAGCGACAGATCACTACGGCAGGTCGGCTTACGGACGCTCCGAGACATCCAGCCAGTACGTGGCAAGCATTTCGGCCGGCCAGGCTGGCTGATGAACCGGTCCTCGGGGCCCCATCTGGGTGAAGTACGGCGCTATGTCGAGGACGGGAGTGCCGTCCACAGCGTCCAGGTCGGTGACGACGAGGTCCCGGCCGTCTGTCTTGAGCAGTCGCGGATAGCTGATCGCCAGTTGGTTGGGGCGTCGGTGGTTGCGGTGGACGAAGGTTCCGGTTGCCGGCCAGATCGGGTTTCCCCTTGGGCTGCGGGCGTGGAGCTGCACGTCTTCGGGCCGCGCCAGGTGGAAGTGCCAGGTCACTGTGAGGTGGGAGAACTCCTCGATGCCCTGCAGCGTTTCGAGCGGGAAGGCGTCGTCCAGCCGGATGATCGATTCCACCCCGCCCTGGTAGTCGTCTTGGACGCGGGTGTGGCCCCCAATGACCGTTGCGATCGGTTCGACCTCGTACGTCGCCATCGGCGCTCGTTCCTCTCCCATGAAGTCGCGTGTGCAGCAACCGCCGGCCGCACCTGCGAACCTGCCCTGTGGTCAGCCTATGGCGCGCAGCATTTCCCGTGCCCGGCGGTCCAATTCAACAACGTGGCGGCCTCCGCGTTGCCTCACGGGCGACAGGTCGCTCTGCATGCGGACGATGACGTCGCGGGCGCGGCCGGACTGGACGCCGACCATGGCATCGAGGGCTTGTCCCCAGGTGCCGCATGCCTCGTCGAGACGTCCTTGCTGGACCTGGACGGCGCCCAGGTAGCCGAGTGTCACGCTGTGGGTGCGGGCGTACTGCTGCCGGCGGCGGGTGCGGACGCTGCGCTGGAAATGGATCTCCGCCTCGACGGGGTTGCCCAGGTCGCGCAGGGCGCAGGCAGTTTCGTGGGCGAGAGAGGCTTCCTGGAAGAAGCCGACGCGGTCGGGGGCGTCCTCGTTGTCGGCGCGGGCGAGGTCCCGCTCTGCTCGGCTGATGGCCGCGAGGGTGCCGGGCCTGTCGCCGTCGGCGGCCAGGGCGCGGGCGTGGACGATGGAGAGCAGGGCCTTCTCGCGCGAGCTGGCCTGGCCGTAGTGAGTGCGGGCCATGGAGGCATCGGCCAGGTCGAGGGCCCTGCGTGGGTGTCCGAGGTCGACTGCCTGGTGGGCGAGGGCGCGCAGGATGTGGCCGCCCAGTGGTCCGTCTCCGGCTTCGGCCGCTATGCGGGCGGCGAGGGTGAGGTAGCGCTGGGCGGTGCGGTGCTCCGAGGCGTCGAACGCCATCCAGCCGGCGATGTAGGTCATCTCTGCCACGGCCGAGTACGTGTCCCGTCGGTGCCGTTCCGTTCGAAACCTGCTGCCCAGCAGGGGCACCGCTTCGTCGCGAAGGTGGCCGGCCAGAGCCGAGCGCCCAGAGGCTCCACCACGCTGCTGGTCCCGTGCGGAGTAGAAGGCTGTCAGGTTGCGGACGTCATCGATGTCGGCCTGGGTCACCAACCGTGGGGAGACTGCTGGGCGCGATGCTGCAGCGGCTGGGGCGGTTGTCCACCACGAACTCGCGGGCAGAGTGAGGCCGGCGGCCGAGTACGCGGCGGTCGCCAGCAGCTTGCGTCGGTGCATGTCCAGGTCGTCGCTTCCCAGCTCGGCCAGCACGGTCAGAGGGTCGACGCTCCAGTCGGAACTGCTGTCGGGCGAGCCTGTCGGCCCGTCTTCCAGCCCGAGGTCAGCGAGGGTGAGGGGGCGACTGAGCCTGCGGGACAGCGTCTCACGCAGGATATGAGGCGCTCGTCCGCTGGGCTTGGTGCCCTGGACCCACATGGCGATGTGCGAGCGCGAGATGGCCTCCAATTCGCGAGCACCGCTCTCCGCGGCGACACGAGCCACCGCGGCGGCTGCTTGGGGCTGGGACCAGCCCGCTTCGCGCAGGAGTGCGGCGAGGGCGACGTTTCGCTCACGGGCCATGGGCTGCCCCTCGGGTCCGAAATGATCTTTGACGCCTTTGACGGCCTTGCGGGCCGCACAGGCATACCCCCCAGCGGGGATTCGCGGTTCGCTCAACGTAGCGGCCGGATCACTCACCATGCACGCCGACCGACTGTGGTGCACGGCGTCTCTCACTCAATTTGGCTTGATTCACATAGGAGTTGTGTCATGCGTCTCTCGCTGGCCCCTCGCCGGGCGTTCTGCCAGCGCAGTGGTCAGGGCCGGAGTCTCGGTGATCCGGGTGCCGGGCGTGACCAAGCGGTGTCCGCGACGGAGACGGTGACGCTCGTGCTGGGCGAGGACTCCCCGGTGCCCGAGACCGCCGCCGATGTGGAGGACCTCGTCCTGCGGCTGCGAGGGCACGTCAACCAGCTCGGAACCCTGATGCCTTCGCAGGAGCCGGCCTTGCTCCGTGCGCAGCAACTCTGCTCGGTCGGGCTCCCGGAGGGCTATCTGCCCAGCCGGGTGCACCTCGTCAGACTCGCCGAGGCCACGCAGGAACTCATCGCGAAGATCCGGCTGGACGACTTCGGAGCGAGTCGACCGGCACGGAGGTTGGCTCGATGGACGCCGCAGATCAACGTGCTGCGCGGTGCGGTCTTCGCCGTCGCCCTCACCTGCCTGGTGTGGGCCGCTTCGGTGCCCCGGACATGACCCTCACCGGAGCGCTCCTCATCGGACTGATCCTCGTCGCGATGGCGTGGCTGGTGTGCCGAGGCACTCGTGCGACTGGCCTCGATCCCGCAGACAGGGCCTCTACACCACCTCCGAGCGAGCCTGCGTCCCCGCGCTGACCGCTGACTCCTTGACTCCCGGCCTGTCCCCGGCCGCTTCGGCGGCCCCGATAACACCCCCAGACCAGCGGGGCCTAACGGAGATCCACACACGATGAAACGCCTTCCGCGTATCGAGCAGTACGGCCTGATCGGCGACACGCAGACCAGCGCCCACGTCTGCGACGACGGCACGATCGACTGGCTTTGCCTGCCCCGCTTCGACTCACCGGCCGTGTTTGCCGGTCTGCTCGGCACACAGAAGCACGGCACCTGGCAGATCGCTCCGGCTTCGTCCGCAGGCGGGTCCGGCTCCGGAAGAGTGGCTGAACGCCGGTACCGAGGTGACTCGCTCGTTCTCGAATCGCTGTGGCGCACCCCGACTGGTTCGGTCCGGGTCCTGGATTTCATGCCGCCGCGCGACGGGGCCCCACAGGTGATCCGGATCGCTGAGGGCCTGACTGGCGAAGTGGAGATGGTCTCGGCCATGCGTCCTCGGCCGGGGTACGGCAGCGTCAGCCCGTGGAACCACGAGGTCGGTGGGCGCATGGTCGCGGAGGCCGGCGCGGACGCTCTGTGGCTCGACACCTGCGTCCCGCAGTTGGAGAAGGACGGTGTGGTCGTCAGCGCCTTCGCCATCAGCGCCGGGCAGAGCGTGGCGTTTGTGCTCAGCTGGTGCCCGTCCCACGCCCCCGCACCGGACGTTCCTGACCCGGAGGCCGCGCTCGCCGAGACGCTCGCCTTCTGGCAGGACTGGGTGCAGGAGAGCACCTACGACGGGCCCTACCGCGAGGCCGTGGTCCGGTCCTCGATCACGCTGAAGGCCATGACCTACGGGCCGAGCGGCGGGATCGTCGCGGCTCCGACCACGTCGCTTCCCGAGGAGATCGGCGGCGACCGGAACTGGGACTACCGCTTCACCTGGCTGCGCGACGCCGCCACGACGCTTGCCGCGCTGCTGGGGACCGGATACCGGCAGGAGGCACAGGCATGGCGGCGGTGGCTGCTGCGCGCTGTGGCCGGGGACCCGGAGAACCTGCAGATCATGTACGGGATCACCGGGGAGCGTGACCTGCGGGAGCGGGAGCTTCCCTGGCTTCCCGGGTACGAGGGATCGGCTCCGGTACGGGTCGGGAACGGGGCGGCGAACCAGCTGCAGCTCGACGTGTACGGCGAGGTCATCGACACCCTGTACCTCGCGCACCAGAGCGGAGTCGCCCACTGCGCCGACACCGCGGTCCTGCACCAGCGGCTCATCGAGCACCTGGTCCAGCGCTGGCGGGAGCCCGACGAGGGCATCTGGGAGATCCGCGGGGCCCGCCGGCACTTCGTCCATTCCAAGGTGATGGCATGGGTGGCGGTCGACCGCACTATCCGCCTGGCCGAGGCCGGCGCGCTCGACATGGACGTGGCCCCGCTGGTCGAGCTGCGGGCGGCGATCCACCGGGAGGTCTGTGACAAGGGCTTCGACCCGGTGCGCAACACCTTCACGCAGTCCTACGGCTCGCAGGAGCTGGACGCTGCCACGCTACTCATCCCCCGCACCGGCTTTCTGCCGCCCGACGACCCGCGCGTCATCGGCACCGTGGATGCGGTCCGTCGTGAACTCTCCACGGAGGACGGGCTCGTGTACCGGTACCCGACCTGCGGTGAGGACGTCGGGGTGGACGGCTTGACCGGCGACGAGGGCGCCTTCTTCCTGTGCAACTTCTGGCTCGTCGACGGCCTCGCCCTGACCGGCCGCCCCGACGAGGCCCGTGCCTTGTTCGAACGCCTCCTGGCTCTGCGCAACGACCTCGGGCTCCTGGCGGAGGAGTACGACCCCGTCCAGCAGCGCCAGCTCGGCAACTTCCCGCAGGCGTTCAGCCACATGGGCCTGATCCAAAGCGCCCTGCTCCTTCAGCAGAGGGCGGCGCAGTCCTCCCCCCGCCACGCCGCGCTCGCGGTCCCCGCACCCCGCTCAACCTCCCGCAGCACGCGCCAGTCCACCGCCGACCTGACGCCGCAGCACGCATAGCCACCCCACCCCTGACGAGGATTCCCATGCCTGACAGCGCCTTCCCGGCACGGCCGGCCGCGACCGGCCACCGCAGACGGCGGCCCCCGGTCGACGCGACCACGCTGTACCTCGCCCGTCGCGCCGTGGCACTGCCCCTGGCACTCCTTGCCGCGCTGCTGCTCGCCGCCTTCGCTCTCCGGTCGGGGTCCGTCGTAGGCCCCGGCTGGGTCCTGGCCGGCCTGGTCTGCGGACTGGCGGCGGTCGTCGCGGTGGCGGCACACGGAACGCGCACCGTGGCCAGTGCCGTGCAGTCGGCAGTGGAGGAGTCCCAGTCAGCAGCGCTGACAGCGGTCACAGGGGCAGCGGCAGCCGTTGAGAAGTCGGTGCAGTGGTCGGCGGACGAGCTGTGCCGCGGAAAACGTCCAGCGTTGCCGGACCCGCACACCGCGCAGTCGCCCACTGCGAACGCCGGGATCGACAACGCGCTGAGTGCCCTCCAGGCGCAGGCCATCATGTCGCTGATCCGGGTGCATGACGAGTCCCAGTCCGTGGTCCTCCTGGAAGTGCTTCGCCGCCTGGCCATGCGCGAGCACGCCCTGGTCAGCAAGGCACTCCAGGCACTGAGCCAGCTGGAGATGCTGACCGACGACCCGGAGCTGCTGGCCAAGATCTTCGAGATCGATCACCTCGTGACGCGGATGCGCCGCCAGGTCGAGAGCACGGCGGTCCTGGGCGGGCAGTCCCTGCGCAGCGTGCGCCGGCCCGTTCCCGTCACGACGGCCCTGCGTGGCGCTGTCTCCGAGGTTGTGCAGTATCCGCGGGTGGCCGTCGCGGCCGGATCCGTGGGCGCCGAGCTGGGGTTGCCCGGCCATGTGGGGCCGGACCTGACGCACCTGCTGGCCGAGCTGATCGAGAACGCCTGCGAGTGCTCGGATCCAGCGACGCGGGTGATGGTGCGCGCGCAGCGGGTGCCACACGGGCTGGCCATCGAGGTCGAGGACCGCGCCATTCCCATGCACCCGCAGACGCGGGCACAGATGAACGACCTGCTCAAAGCCCCGGACGAGGTCGACGTCAGCGGCCAGGTCCGGGCTGGACAGCTCGGCCTGCTGGTCGCCGCGAAGATCGCCCAGTCACACGGGTTGTCCGTCCTCCTGCAGGAGAACGCGACGGGAGGCACCACCGCCCTGGTCGTCATACCGGCACGGCTCCTGGTAGCCATTCCATCGATCGAGGACGCGGGTGCGCCGCAGCCCGAGGAAGCTCGCATGTCCGGGCAGCAGCCGCATCAGGTGGCCGCGGCTCCTGCCGCCCCAGGGGTGGGGCAGGTCGCACGCCCCGGCGCCGCTGGGGCATCGACCTCGGCGGGTCATTCGGCCGACGCGCCCGCTCTTCCCACGCGCACGCGTCGGTCGGAACCTTTCCGTCCGCCACAGGAGCGGGAGCAAGCCCCCGTGTCCGCGGCGACGCCCGGGCTGGCAGCCGCCTTCCGCAGCGGCCTCCAGGCCGGCGGCACCGCCAGTCCCCCTCCAGCCTCGACAGAAGACCCCACCCCCTGACCCGCTTCTTCCGCGTTCCCGGCGGCCCAGTACACCCACTGGCCCTTCCCCCTTCTGGAGCGATCCCCATGAGCACCCACCCCGCGATGAACAACGTGACCGACGGCACGCCCGCATCCGCGACGACAAGCGGACAGCGGGACAGCATGGCCTGGCTGCTGCGTCAGTTCGCCTCCGAGACGCCGGGCGTCACGCACGCCGTCCTGCTCTCGCGCGACGGACTGCGGCTGCTGGACAGCGACGTCGACAAGGACTGGGCGGACGAACTGTCGGCCGCCTTCAGCGGGGTCGCCTCCCTCGCGGCGAACATCACCGGCCCCAGCCACAAGAAGAGGTCGGCCCGGCAGGTCATCATCGAGCGAGACGACTGCCTGTTCTTCGTCCAGAGCGCCGGGCGCAGCGCGGCCTTCGACACCCACCCCGGTGCCGAACGCGGTGAGGTGGACACGATCCTCGCTGTCATCGCCACCAGGGACGCCGATGTGGGCACCGTCGGCTTCGAGATGGGGCGCCTGGTCCAGAAGTTCGCCCCGTACATGCTGATCCCCGTCCGCGTTGGCACGGGCGGAGAGGTCCGGTGACCACGTACGGCCGCGCGGCCGAGGAGTCGGCGTTCGTGCGGACCTACGCCGTGACGCGCGGGCGTACCAAGCCGCGGCACCTGCTCGCTCTGGAAACCGTCCTGGAGGCCGGGCAGGGACGGCCGGGCCCGGCACAGGCCGAGGAGTGCGGGGAGATTCTCGCCCTGTGCCGGGAGCGCCGGCGGTCGGTGGTCGAGCTGGCGGGTCGCCTCGGCCGGCCCGTGACCGCCGTCAAAGTGCTCGTCTCCGACCTCCTGGACGCCGGCGCCCTCGTCGTCCCCCTGACCCAGTCCTATGCCGATACCGGCGCAGGGTCCGGTCCGTCTGTCCAACTGCTGGCAGCGGTTTCCGCCAGCTTGAAGAGGAAGTGGCCTGATGCCGTCGCCTATCCCCAGGCCGGATGACCCGTCCACGGTTTCGCCGCACTCGCAGGCCGGTGCGCCGACTGTGCTGAAGATCGTGATTGCCGGCGGTTTCGGCGCGGGCAAGACCACCGCAGTGGGCGCCGTCAGCGAGATCACGCCGCTGAGTACGGAGGAGTACCTGACCGAGGCGAGCGCGGACGTCGACAGCCTGGCTGGCCTGGCGTCCAAGCGGACCACCACGGTCGCCTTCGACTTCGGCCGATTGAGCCTGCCCGATGCGCCCGTGCCGCTGGAACTGTTTCTGTTCGGCACGCCGGGCCAGGACCGGTTCGTCGACCTCTGGTACGACCTCTCCCGCGGCGCCGTCGGCGCGGTCGTCCTGGTCGATACCCGCCGCTTGGAGAGCAGCTTCACGCCCGTCAGCTTCTTCGAGGACATCGGCCTGCCCTTCGTCGTCGCGGTCAACCAGTTCGACGGGGCGCACCGCTACCACCCCGAGCAGGTCCGCGCCGCTCTCGAACTCCCCGCTGCCGTGCCGGTGGTCACCTGCGACGCCCGCGACACGAATCACGTCGCCGGCGTTCTGCTGGCCCTCGTCGACCACGCCGTGAATTGCGCCGCCACCACCAATCGCGCTGGTCACGCCCCTTCTACCACCCTCCAGGACGTCTGATGTCACAGCACCCCCGCGACCCCTACCGCACGCCGCAGACTGCCCCGCCCGCCCGGTCCTTGCCTCGGCGCGACATGCGGGACACCACCCCCGGCCCGTTCACCCCGCCCGGCACCGCCCTCACCAGCCAGCGACCTCAGCAGTCGCTGGAGCTGGCTCAGCGTTACGAGCTACTCAACCGCCTGGGCGTGCCCCCGGTGGCCAACGAGGACTTCGACGAGCTGGCCCGCGACATGGCCACACAGGCCGGGTTCTTGTACGGGTTCGTCAACCTGTTCCTGGAGGAGCAGACTTTCGTCGGGCTGCACCAGCCGCCGGCGGACAGCGGGTTCGTAATCGTCGGCCGCACCATGAGCCGGGACCACGGCTGGTGCCCGGAGGTCATGGCCCGCAGGAAGGCCCTCCCGCTGCACGACGTGCACGCGTCCCCGCGCTTCAGCGGCAACGCGGTGGTCGACGCCGTCGGGATCCGCTCCTACTTCGGCGCTCCGTTGATCCACGACAGCGGCACGGTGCTGGGCACGGTGTGTGTGATCGACCCCGAGAAGCGGCCCCTGTCCGAGGCACGTCGTCTGCGGGACATCGTCATCAACGCCAGTGCACAGGTGATGGACCACATCGCCCGCGCCCCCGTCCGCTAGGCCGTTCCACAACTTCCCACCCGGGAGCCGTAGGCGTTCCCCGGCCGCTCCACGCGTTGCGACCTTCATCCAGGGAGAGGGAGACCATGTCCGCCACACCCACCACGCCTCCACCGGCGCTGCGTCCCTACCTCACCGCCCGCCACGATCTGCTGTGGCAGGAGGCGGACGCCTTCGCGGCCGAGCACGTCGCGCCGCGCGCCGCGCGGATGGAGGCCGCTCCGGGCAGGGTGGAGCGCAAGGTCGCCGACCTGATGGCCGCACAGGGCTGGTTCGCCGTCACCGTCCCGGCGGTCTTCGGCGGGCTGGGCGCCGGACACGTGGCCAGGACCGTCTTGGTCCACCGCATCGCGCGGGTCTCGGCGGCTGCCGCGGCCATCCTGCAGGCCACATTGATCCCTGTGGGCGCTCTGCTGCACTTCGCCACCTACGAGCAGAAGGGCCGCTGGCTTCCCCGGGTCGCGGACGGGTCCATGCTGCTGTCGATCGCCGTGACCGAACCGCTTGCCGGCGGACACATCGGCGGCATCGAGACCACCGCCGAACACATCGGCAACCAATGGGTGATCACCGGCAGCAAGATCCATATCGGCAACAGCCACCTCGCCGGAGCCCACCTCGTCGTCGCCCGCACCGCCGGGCCGGGAGTAAGCACCTCACAGGCGCTGACCGCGTTCATGGTCGAAGCCGACCGCCCCGGACTTTCCGTCTCCGACCACCGTGCCGGGCTCGGTCTGCATGGCTTCTCCGCCGGCCGCCTCGACCTCGATCACGTCCGCGTCCCCGAGGACAACGTGGTCGGGGAGATCGGCCAGGGACTGGCCGTGGCCCAGAGCAGCAGCATCCTCTACGGTCGCCCCAACCTGGCCGCCGTCAGCCTCGGCATCCACGAAGCCGTCGTGGACACCACCACCGCCCGGCTCAAGACCCGCCCCCGCTACCAGGGCGCCCTGTCCGACCTGCCGGTCCTGCGGGACCGCGTCGGCGGCATGGAAGCCCGCCTGCGCGCCGCCCGGATACTCGCCTACCAGGCCGTGCACCTCCTCGACCAGGGCCTGCCCTGCGACGCCGACCTGATCAATTCGAAATACCTCGGCCACCAGTGGGCCGTCCAGTCCGCCCAGGACGCCATGGAACTGCATGGCGCCAACGCCCTCGATGGCGACTACATCGTCCAGCGCCTGTGGCGCGACATCCAGCACACCTACCCACCGGCCGGGACCGGCGAAGTCCAGCGCATACGCCTGGCCGACGCCGCCTTCGCAGAGGACCACATCCAGTGGTCCGAGCGCCTCGCCGCCGAAGCCGCCTGGGCACGACCCGACCCGACCGCCGCATGAGCCCCCGTGCGCGGCACCCCGTGACTCCCCACCGCCGCGCACGGGCCCGTGCCGCCGGCCCCCCGCCCCCCCCGGGGCCGGCGGCACCCCTCCCAGTGACCATCCACTCAGCCGAGAGAGACACCGTGACCCCGCCCGTGACGACCAGCGCACCGATCACGCCCCTGACGCCGACCCTGCAGCGCGTCGCCCAGCACCTCGCGAACGGCCTCACGGCCAAGGAGATTGCGGCAGAGACCAGCCTGTCGGCCGTGACCGTCCGCCAGTACCTTCGCGACATCCGTGAGAGCTTGCACTGCCCGCCCCGCTGCAAGCCCCCGGTGATCGTGCACCGCCTGTTCACCACCCAGCAGGTGGCCTCGCCCACGGCGGGCCGGCCAGCGCCATCCCTCACCCCGGAGCAGCGGCTGCTGCTCCGAGCCGTCGCCGAGCACAGCGACCCCCGTGACATCGCCGTCGCCGCCAAGCTCGCCCCCGCCGACCAGCGCGCCGCACTCGACCAACTCCTCGCCGACACGGGCGCGCGGGACACCACCCACCTGGTGATCCTTGCCCACGGCTGGAAGCTGCTGCCGACCGACCCGGCGGCGCGGAGCGGAGCGAGCCAGTGAGAAGGCCCCCCACTCCCCTGGCCAACGAGGAGGCTCCGGCTTCCACCTCGTTCGCAGCGAAGTACCCGGGCGCTGTGTACGCGGTGCGCAGGTTACGTACGGACGCCGAGCGCGCGGAAGCCGCTGCCCTCGCGCAGGACCGGCAGCGCTGGCTCACCCTGAGCGGTCTCCCCGTGCCCGCCCAAGCCGACGTGCCGGCCCTGTTCCGCGACCCGCACACGACGTCGGTCGGTCTGTTCGAGGACGGAAAGCTGCTCGCCTGCATGGTCCCCGCGCGCGACCCCGGACTCAGCTGGGGCGAAGGCCCCTGCCTCCGCCTGGGCCACGTCCACACCCTGCCCGAGCAGCCCGACGACATCACCCGGCTGATCACCCTGTGGGCCTCCGACTTCGCCGCCCGGCAGAGCCTCCCGCTCGTACGGGCCGAAATCCTGGCAGGCCACACCCTGCAAGCCGAACCCATCGCCGCCCTGCTGCGTCGGCTCACGGACATGGGCTGGGACGTGCGGGGTTCCGGTCCGGGACGGGAGGGGGACCGGGTCGCCCGCCTCGAACTGGCCGCCGAGCACCGCCCCCGACTCAGCACACTAATCAGCTGCCAAACCCAAGCTCCCCATCTTGCCGCGGAAGAAGGGAGCAGCACGTGACAACCGAAAAGCCGCAGCGGCCCGACATCGCCCGCGAGCTGATCGCCCGCGCCACGGAATCGGCCGCGCACCGGGCCACACGCGTGCGCAACCAGCTCGACGGCGTCCAACTCGGCCGTGGTCGGCACACCGACTACGCCAACGCCAAGTTTCTGCACCGCGTCCTGGGCGAATACGAGTGGCCCGGCCACCGCCTCGTCGGCCCTGCTGCTGCCCGAGCCGCCTGGAGCATCGCCCTGCACAGCGACCACGATCTCGTCTTCCAGCGCGCCGCCACCATCCTGCTCGGGCGTGCGGTCGAGGCCGGTGACGCGCTCGTCCACCACTGGGCACACCTGCACGACCGCACCCTCATCAACACCGGCCAGGACCAGGAGTACGGCACCCAGCTCCTGCTGAGCTCCGACCGCATCGAGCTGTGCCCACTGCGCGCGCCGGGATCCGTCGACAAACGAAGGGCCACGGTCGGTCTGCTGCCGATCGCTGTCGCACTGGAGACGGTGCGTAGCCGGTACATGCCTAACGGCTCTACCGATGAAGTCCCGAGCGTCGTCCTCGCGGAGGCCGCGTGAACAAGCGGAACACCGCGGTCCCCACCATTCGGCCTTCATGCCGCACATCCGCTCTGCGAAAGGGTTGTTGATCGATGAAGCTCCCTACCGCCGTCCTCGCTGCCGGTGTTGCCCTGTCCCTCACGACCGCCGTGGTCGGAGCCGCCCGGCTCAGGCAGAACGCACGGCACCAGGCCGAGCGGCACGAGGCGCTCCTCGCGGGCAACCAGCTCGACTGGCTGAACCGGGTGTCCACCAACGCCGACCTCGCCGAGCTGTGGAAGCCCGAGGACATGAAGGCCGAGGAGTACATGCAGCTCATGTCGGCCAACCGACTCATCTGCGCCCTCAGCCTCCGACACTGCCTCGGCCGCGTCCGCGACGGACAGCTGCCGTTCTACGCCGAGATGGTCATGAGCAGTGACGTCTGCCGGCGCTACTGGCAGCGCTTCGGCGACCTCCGCGCTCAGGAGGCCGAGGGCGACAAGCGGGCCGAGCACTTCACCCGGGTGCTGGACCAGGCCGCGAAGAACCATCCTCAAGCGCAGCCCGCGGCAGCCTGACGGCGTATCTCGGTTCACCTTTCGGACTTCCGTGTCCCGTCCCCAACTCCTCTTCCGGACAGCGGTTCTCGTGTCTGAAGAGGTGGCCGGCGAGGACCCGACTGGCGCAGGCCACACAGCTGCTGCCCACCGGGGTCGGCCGTACCGCAACACACCGAATCGAAGTGTTCCACCGGACCAATCAGGAGGATTCCCGTGACTCCCAGGGTGACCGACCAGGGCATGAGGACCGCCTCGGCCTCTGCCGCGCAGGACCCGTTCGACCTCGACATCAGCGTCATCGAATCGGGTGGCACGGTCGGGGCGAGTATCGCCTCCGACGGCGGCTGCGGCTCAACCTGCGGTGGCAACGCCTGTATCTCCAGCGGCTCCTGACCGAACCAGACCACCGGCACGACGCCCATGTCCTGTCGGCGCCGCCCACGCGGCACGTCCCTCGCGGCTCGATCAGAGCCGCGCACGACAACGGAGGAATCACCACATGCAGAACGACGAATTCGACCTCGACATCAGCGTCCTGGAGTCCGACGACGGCTCCGCCACGCTGATCAACCTCACCGACGACGGCTGCGGCAGCACCTGCTCCAGCCCGTGCGCCACCAACGTGGCCTGATCATCTTCCACCGCACGACGAGTAGGGAGAAACCCGCATGAACGCGAACACGATCAAGGGCCAGGCACAGTCCCCGGCCGCCACGGCGGGCGGTGACGCGTTCGACCTGGACATCAGCGTCCTGGAGTCCGGCGACGGCTCCGCCACGGTGATCAACCTGACGGACGACGGCTGCAAGCCGAGCTGCCAGGGGTCCTGCGCCACCAACGTGGCCTGACCTCGGCGCGTTGATCTGCCAGCCCGCGCGGCCTTGCGCCGCGCGGGCTGGCACCCACCCCAACACACCACAACCAGGGAGGGTGCATGGGTTCCCGAAAGGACGGCCCGCTGTACCGGTGCGCGGATACTGCGCTGGTGCGCGCCGCCCGTTCCTCGAGACTGCGGCTTCCCGCGTGGCCGGACCTCACCGACGACACCCCGGACTGCGAGGTGCGGTGGCAGACGTGGCTGCGCGACGTCTGGTCGCTGTCCGAGGCCGCTGACTCCATCGAGCAGGCCAGCCCTCTGCTCGCGCAGCAGGTTCAGACCCTGTGCTCGGTGGCCAGTCCCGAGACCCGTCAGTTGCGCCGCGCAGTGGTGTCGGTCATGCGGTACCTGCTGCGTATGACGGGCCGGGCGACCCCGAACGGTCTGTTCGCCGGTATCGCCTCCGCCTCGTTCGGGGAACGACCGGGATGGTCCTGGGGTGAGTGGCATCGACCCGTCATCCGTGCCGACGGCGACTGGATCGCGGACCTGGTCGCCCGTCTGGAAGCAGATCCTGAACTCCTGCGGCACCTGCATGTGATGGCCAACAACACCATCTTCGTACGGGGCGATCGGCTGATCGTGCCCTACCCGCCCCGTTCATGCCGTACCGACGGCAGCCCAGCGGCCGAAGTGTCCCTCCGGTACACCAGCGCCGTACGTATCGCCGTTGATGCCACCGTTTCGCCCGTCCCCGTCCATGCGGTGGTCGCACTGATGAGGAGCGAGTTCCCCGACGTTCCCGCGGACCGGGTGGAAGGGCTCGTCAGCAGCCTCGTCGAACGCGGTGTGCTCATCAGCAGCCTGCACGCGCCCTCTGCCACCCTCGACGCCCTGGACCACCTGGTCGAGCAGGCCGAAGCAGCCGCCGCCTCATCAGCCACGGACCTCGTGGCCGACCTGCGGACGGTCCGCGACGCCATCGCCCGGCACAACCAGGTACTGGCCCCGGCGGACGGCCGGCGCCTGCGTACCGCCTTACGTCGGAAAATGACCGCCTTGAGTAGCGTCAAGGCTCAGCCGTTCACGCTGGACCTTCGCATGGACTGCTCCCTCACTCTGCCCCCACAGGTTGCCCGCGAGGCGGAGCAGGCCGCCACGGTGCTGGCCCGGCTGAGCGCGTACCCCTTCGGCACTCCGGCATGGAAGGACTTCCACAACCGATTCTTCGAGCGGTACGGCATCAACTCACTCGTCCCGGTCCGGGACCTGGTGGACCCCGATGTCGGCCTCGGGTTCCCGGTCGGATACCGCGATGCGCAACCTGAACAGGGTGAGGCCCTGACCGCCCGTGAACAGCGGCTGCTCTCCCTCGCCCAAGCGGCCGTCCTCGACGGCCGCAACGAGATCCGCCTGGACGAGGACCTGATCCGCACGTTGACGGTCGGAGATCGCAACGCCCCGCAGGTACCGGCCCACACGGAGCTGCGCTTTCGAATCCGTGCCGCTTCGCAAGAGGCCCTGGAGAGCGGAGACTTCGTCCTCCACGGCATCGCCCCGTCCCGCGGGATCGGCACCACGATCGGCCGCAGCCTGGGGCTGCTCGCATCAGACGATCAGGCCCGCGTGGCCGTCATGCTGGAAGAGCTGCCGGTCAACACGCCCGGCGCGGTGCCCACGCAGGTCTCCTTCACCCCACTCGACCGGGGCGACACCAACGTCACCCGCGTTACAGAACTCCTGCCGGCCGTCATCAGCCTGGCGGAGCACCGTCCGGTCGACGCGCGCACCATCCCGCTCGACGACCTCGCCGTGGGCTGCGACCGCCGCAGGCTCTACCTCGTCTCCCTCTCCCGCGCCTGCCTGCTGGACCCCATGACGCTGCACGCGCTGGACCTGCGCGGCCACACGCCGCCGCTCGCACGCTTCCTCACCGAGATCAGCCGGGCCCAGACCGCCGTCCTGACCGTCTTCCCCTGGGCGTCCGCTACCGCACTGCCGTACCTGCCGCGGGTGCGCTACGGCCGCGCGATCCTCTCTCCGGCGAGGTGGCGACTGAACCGGTCGGAGCTGCCCGACCGCCGCGCCTCCTGGGGGGAATGGCACAAGGCGGCCGACGAGTGGCGCGCACGCCGCCGAGTTCCGGACGAAGTCGCGCTGGCCGAGGGCGACCAGCTTCTGCCGCTGGACCTCTCCGAGCGCGCGCACCTCGCGCTGCTGCGCGCCCACCTGGACACCCACGAATCTGTGATCTTGACGGAAGCGGAATCCGACAGGGGCTGGTTCGACGGACGGGCCCACGAGATCATCGCCCCGATGACGGCTGTCCACCCGCCGCAGTGGCCGGCCGTCCCTCCCGTCACCGCCGACCGACTCGTCACCCGCGACCACGGCCACCTTCCGGGCACCGCCTCCCGGCTGCTGGTCAAGCTGTACGGGCACGTCGAACGGCAGCCCGAGATCCTTGCCGACCACCTGCCCGCGCTGCTCGGCCAGTGGAACGAGCCGCCGACCTGGTGGTACATGCGCTACCGCGATCCCCGCTGGCACCTGCGCCTGCGCATCGCGGTCCCCAGCGAGCAGGACTTCGCCCTCACCGCACAACGCGTGAGCGCCTGGGCGAACGGACTGCGCCGTGCCGGGCTCCTCACCGACATGCAGTTCGCGACCTCCTACCCGGAGACCGGCCGGTGGGGCCCCGGGCCGCTGATGAGCCTGGCCGAGGACGTCTTCGCCGCTGACTCCCGAGCCCTGGCCGTCCAGTTCGCCCAAAGCTCCCGTCCGCACCAACAGGTCCTCGCCGCAGCGAACTTCGTCTCCGTCGCCGCCGCCTTCACCGGCAGCACCGCAGCCGGCATGAACTGGCTGATCGCCCACAGCCGGATCACCGACCCGCGCCCTATGGACCGGACCGTGCGCGGTCAGGCGCTGCGCCTAGCCGACCCAGCCGACGGCTGGGCGGCCCTGCGCGCGGCTCCCGGCGGCGACGCCATCGCCAGCGCCTGGAGCGAGCGCGACGCGGCCCTGGCCCGCTACCGGCAGAAGCTGGACGCGTTCGGTGGCATAGACCTAGACCTCGTTCTCGACTCGCTCCTGCACGCCCACCACATCCGCGCCGCCGGCATCGACAAGGACGACGAGCGGATGTGCGTACGGCTGGCCCACGCCGCCGCCATGGCCTGGACTCACCGAGGAGATCACCATGAATCTGCGTGAAAGCGCGCGGGCAGCCGCCGACACGATCGCCGAGCGGCTTGCCTCGCCGCAGGACGTACGGGAGCTGCATCACCGCCAGGGCTGGTGGCCGCAGTCGCTCGCGCACGGCGCAGCCGGTGTCGCCCTGCTGCACATCGAGCGGGCCCGCACCGACCAGGGGCCGTGGCAGCGCGCCCACGACTGGCTCGCCTGCGCCGCAGCCGAACCCGCTGTCGGCGGCCCGGACAGCCACCTCTACTACGGGGCGCCCGCGCTCGCCTTCGCCCTGCACGCCGCCGCCGACCGCCCCGGACGCTACGCCCGCGCCCTGGACACCCTCGACCGGTACGTCACGAAGGCGATCCGGGACCGGCTCGCGGACGCCCACGCACGCATGGACCGCGGCGAGATGCCCGCGCTGGCGGAGTTCGACGCGATCCGCGGCCTGAGCGGGCTGGGCGGGCTCCTGCTGCACCGCGACGTCCATACCGACGTCGTCCGCGAGATCCTGACCTACCTGGTCCGCCTGACCGAGCCGGTCAAGCACGACGGGGAAGTTCTGCCCGGCTGGTGGAGCTCCCTAGCTCCCTCCGGCACGACCTCCCCGGAGTATCCGGAAGGGCACGCCAACAACGGCGTCGCCCACGGCATCGGCGGCCCCCTCGCTGTGCTCTCCCTCGCAGCCCGCCGCAGCGTCACCGTCGAGGGCCACCTCGACGCGATCACCCGCATCCTGGCCTGGCTCGACCACTGGCAGCAGGACGGCCCCGCCGGCCCGTGGTGGCCGTACTGGATCACCCGTGAGCAACTACGCTCCGGCACGATCGGCCCCGGACCATCCCGGCCGTCCTGGTGCTACGGCACCGCCGGATTCGCCCGCGCCCAGCAGCTCGCCGCCCTCGCCCTCAAGGACCCGGCGCGCCAACACGCCGCCGAATTCGCCCTCCTGCGCGCCATGACCGACCCCGGACAACTCGACGCGACCGTGGACGTCTCCCTGTGCCACGGCTTCGCCGGCCTGGCGCACATCACACAACTCGCTGCCACCGACGCCCTCACTCCCGGCCTCACCGAATGCCTGCCCCGGCTCCTGGCACCAATCACCGACACCACGCCCGGCGCCCTGGCGGACTCCCTGATCAACCCTCCCGGCGGCGGCGACATCGGACTCCTCGAAGGCGCCGCCGGCACCGCCCTCGCCCTGCACTCCTTCCACACCGGAACGCCGTCCGCGTCCGGGTGGGACACCTGCTTCCTGATCAACTAGCCGACGAGAAGAGGAAACATGGCAGCGGACGAATGGCCGCAACGCCTCATCCGGTTCACCGACTGGAGCCGCGCGGAGGCCACCGCCGTGGAGCATCTGCTCCCAGTGCTGATCGCCCGGGAGTCGGAACTGGCCCAGTGGTCATTCCTGCGAAAGTTCCCCTGGTGGCGGTTGCGATACCGGGCCGCGGGCCCGGACACGGCGAAGGCCCTGGACGCTGCCCTGGACGAGCTGGTCGACGCCGGCGTCCTCGCTTCCTGGACGCGAGGCATCTACGAGCCGGAAGAGACAGCCTTCGGCGGCCCCGCCGCGATGAAGATCGCCCACACCCTGTTCCACTACGACAGCCGTCACCTGCTGGAGGAGGCGGCCCGCCAGCAGGCAGTCACCGGTCCCCAGCTCGGCCGCCGCGAGCTGGCGGTGCTCCTGCTCAGCGTGGCGATGCGCGCGGCGGGTCTCGACTGGTACGAGCAGGGCGACGTCTGGGCGAGGATCGCGGCCGAGCGCCCCGGCGACGAGGTCTGCAGTCCGCAACGTCACCGGGCCGCTGTCCACCGGTTGATGACCGTCGACGTCAGCACCACCAGCCGCAGCGTCACCCAGGGCCGACTCGCGCCGCTGGCCGAGTGGATAGCCACGTTCGAGTGGTTTGGCCAGCAGCTCGCAGACCTCAACCGTCAGGGCCGCCTGGAACGAGGGTTGCGGGCCGTGATCGCCCACCACGGCATCTTCCACTTCAACCGCCTGGGCCTCCCCGCCCAGGACCAGCGCACCTTGTCAACACTCGCGAAAGAGGTAGTCATGGGAACGAGCGACAACACCGCGTCCACCCGAGCTGAGGGGACGGCGAGCACTACGGTCAACGGGGTGAACAGTGACACCATCGAAGCCCCCTCCGCAGACCGTCTGCGCGCCCAGCTGATCGACCACCTGGTCGAGACCGGGTGCGTGCGCACGCCCCGGGTGGAGGAGGCCATGCGGACCGTACCCCGCCACCTCTTCGTCCCCAACGCCCCCCTGGAAAAGGCGTACGGCAACACACCCGTGGACACGAAGTTCGACGGATCCGGCCGCTCCATCAGCTGCGCCTCCCAGCCCGACATCGTCGCCATGATGCTGGAACAACTCGACGTCCAGCCCGGCCAGAAGATCCTGGAGCTGGGGGCCGGCACCGGCTTCAACGCCGGACTCCTCGGCTACCTCGTCGGCGAGACGGGACACGTCACCACGATCGACGTGGACGAGGACATCGTGGACGGAGCGCGCGGCGGGCTGGCCGCCGCCGGCATCCACAACGTCGAAGTGGTCCTCGGAGACGGAGCCGTGGGCCACGCCTCCAACGCGCCGTACGACCGGATCGAAGCCACCGTCGGCGCCCACGGCGTTCCGCACGCCTGGCTCGACCAGCTCGCCCCCGGCGGACGACTCCTCACGCCACTACGCCTGCGCGGCAGCGTCTCCCGCTCGATCGCCTTCGAGAACCAGGACGGAGCCTGGCGCAGCGTCGGCAGCCAGATGAACACGTTCATGCCGCTGCGCAGGGGCATCGCCGACGACCCGCGCGTCTTCGTTCCCCTGGACACCGACAACACCGTCACGCTCGTCACCAACGGAGACCAGAAGGTCGACGCGGACGCCCTGCGCGACATCTTCCGCCAGCCGCGCGCCGAGGCGTGGACGGACGTCACCTTCCGGGGCCCGGAATCGGCGGAGTACCTGGAGCTGTGGCTCGCCTGCGCCATGCCGAACGGCCTGAGCCGGATGCCCGCCAACAACGAGGCCATCGAGAAGGGCCTGGTCACCGCGCCCTACCCGTCCTCGACCGCGGTCTTCGAGGGTGGCACGCTCACCTACCTCACCCGGCGCCCCTACGCGAAGAAGGCCCCCGATGGCGCCAGCCTGTACGAGTTCGGCGTCATCGGCCACGGCCCTGACGCCGAAGCCCTCGCCTCGGACGTCGCGGACCAGGTCCGCACCTGGAACCAGGGCTTCCGGGCGCTCGACGTCGGGTTCGAAATCCAACCACTCGACGCGACCCCGCTCGCCCCGAAGCCCGGCCGCTTCGCCTTCGACAACCCGCTGAACCGCATCGTCATCGAATGGCAGTGACATGGACGTCAGCCAGATAGCGAAGCGGTTCCCGCTCGTTGCCCGTCCACGTCCAGCGTGCCCGCCCCTTGCTGAACGGGTCCGCGAGATCACCGACCTCGCTGCCGCCGCCGAGCGCGACGGCAACGTGACCTCCGCGACCGTTGCCCTGAACAAGGCGGCGTTGATCGCGAGCGACTGCGGCATGCCGGACCTGGCACGCTCTCTGTGCTGGCGTCACGCCGAGGCCGTCCTGCGCGCCCAGCCCTTGGGCGCGCAGGACGCCCGGTACGCCCTGGAACCCCTGGTCAACCTGGCCCGACTGCGCATCCGCGACGGTGACGGGACTGGCGCGTATCATCTGCTCGATTCCCTGAACCGAGCAGTCAGATCGAAGTCGGAAGCGGTCATCGACGGCCGCGCCACGTCCTTCCAGCGCCTCACGAAGTCGGCTTCCGACCATCAACAGGTATGCCAATGGCTGTGGGCCGTACTCCTCGGCGACGGAACCCGTGCCCTCGTCGCAGCAGGTGAATGGGACTACGCCCGGGCGCACAGTAGGCAACACCGGGGCGTGGGACAGCGCCTCTTCGACGGGCGCCAAGTCGAGGTGCTCGTCCGCTGCCTCGGCGAGCAGCCCAGCGATGCGTTGAAGTTCCTACACGAGAGCACCCTGGTGGAGCCATGGGAGCACGCCGTCGCGGCAGCCCTTGCCGTCCTCTGCCACAGGGCAGCCGACGAGCAGCCAGTCGAGCCGATCAACAAGATGGTGCAGCACTACCTGGCTCTCGACTCGGCCCCCGACCTTGCCGTCTTCCGCTCTCGTGTAGGACTAGTTGTGCTCGACCTCTCCCCGGGGCCCCGACAAGCCGAAATGATGCGCCGCCTCACCAGCGAAGCGACGACGCATCCCGACGGGTACATCGCCCGAGACGTCCTGGCCCACCCTGTGTGCCGCGAAGGGCTGAGCCAGGACGAGCTCAGAACGCTCTCCACTGCAGTCGCCTCCGCCGGCCTCGGACGAGGCAGCATCCCCGACCCTCTGGCTCAGGCCATACGGGACGCTTCAACAGTCGCAGCGGATGTCTGGCAACGCCACGATAGCTGCCGAGCTAACGCCTGGCCCGCATGACCGGCACCCCGAGCGGCGCACCCCGTCGTATGTCCGCTGCAACCGCGGTTGGCCGTGCGAACACGACGCGAATCAACAGGAGTTCTCGTGAACGAGGTGCAGCCCAGCGAGCAGATGCGCAACCTCGGCGTAGTCCAGGAAGGCGCCTCCGTCCTTGCCGAGCCAGCACGCCCCTTCTCACTCCCTGCCGAACGTGAGGCCGCCGAGCAAGCCGTGGAGAGCCTGTTCACCTCCATGGAGCGCATCGCAGGCGTCCACACGTTCGCCAAGGGCATGGGCATCGCAGCCCCACAGATCGGCATCGGCCGGGCCGCGGCCGTCGTCCAGCCCGCCGAGCCAGGAGCGGGCGCGATCGTACTGCTCAACCCCCAGGTCATCGCCGCCTCACAGGAGACCGACGACCAGTACGAGGGATGCCTGAGCTTCTTCGACGTACGCGGCCTCGTCCCTCGCCCCCTCCGGATCACGGTCGAGACCACGACACTCGACGGGACGACCGTGACCACTGACTACGAACGCGGCCTCGCCCGTCTGGTCCAACACGAGATCGACCACCTCGACGGCCACCTGTACACCGCCCGGATGCGCCCCGGAGTGCAGCCCATCTCCGTGACCGAGTACCGGCAGACCGGACGGGCCTGGTCCTACGAGCACTGAAACCCGATCCTGCCGGCCCCCCGCGCTCGGGGATGCGGGGGCCCGGAAGTCGGGTGTGAGATACCTGAGAGGCGTAGCTGTCGCCCTCTACCACGCCCCTCCCTCGGATCAGCGTGCCAGGTGGAAGACGGCTGCGGCCACGATGGTGCCGAGGATGGTGCCTGCGATCACTTGGTTGCGTGTGTGGTCCCGCAGCTCGACGCGGGACCAGCCGACGACGACGACCAACAGGAAGCCAAGGGCCATCCACGGGCCGTAGGTCTGCACGAGCATTGCGCAGGCACCTGCGGACACGGCCTGGTGGACGGAGATCTTCCAGGCGAAGGTGATCGCGGTGAGAATCGCGAGCGTCACGAGCATCGAGACGATGAGGGCAACCATGGTGCGCGGCGCCCCCGCGACAAGCATCAGGACGATGCCGGTGGCTACTGAGAGCAGGATGACGGCCATCACGACTAGCCGTGCTGGCTTCGCTCCGACGTGTCTGTCGCCCCAGTGACCCTTGCGAATGCCGTACTTGATGAAGGTGATCGGGATGACGGCCGCGAAGAGGGCGCCGACCACACCCCAGGCAACACCTGTCCATTGTGCGGTGTGCCAGCCGACCAGCAGCGTGACAGCGATGATCCAGTTCTTCGGCTCAAGCCAGTCTGTTATGCGGCGGGCCAGCCGCGACTCGCTGGGGCGGACATCAGTTGTCATTTGAGGAGATCCTTTCCGAAGCGCCCTGCTCGCGGGAAATGGACGAATGTTCTTGCCGGACGAACTCGGAAACGACTGGCGAGGAGAGGTACGCGCGGGCAACGGTGCGCAACCATGACAGTTCGCTCGCTCTGTCTCGGCCAGTGACGCCGAGGGGTGGATATTCAACTCCCCGCAGCCGTTCCCCATTTCGTGCGCTCTGGACGGCTGCACGCAACCAGCAGGCTTCCGCCACTGCGTCAGAGAGTTGCGCAGCGACCCCTTCCTGACGGACGAATCTCCGGGCCTTTGTGTGCATGTCGACTGACACGTACTCGCGAAGCGCCAGGCAGGCATCCTCGATCTCGATGACGCACCGCTCCAGCCGGAAGCGGACACGCCACCTGCCTACAGATGTCGCCAGCACCACATACGGGGCTGCTTCCGTGAGCTGCACCCAGAGCGGACGCAGTTTCCGCAGGGTGCTCCACGCGGCGACGTATTCCACGGCGACGGAGAGAGGAGGCAAGCAGACGCCGACTGCGACCGACAGGACGGTGGCTTGCTTGAGCGTTGTGGAGAGAAGGTTCTCCAAGGCTGGATAGCTGGTGCCGGAGGCGAGCTGAACCGTCACGAAGACGATGCGCTGGAGGGCGTACAGGCTTCCGAGCAGGGTTCCCAAGCCCAGAAATCCGAGGCCGGCCTTCCCCAGGAGAGTCCGGCTGTGGCGTACGCCGCCGAGGAACAGCCATGTAGCGACGACCATGGCGATGCCGATGTACAGCGTGAAGACCGTCATGTAGAGGACGGGAAAGAGGGCGCCACGGCCCTCCCCAAGCCTGACGGGCCCTCCTGACGTCCAGTTGGCCAGGGCGTAGAAGGCGAGCATGAGGGGCAACGTCACGCCGGCGGCCACCAGCCGGGTGCGACTTGCCAGGCCCTGCGGTCGAACGACTGCGATGACGAAGTCGAGCAGATATGCCGCCGAGGTAACGCCGAGCAGGTGCTTCAGCAGCGGCGACAGCCTGGCGTCTGGGCCGACGGCGGCATCGACTGCCTCTTTGACCTGCGGAACCTCGAACGTCATGGCAGCCGCGAGAGCCACCAGGGTCAGCGCCAGGCTTCGCTGCTTGCGAGAGTGCCGGAGGGACGGCAGTCGCCACAGCGCCACCAGCCAGAGGACGCCGGCGATGAAGGTGGATGTACTCATGAGCGGCGGTTCCTCCGTGGGTGGACCAGGGCGTCGTCGAGCCGCGCCACGGCACCGGACCGACCGCGTTCCCGGCCCGAGTGGGCAAGATCGTGAAAGAGTTCTCCCAGGCAGGAGGCGGCCATTTCGGCGTCGTACTCGGTCTCGCTGTCGTAGCTCGTCCGGCCGAGAGCGGAGAGCACGGCAGAGGGGTCGACCCCGTCAGGGAGGACTCCCAGTAGAGACGTGACGACGCTCTCGTTGTTCCCGGCGTGCCCGAGCAGCAGGTGCGCTAGCTCGTGGCGCACGATTTGCGCACGATGCCGCTCGCTGGTAGCCGCGACGTGAAAGACGTAATCCCCGTGGTCGAACGAGAGAACCATTCCGCAGGGAGCGTTGGCCCCTCCGGTCTCAGGCAATTCGTGGAGGTGCAGGGGGCGGCCACGCCTGATGGCGAGCTGCCGGCATATTTCATCCACCGCGTAGGGATCGGATATCTCGATCCCCCGCAACTGCTCCTCACACAGTCGCCTCAGCTGCGCCTCTCTGCGCGCGAAATGCCGCTTGAACATGGACGAGATCCTTGCTGTAGCCCCCGAATGAGCGCTGACCCGGCCTGCGCTAACCGGAACCCACCATTCCGCGTGGTTCGTGCGGAGCTTTACATACGTCCTGATGGTTGCCCAAGGCGATCTTGAAGGACCATGCACGGCATACCAGTCAAATCCGCCCAGCGAGTGAGAGAGGTCACATCACTGCCCGGGCTTGTCGAGCCCTTCCCACCGTCGCGCCTGATTGATCACATCCGTGATCACCCGCAAGCTGTCCGCCGAGAGGCCGTTGGCTCTAAGCGCAAGGCCGCGCACGTCGCTGTCGGCTACGGCCTCGATGAGTTCCAAGGAAGCACGCACCCTCTCGGCCTCCTCGGCGTCATAGTCCGAGAAGAAGTACTGCTCCTTGACGTGGAAGTGGCCGGCAAGTCGTTCCACCGTCGTGTAGGTGGGGTTGGGCTTCGCGCCGGTCCGCAGCTGTGAGATCGCGCTCTCAGACACGGAGATCGCCCGGGCGACCTCGGCGTTGGTGTAGCGCTTGCCGGTCTCCGGGTTCTTCTTGGTCTCGAATAGGTGGTTGAGCTTGTCGGCGAATGAGCGCCGAGCGTCGGCCGCGCCGCCGGGCGCCTCCGCCGGCCCGCTGGACTCCACCATCACCGACTCCTCTCATCTAGACGCCGACTCCGGACTGTACTGCAGTGTAGTTCCCAGGGCCAAAGACCGAGACGCTTCACTTCAGTGTTGACAGACTGGGATCACTCTGGCGTAGGTTCTCGATCACAGCTTCACTGAAGTGTTGCGACGCCAGCAGGGTGCGGTACGCGCTCCTTGCCCGGCCGTCGTGACCTACGTACGCGCTAGGACTCGCCCATGCTCGCTCCACCCCCGTCGCAGCAGCTCACGCGACTTCTACAGGGTTTAAGAACCAACTCTGGACCTTGACGCGGAGCCGTGCGTATGTTCGTCGTCCCCCGCCGGGCAGAGCGCCCGCACGGACGAGCACAGGAGCAATGACGTGCACAACCTCCGGACCTCATAGGCCCCAGGACACAGCGACGGCGCCCGAGAGCTGCAACTCCCGGACGCCGGACGCCTAACGGCTGTACCGCCCCGGCAAGGGCGGAGATCGCCACCATCACCACGCTGATCCCTTCCACGGGGCGTCTCAGCGTGGCAACACCAAAGGAGATTCTTGCATGCGCTCCGCCCTGCGCAAAAGGCCCTACCGTCCGGCCTGCACGGCAGCTAGCTCCGCCTCGGCGCCTCAGCCCCCCGAGCCGGACAACACCACCCTGGCCCCCGCGAGCCGCCCCGCCCGCCCGCTTGCCGGGAGCGGCCGATGAGCAGCGAAGCCCGCGAATGGGTGTGGGAGCACAGCACCAGCCGAGGGGCCGCACGGCTGGTCCTGCTGTCGATCGCCGACCGGGTGGCCGACGAGCAGTGCATCTCCTGGGCCTCGCTGTCCAGCCTGGCCAAGCGCACGAACGCCTCGGTCTCCACGGTGCGCGAAGCCGTCGAGCGCCTCGTCCTCGCCGGCGAGCTGGAACAGCTCGACGACCTGGTGGGCCCGCAACGCAGCACGGTCTACCGCCTGCCGCTCGCCGCCGAAGCGGTCGCCCAGGCGCTGCGCGAGCAGCGGGAGGAAGCGGGCGGCACGGCGGTGCCGGACGAGCCCGTCGGCCCTGCCAAGCTCCGGCTGTCGGCCCTGCGGCGGTACGGAATCCGCCCGCGTGAGGTGCCGGAATCCCCCGCGAGGGTCCGGAAACCGGCAGTACCGGAAACCGGCAGGCCCAGGCGGAAACCGGCACAGCGGCGTACCGGCCACCGGCACAGCGATGTACCGGCCACCGGCACACAGAACCGTAGTGAACCTGATTTGAACCGGAGGTACAGCAGTGGTGGTGCTGCTGTCACCTCGGCTGCCGAGTGGCAGGTCGACCCCGCCACCCACACCTGGGCCCGCCAGCAGGGACACCTCGACCGCCTCGGCGAGCAGGGCCTGCAGGCCGCCGACGCGAAGTGGCGTGCACATCGAGCAGGCCATGCTCCGAGGCCGGCGGAAGCCTGGGCGGCCGACTGGCGAGCCTGGATCACCCGGGAGCACGCCCCCAGCCGCCCGAACCTCTACGCCGTGCCCGGCCAGAACTCCGCCGCGCCCGGTGGCATGACGCGGGCCGAGAAGCACACCGCTGCCCTTCTCGCCGCCCTGGACGAGCCGACCGGAACGGAGGGCTGACCGTGGACCGCCGTGAAATCGCTGCCCTGCTGGCCTACATCGGCAGGCTCGACCCCCGCAGCATCCGCACCGACGAGGGCGAGGCCCGCGACCAGCTCGCGCAGTGGAACGAGCTGCTCGGTGACGTGCCGATGGCCACCCCGCATGGCTGGGACGCCCGCGTCGCCGTCCGCCAGCACTACCGCGCCTCGCCGTACCAGATCCAGCCCGCGGACGTGGTCCGCCCCTGGGAGAGCTACCGGCGCAACCGCCTGGCCCTCCACTCCGACCCCACACCGTCCGCGGACCCGGACGACCAGGCCGCCTGGACCGCCGAGCTGGTCGGCACCCGCCGCGCCGTCGCCAACGGCATAGCGCAACCCGCACAGGCCCGGGCCATCACCAGCGGCCAGGAGGAGATCAACCCGAGGCTGCAGGCTCGACTGGAGCAGATCGGCTCCTGCATACCACCCGCCGCCCGAGCCGCTCTCGCACCGTTCCGGCCTGCCCGGGCAGCACGCGAAGCCGCCGTCGCGCAGGGGCTGCCTGACGCACTGAGCGTGCGGTGCGAGTGGTGCCTGGCCCCGGTCGGCGAGCCATGCCGGCGCCGCCGGATCGGCCCCAACGACGGAGTACGCGCCATCACGCCGCGCGCCACCCCGCACCCCGGCCGTGTGGACCTCGCCGCCCAGCAGGCCCAGCAGCCCGCCCTGGCCTGACCGGCGCCTCCGGCGCGTGCATCCCGTCCGCTGCACCGCCGCAACCTCACCGTCCCGCACCGGCTGCGGCGCACGCCCACGCGCCGCAGCCGGCACCCGACGCCGCACCCGCCGAGCACTGCGCTAGCCGGCCGGTGTGGCAGCACATCGGAGACTCGCCTTGCGCCACATCACCACCCATGACGCGCCGGCCACCGGCCTGCGCGGCATCGGAGACACCAGCTGGCACGTTCGCGGAGCCTGCCACGGCATGGACGTCGAGGACGCCGACGCCGTGTTCTTCCCCGGCCCTCGGGATCACGAGGAGATCGCGGAGGCGAAGGAGCTGTGCGGCTGGTGCCCCGTACGCCGCGCGTGCCTGGACTTCGCCCTGGAGAACGTCCTCAAGGAGGGCGTCTGGGGCGGGCTCACCGAAGCCGAGCGGCGCCCGCTGCACGACAACCTGCACCGGCGCCTGGACTACCGACGTGTGACCGCCTTCTTCCAGGGACGCGACGTGCACCTGACGGAAGCCGAGCGGCAGGTGGCCATCGACCACGCATACGTCCGGGGCTGGCAGCCCGACCGGCTCGCCGCCGCCCTGCAGATCAGCCACAAGCACGCCCGCGACCTGCTCCGGCAAGCGGCCAACAAGGTCTTCGACCGCGACCGCAACTACGGCGTGCCCCGCTCCAAGAAGAAGCGGAAGAAGACCTCCAAGGCCAAGGGCACCACCGCGCCCACAGCTCCCGGCACTCAGCAGCCGACAGGCCGCCCGGCGGCGTCGACCCCGGCGCGCGCCCCTCTCGGAAAGGCAGCATGACCCACCCTGTCCTCGCCTTCGGTGCTACCTCGGACCTCCCTCTCCTCCTCGCCGCCGTCGTGCCCGCCGCCCTCGCGCTCGTGCTGACCGCCTGGGCCATCCGGCGCCGGGGGGCCCGCTCGCAGAAACGTCTCGGCGGCCCGGCGGTCAAGGTCGCCGCCGTCGCCGCCCTGGGCTGCACCGCCTACAGCGCCGACACCAGCTGGCGCTTCGCGGCCGACTACCTCGACATGGCCGGCACCGCCGAGCGTGCCGGCATGTTCGCCGCCGCCGAACTCGCCCTGTTCGCCACCGCGCTGATGGCACGGCAGAATCTGGCCGTCCAGGGCGCTCCCGGCCTGCCGGGCACGCTGGTCTGGGTGATCACCACGGTGCAGGTGATCCCCGCCTATGCCGAGAGCGGCCCCGTCGGAGGCACGGTCCGCGCCTTCGTCGGCCCGGTCATGGCGGCGATGCTGTGGCACCTGGCCATGGGCATCGAGCTGCGCCTGCGCACCCCGGGTGCAGCCTCCAACGGACTGCTCGCCGTCCTGGGCCGGGAGGCACGCGAGCGGCTGCTGTCCCGCCTGGGCATCGCCGCACGGGACCGTGACGCCGCGCAGATCACCCGGGACCGGGCCACCGCCCGTGCGGTCACCCTCGCCGCCCGCCTCGCCGAGCGCACACCCGAGCAGCAGCAGAGCCGTCGCGGCCGGCGGCTGACGCGACGCCTGTCAAAGGCGGTCGGCAGGGCTTCGGTCGGCACCGACCCTCTCCAGCGGGCGCAGCTGCTCGACCAGCTCGCCGCCCGGCGACACGCGCTGGCGCTCGCCACGGTCCCGCTCCCCTCTCCCTGGTCCCCGGCGCACAGCAGCGCATCGACGGCCACGGTCCCCGCACAGCCGACGTCGACTGTGCCGGTCCTCGTCCCCACTTCCGACGGTTCCGACGAGCCGGTCCGGGACCGAGGACCGAGGGCTCCTCGGGGACCGGTCCCCGAGAAGGCCGACCCGGAAGCCGAGGTCGGCGTAAGGACCGGGGGCGACGAATCGGGAACGCCCGCGGGGACCAAGCCCTCTGAAGACGGTGCGGTCCCAGGGACCGAACTCGCCGGACCGGAAGCCGCAGCTCGGGACGCAGCGGCCATGAGGACCGGCCACAGCACGCGAGAAGTAGCAGCTCAGGACCCGGATCATCGGGGACCGGGCATCGCGCAGACGAGGACCGCGACCCCCGAGGGCCGGGGACCGGCAACCCCGCAGTCCGGGACCGACACCACCCAGGACCGAGGACCGACCGCCCCACAGTCCGGGACCGACACCACCCAGGACCGAGGACCGACCGCCCCACAGTCCGGGACCGACACCACCCAGGACCGAGGACCGACCGCCCCACAGTCCGGGACCGACACCACCCAGGACCGAGGTCACAAGGTCCCGCTTCGCCGGAAGCCGGCCAGGACGACCCGGTCGAAGAACAAGGACCGGCGTGCACGGTCCCGCTCGCAGACGGAGCGCCAGGCACGCGAGCTGGGTGAATCCGAGCGCCAGCTTGTCCGTGAGGTGCGTCCCCATGTGCCGGCTCTGCTCGAACGGGACGGCAACGGCGCGATCACCCGAGTGCAGCTGCGCGAAATCATCCGCCGCCAGGGCCTGACGGGTGTCGGTAACGACCGACTCGGCCTGGTCCTCCAGGAGCTGCGGAACGCGGACATCAAGACGACGAGGAGCACCGCCCGATGAAGACCTGCCACCAGTTCAAGACGGTCCGCGCGGAGTACGAGCGCGAGATCGGATTCATGCTCGCTCACTCCGAGCGGCATGCGGGCAGGCCGGCGGCGAAGTCCAGTGCGAAGCAGGCTGCCTCGGCGAAACAGCGGATGGCTCGCGCGCTCAACAGCCACGTCGGGCGCTGCCCCGAGTGCGGCTGAGCCGGCAAATCCCAGCTCAAAGCCCGTATCCGTAAAGGTGGCCCGGCTCCACGCCGGGCCACCGCCCCGCTTAGGAGGTACGCCATGATTCCTCGTCCCCCTCGCTTTTCCGGGCCCACCACCGCCGAAGCCGGTGCCTGGGCGGACGTCTTGGTCCGCCGGCAACTCCTCCACGCCGTCGTCCTCACGCCGACCGGGCAGTGGCTCGTCCAGGACCGTCCCAACAGACCGGTTCGCGTCCTTGCCAGCCCAGCCGATGTCCTCGCGCTGGCCGCAACCATCCAGCAACGCACCCGCTCTACGAGGCCCGAATCCCGATGACGAACGCGCCCAAGAACGGCACCACCCCGGAAC
Organism: Streptomyces sp. NEAU-W12; assembly: GCF_026242095.1. Classification (NCBI taxonomy): domain Bacteria; kingdom Bacillati; phylum Actinomycetota; class Actinomycetes; order Kitasatosporales; family Streptomycetaceae; genus Streptomyces; species Streptomyces sp. NEAU-W12. The sequence goes on from NZ_JAPJDM010000005.1 coordinate 104,264, forward strand.
CTGATTCCGGCTCCAACTCGGTCTCGGGGCGAGCAAGTTATCGCAAGAGCATTGCTCCCGAGGGGAGCAATGCTCTTGCGTCCCCCGCCCCTGGAGTGGCGGGAGCGGAACGGCACCGGGGGGCGCCGATCCGTGAGGATGCGACCGAGGGCGGCTCGCATCCCGAGGGGCAGGACCAGCACGCCTGCCACAGTGCGCACTGCACGCACACCGCCCCTTCAAAGCCGCATGTGCAACAGCGTGAGCGCCTGCGCGACGAGAACAAGCGCATGCGCCAGCCCAGCTGCCGCATGAACGACGACGAGTACCAACTCCTAGCTCGTGCAGCCGCCGTGTGCCACATGAGCGTCGCCAGTTTCCTCGCCCACGCCGCTCTCGCAGCCGCCCACGATCTCGACCGTACGGCGGCGGAAATCGCCGCCCAACGAGAAGTCCACAACGAGCTCTTCGCTGTGCGCCGGCACCTCGGCCACATCGGCAACAACGTCAACCAGGTAGCTAAGGCCGCCAACTCCGGTGCCGACGTCCCCTACGCCGAAGCCGTACTCGGCGCCGTCCAGCGCGCCACCCAGCGCGTGGACGCCTTCATCCAGCACTACCTCGACACCGAAAGGCGAACCGGTTGATCCCTCGCGTCCACAAGCGTGGCTCGAACACGTTTGGCCTGCTCATCTACCTCTACGGCAAAGGGACCCATGAGGAGCACGTCGATCCGCATCTCGTGGCGGCATGGGACAGCTTCGCTCCCGACCCCGGTCGCGATCCTCAAGCTACGAAGAGACAGTTGCAGCAGCTCCTGGACCAGCCCGTCCAGACGCTCGCGGAGTCGCGCCGCCCGGCCAAGCACGTCTGGCACCTATCCGTCCGGGCCACACCCGACGACCCGGTTCTCTCCGACGAGCAATGGGGGGAGATCGCCCGACGCATGGTCGCCGCGACCGGCATCGCTCCGGCCGCCGACGAGGCGGGATGCCGCTGGGCAGCCGTGCGCCACGCCGACGACCACATCCACATCATCGCCACGCTCGTCCGCGAAGACGGCCGGCGCCCCCGACTCAACAACGACGCCAAGCGATCCCAGGCCGAAGCCCGCCTGATCGAAGCCGAGTACGGGCTCAAGCAGCTCAGCACCGGGGACGGGACCGCGGCGCAACGACCGACCAGCGCCGAGCGCCACAAGGCCCAGCGCCAGGGCCGCGAGCGCACCGCCCGCGAGGAACTGCGGGAATCCGTGCGGCGTGCGGTGGCCGGCGCGAGAAGCGACGAGGAGTTCTTCGACCGCCTCGCCGCCGCCGGCCTCCTCATCCGCAAGCGCGCCGCGCCCTCCGGTGACCTGCTCGGATACAAGGTCGCCCTGCCCGACGACCTGAACAAGGACGGCGAGCCGGTGTTCTACCCCGGCGCGCGCCTCGCTCCCGACCTGTCCTTGCCTCGCATCCGCGAGCGGTGGTCCGGTGATGCGCAGGATGTCCCTGCGGCCCGGCGGGAGGAAGCGATTCGTACGGGGCCGGGCAGTCCGGCCTCCGCGCGCCGCGGCACGGCATCGGCCGTGTGGCAGGCCGTGCTCGTCGTCGACCACGGCGAGGACGGGGTCGCCGCCGCCCACATCGCCGCGGTCGGCGAGGTCCTGGACGCCCTCGCGAAGACGTCCGCCGCTCACACCCGTCGCGAACTGCACGACGCCGCAACGGCCTTCGAACGGGCCTCGCGTTCTCACGTCCGCGCCGTACGCGGGCACGATCGAGCCCTGCGGCAGGCCGCCCGCGACCTCGTCCAGGGCGGCCCGGCCCTCGGCCGCGGTGAGGACGGAGCCACCACGGCGATGGCGATCGACATGCTGTTCTTCCTGATCATCGCCACCGCGCACTGGCACGCCCGGAAGGGCCACGCCCAGCAGGCCGAGGCCGCCACCCGAGCTGCCGAACACCTGCGCATCGCTTACCAGGCCGCCTCGGCCCAGCCGCTCGGTGTGCTATACCAGCGCGGCCGACGTCTGAGCCGGCCGGTGCTCCAGCGGCAGACCGCGCTGCTGCGCGAGGCGCTCCCGGAACTGGCTGAGCAGATCCTCGCCGAACCCGGCTGGTACGCCCTGGCCGCGACCATCACAGAAGCCGAAGCCGCCGGCCACGACCCGGCCGCCCTCCTGTCCGACGTTGCCGCTCGGCGCGAACTGGGCACCGCGGACTCCATCAGCGACGTGCTCGTATGGCGGATGCGGCGGACAGCCGACCTGCCCGCCGATGCCTCCCAGCTTCCCGAGACCAGCACCGCAGCGAACCGGTCCGCGACGCGCAGGGCGATGACCAGGCCCTCCGCGCCCGGCAGGCGGCGCAGCGGAGAGGAGTCACCGCGTCAGGCCCGATAAGTACACCAGACGGCACGCAGGCTCCCCGGATCGCCGCTGTGCCGTACCGAGACATGCGTCGTGGCCTCCTCGTCACCCGGGCAGCCGAGAGGCCACACCCGTGCTGACCTGGCCGAAGGGACTGTGGACGTTGTGAATTGAAACCGCCGACGGCGTGGGGCACGATCATGAAGCGCGCAGGACGAGGTGCCGAGGTAGAGGAGGACGCCAGGGTGTTTCACCGAATACGCCGCAGGGCCAAGGGGCCGAGCGAAGCTCGGAAACGGTTCGCCGAGCTGCACGCGCAGATGCAGGGACAGGTCCCGCCCGGCATCGGAGTGCCGGCGCCCGAGCCGCAGCCCGCCGAGCCGACCGCCATCGTGGACGACTTCCTCCCGCCGGAGCTGCGGGTGCCGAGCCACAACCAGGTCGAAGGCAAGATGATGCCGTGGAAGCAGCCCCTGGTCCTCGACGGCGAGATGGCCACCTGCGCCGAGTGCGGCGCGTACCGGGACTGGCTCATCCTCTCCACCCGCGGTGAGATCTGGCTGCGCTGCAGGGCCGGACACCAGCAGCTGGAGACGCGCATCGACACCGCCTGGTACAACCGGCACTCCGGGCCGGCGGACTCGACGCACGCCACGTTCGAGGACTGCCTGCGCCACCTCGGGCACTGACCACCACTCCTACGACCCCACCGGGCCCGCGGGCCCGCACTGACCACCCGTCGCCTAGCACCAAGGGGTCAGTTCCGTCATGCGCGTTCGCGTCGCCACCACCGCACTCGGCATCACCGCCGCCCTCCTCGCCGTGCCCGCCTGCTCCACCGACACCCCCGGGTCCAAGCACCGGACCGCCTCCTCCCATACGGGAAAGCCGACCGAGGTCGCCCAGGAGCCGGCCGCGCTCTCCTCGGCCGCGCTCGAGTCCCGCCTGCTCGACCCGCGCGACCTCGGCAGCGGCTACCTTCCCCAGCCGGAGCGTCCGGCCCAGCACGATGACGTCACCGTCCTCGGCTGCCCGGCCCTGAGCGAGCTGGGCGGTGACGCGGCGACTGGCGGCACACTCGCCTTCCCGCACAAGGCGAAGGCGGACTTCACCTACGGCTACAGCTCCTCGGAGATCTCCGAGGAGCTGTACAGCGACAGCGTGAAGAAGCTCTCCGACGGCACCGGCCGGATCTTCGATGCCATGACAGGCTGCCCGGCCTATCAGGTCGTCGCCGGTGGCACCCAGGTCGACGTGACCTCGCAGAAGCTGCCCGCGCCCAGCGTCGGCGGTGATGAGCAGTGGAGCCTGCTTCTGACGTACATCGCCGGGGGCCGGAGCACCGTGGTCAAGCAGACCGCGATCCGCGACGGCAGCCTGCTGCTGGTCCTCTCCGGCTCCCCGGCCCTCGTCGACCGCCACCTCGACAAGGCCCTCGCCAAGGCCACGGCAACGAGCTGACCTGCGCGCGCGTCACGCTGCTGCCTCCGACCGTCGCGGTCGGGGGCAGCAGTGCGTTATGGGCTAAGCACTAACGACCCGACCGGCCACTTCGCCCGGGAAACAAGGAAGTCCGGCACCCCCCACTGGGAGGATGCCGGACTGCGATCGTCGAGAGGGGTGCGCGGGACGTTAGATGGCCGGCGCGCGCAGGAGGCGCTCCTGGGTGGCCTCGGGCAGTACCCGCCGCAGGACCGGTGCGGTCGAGCTGAGGGAGGCGGCGAAAGCGGCGACGAGGTCGTGCGGGACGCTGGCGGCGAACGAGGCCACCCACAGAAGCGGGGCGCCGAGCACAGGCTCGGCCCACGCCTGCCACCCGGCCGGTCCCGTCTCGTCGTCCTCGGCGGACAAGGCCCGCAGGTCGCCGTCCTGGATGAGGGGCGGCACCTCTCCCAGGCTGATGTGCGAGGTGAACGTCGGGTCCGTCGCCGACGCCTGGGGTTGGTCGATGTCTCGGAACCATCCGTGGGCGGCGACAGCGTCAAGGACCAGCCCGGATCCGGCGAGCGTCGAAGCAGGCTGGTTGCTTGCGTCGAGCGCGACGAGGAAGTCGACCACCGCCTCGCCGGGGACGTCACGGGTGAAGTAGGCCGACCACTGCGCAAGCGGGCTGCTCGCCTCAGCTCGGGCGGAGATCTGCCAGGCGATCGGCAGCCCACCCAGGTGGAACGGCTCGTCCGCCAGCCCCCACTGGGCCCAGCGCAAGGCGTCAGGGCTGATGTGCAGGACGGTGCTGCGCAGGACCTGGCGGTCCTCCGGTTCCTCGTCCGGCTCGTGCCGTCCGCGGACGATCGTCAGGCTCGTCCAGCCCAGGCCCGCGAGCGCGTCGGCGACGACGTCGTAGAGGCGTCCATCGTCACCGGCTAGGTGCCGGGGGCCGACCCAGAACGCGGGCTGGCCGCCGCGCGGGGCGGACGGGTCGGGCGGAAGGTCGGGGTACAGGGGCGCCTCCAAGGGCTCGGTGCGTGTCTAGTTGCCGCCGGCACGGCGGCGAGGGCGGCGCGGGGGCGCCTGGACGGGGCCCTGCCACGTCAGGGCGATGGCGACCTCCGGCGGAAGGTGGCCGAGCTGTGCGTCCTCGTCCCGCCCTTCGGCGAGGTAGACAACGGTCCGGCCGGTCTCGTCGACCGACTGCAGGACCTGCGCCAAGCGGTGCGCCATCGGGAAGAACGGGTTCATGGCCTGGCGGACCGGAGCGCTCCGGTCGCAGCCGGACAACAGATCGATGAGATCGCCGACGGTCATCTCCGGGGACGTCACGGACAGCCTCCTGGGGTTCGAGGGAAACGGGGGCGGTGGAGCCGGGCCGGCCTACGGCACCGCCAGCGCTCATAGGACGGGCGCTATGTATCGGTGGCCGCGCTGTCAGAGGCGGCGTGAGGTCTGCAGCACCCTCGCCACGGTGGCGGTGACGATGTCGGCCGGCGTCTCGGTGTCGAACGACATGTGGTAGCCGCGGACCTGGGCGGTGCCGGTGACAGCGATCTTCCACCCCTCGCCGTCCGTGCCGGGTCGGCCCTGCGGAAACCAACCGAGGTAGAACCGGCCGTCCTTGGAGCTGACGTGCACGTCCGCGCGATCATCAACGATCAGGTGGAAGTCCTCGGCCGAGAACTGGTCTATGACCAGAGTCGGCTGACCGGGGCCGAGCTGCCACTCCCGCGGTCGCAGGGCCTCGACAGTGGTGGAGAAACCGGGGCCCGCAGGGGCTACGGTCACGAGCAATCACCTCTCTGACCTGGGGTTTCTAGCAAGGTCGTCTACGTTGACATGCTCTCGCGCACGTTGGCCAGTCTTTCCGAGATCTTTCCTGTCTGCCCCCGGCGAACTGCCGTCCATCGATAGCAAAGCCACCGGGCGGCGACGGTCTTCGGCACCACCAGCGCGATGCGGCCCGATGCTGGCAGATGGATAACATGGCCCGCGGGATTCGGTAGCGGCGAACCCAACGCTTGAAGGATTAGGACTGATCGACCCGGGGGAAAAGATGGCAGTCAGGTTCGACCCGCATATCGCCCGCCAGACATTGGATGAGGCGTTTAGGCAAGCGATGGAAGCAACTTCGCTACCAGAGGCGTGGGTGCACCTTTCGCGCTCACTGCGCCAGGAAGAAGCGCCACGCACTTACACCCCCGCGCTGGGTACCGCACTCCTCGCCCGAACACTCGACGAGACCGTTGACCCTCGCTCCATCAAGCAGCAGACACACAATGCTCGATCCTATTCGGCTCGAACCCTATGCCACCGCGTACTTGTACCCGCTTCCGTGGAACTCGGGTTCAACCTGAACACCGCAGGAAGGGAACCTTTAAACAACCAGCCCTTTTTCCGTTACGACCATTGGGACGAGATACCGCGACCTGAAGCGGAAAAGGGAACGCATTTCGACAGGGTCGATAAGGCGCTGAGATTTCTCGATCGGCAAGACCCGCAGGAATGCAAGTTGGCACTTATGGCCTTCCTGAAAGTCTGCTCCGAGCATTCAGAGTACGACAAGAAGCCGAAATTCACTGCCCGCCATATGGCTGGCGTGCGCAAAAATTACGCATGCGATCCCATCCCTATAGATGGCGGCCAAGCTCAGGTTTTCAGGGCGAGAGACAAGTCCACGGGATCCGTGGTAGCCCTGAAGAAGCTCCGCACACGGCTAGAGCGCCGCGTCGCCAGAATGAGGCGGGAGATTGAAGTCGGACTGTTCCTGAGCGGTCATCCTCATGCCATGCCCATCCTGGACCACGCGCCAGATCATAGCTGGTTCGTCATGCCGTACGCGCAGGGAACGGCCCTGGACTACCGTGATGACCTACGGAACGACGACGCGCTGGCCCTTCTCCTGCAATCTGTATGTTCGGCCCTTGAGGTAGCACACGAAAAAGGCTATGTGCACCGTGACATCAAACCGGCCAACGTTCTTCTGCTGGACGGCCGGTGGGTGGTTGCTGACTGGGGCATCGTTAGGCGTCCCCGAGGGATGACGACCGACCCTCAGAGGACGAGGATGGGCGTAGCTTTGGGATCGGCTGGGTTTGCCGCCCCCGAACTGGAAGACGACGCTCACAGCGCAGGGCCGCAGGCCGACATATACAGCCTGGGCCAATTCGTCGGGTGGGCAATCACAGGAAAGCGCCCCCGCGCGAATATTCCCCTCCTACCGGAGAGCGGCGCATGGCGTGCGGTCGTAGAAGCCGCCACGAGAGACGACCCCGCCATGCGACCCGAGTCCGTCACCGAGTTCCTCGAAATCGTTGCCCGCGAAACACAAGTTCCCATGAGGTCGACTACTGGTTCTCATGTTCCAGCAGCCGAGTAATCCTGCGGGCTGCGACCACGCGTTTACCCACTGAGCGGATGCCAGCCGTCGCGGCTGCCCGCGGATCGAGAGGGGCGCTGGGTTAGCAGGCAGCTCGCCTCACGCACTGGCGGGCTGGTCAGGAAGCGCCCGCCCGCCAGGAACCACCGAGTTCGGCAAGATGCCTGCGCAATGCGCCGCGCTGCTCCTCAAGATCCTGCGAGGCGGGAGACAGAAGATAGACATTGTCCCGGTAGGGACGGAAACCCAGGCTCTCCCACCCCTGGGCGATTTTGGCGTTCACGCGGTCCCACTCGGCTCTGGCCGTCAGCCGATGGCTGCTGAGATCGGTGATGCCGGGCGAACAGGCTACGGCCCGGCAGCCGGCCATGAGCCGGGTGATCACCTCGCAGGCAAGCACGGCCGCCAGGCCGTGCCCGCGCCATGGCGGATCTCATGACGAGCAGCGCTGAGCCGACGTATTCCCGCGTGTCCAGCTGGGGCTGCGGGGGCTCCGTGTAGTGAAGAAGGGTGGGTGCGGTCAGCTCCCGGTGTTGTCTTCTGTGTGGCTGTCGGTGCGACTGCGGCGTGCCACGGCGAGGGCGCCTCCACCGGCCGCGATCAGAACGGCCGCGCCGCCGATCAGCCATAGCGTGGCGTCAGCACCGGTGTGAGCGAGAGAGCCCGTCGGCGTCTTCGGTGTGGAGTCGCCGACCGGGGTGGCGGCGATGGCGGAGGAGTCGGTTTCCGGTGTGTCGCTATCCGACGCGGACGGCGTGGCCCTGTCCGTACCGCTGTTCGGCTTGCCTGGGCTGGAGGAGGGGGTGTCGGTGGGCGTGTGCGTGGGCTTACCCGAGGGTTCGGGCTTCGGGGTCGTGGTGGTCTTGGCGTTGGTGACGGTCACGGTCACCGGGTCGCCGGGACCAGCGGTGAACGTCTTGGTGGGCTTGTACAGGTCGTAGCCGGCAGGGGCTTTGATCTCCTTGACCCAGAACTGGGCCTTCCGGCTCGACATGGGCAGCTCTCCGGAGGCCGTGCCCTTAGCTCCCGTGGTCAGAGTGAGCAGCGTCGAGCTGCCGGTGCCGATGTTCACGGTCGCGCCGGGCAGGAGCTTGCCGGTCTTGTCGTCCTTGGCCTGCAGGAGGACCTTGGCGGCCTTGAACGGATCGGTGATCGTCAGCCGGGTGGTCGCACCCGGGGTGACGATGACGTCCTGGTCGGCGACGACCTCGTGCAGCGGGCTGCCGGAGGCCGTCTCCTTGAGCCGGTAGACGCCGGGCGCGAGGTCGGAGAAGGTCAGCTTTCCCTGTGCGTCGGTCTTCCCGTTTCCGGCTTCCTGTCCGACGGAGTCAAGCAGCAGGAACACGGCGCCGGGCAGGGCGTCTCCGGCCGTGTCCCTGGTGGTGATTTCGACGCTGCCCGCGTCCGCGGCCGGAGTCTCGGCGGCGGCGGAGGCTGAGGAGGTCGGTTCGGTGGGCTCGGCACTCGCGGCCGGTGCCCAGGTGAGGGTGCCGGCCGCGGCGACGGCGATGGCGGCGGCGGATCGGACGAGATGTGCGTGCACGAGGAAGAGGACTCCTTGATCGGTCGGGGGAGGTCAGCGGGCGCGGTCGACGGGGTGGGGTGCGGACGACAGAGCGGGCGGCAGATGGCTGGGCAGCTGCGGGGCTGCAGCCGGTGCGACGTAGAGGTGACGACGAGTGTGGAAGGGGATCTGCTTCACTGCCCGGTGCAGCGGTTCGGTGGAGATCAGCGAGGCGGTGAAAGCCGCGGCGAGGGTGGTGGGCGCGCCGGCAGAGAACTGGGCCTGCCAGTGCGGTGCGCTCGGGTAGCCGCCCCAGGCCCGCCAGACGGGACCGTCGGCCCCAGTGGTGGCGTACCGGTGACGCACACCGCCAAGGCCCTCTGGTGGCAGAAAGGTCTGCGTACCGTCCGTTTTGACGCTGTGGCTCCAGCCGTGGGTGAGGAGCGGCGTGTACACCTCGTGCGGGGCCGTCGGATCCTCGACCAGGTGGTTCTTGTCGCTGTGGCGGTCTTCGAGGTACAGGTCGAGCAGTTCGGTGTGGACGTCGCGCAGGAGTTCGGCGGGGGTGGTGGCGTCGAAGGTGATCTCCCAGGCCCGCGGGCCGAAGGGGGCACGGTCCATGCCGATGGTCCACGTGTCTGGGCCTCGCTCCTCGGGCTTGGGAGCGAAGCGGGTCCACAGCCGGGCGCAGGGGCTGATGGCGAACACCATCCCTTCGAGTCCCTGGTGAAGGTGCCATCCGTCGTCGAAGGGGAAGGCCCAGATCGTCTCCAGGTCTGCCTGGCCGGGACCGGCGAGGTGACGCGGGAGAACTCTCACGGTCTGGGCAGGGTCGAGATTGTTGAAGGGGTCGCGTGGTGGGTCGGGCAACACGAGGAGATGCTCCTGCTGAGTAGGTGGCGCGGGGATCGGGACGAGGCTCAGCGGGTGCGGGCCCCGGCGGGGACGGTCGGCGGAGCTGGAGTGCTGCGCGGCGTGGGGCCGGCCGCACGCTTGGGCGCGGAGGCAGCCCAGGCGCCGGGGAACCAGACGGCCGTGTACTGCTCGATGGCGTCGCGCAGCCCGGTGGTGACGGCTCCGTCCCACGGGGGGCGGCCGGGGCGGTGGTAGGTGCCGAAGGTGCCGTACTGCTTGGTGTTCGGAGGGGTGTTGGTGGCTTCGTCGCGGCGGTGAAAGGTTCCGTGGTCCACGAAGCTGAGTGCCACCGCGTCGATCTCCCCGCGTTCCGGGTGGACGACTGCGACACGCAGCCCGCCGTAGGTGTCCGCGTGGATGGTGCGGGTGAAGTCAATCCGCAAACGCAGCGGCGTGCCCGGCACGGGGGCGGCGTAGTAGGTGTTGCCCACGACGGCGTGCTCGTGGAAAGGAAGGCACAGCTCGGTGAAGAACTCGGGAGCCTGCAGGGACACGAGGGTCTCCGGTCGGAGTTGAGTGGAGTCAGCGGCGTTGGCCGGGCAGGGCATGTCGGCTGGTGGTGCTCCAGCGCGGAACGCTGGCCGCGGGAAGCGCGGCCGGGCGGCGGGACGCTGCGGCCCGCCGGACGTCGAGCGGGGTGGGCGTCGGCGGAGAGGGCGGGTGGATCGGGGAAGTCTGGGCGTGGTCCTTGACGTAGCTGGAAGTGTCGTCCCGCCATCGAGGAAGGGGTGCGGGGTCGGCCACGGCCTCGGTCACAGCTCGCAGAAGGGCTGCGGGGGTGTCGGTGCTGGCCGTGGCGTACCAGTAGGGCCGAGCTGAGGAGGTGCCGGCCCACAGGTGCCAGCGCGCGTCGCGGGTTTCCAGCTCGATCGCCGGGTCGAGGTCGCCGGTGGTGTATTCCAGCGTGGCGAGCCCGTCGGGTGAGGTGATGGCGAAGGTCCTCAGATCCGGGCGGTCGAAGCACCAGCCTCGGTTGATGAGCGGGTCAACGGCCTGGAACGGGTCACGGTCGGTGCTTCCGGCAAGCGGGCGGGCAAGGTAGCGGTCTGGGCCCTGCCGGTACGCCTCGGCGAGGGCGGTGGTGAAGGCAGTGACGAACTCCGTGGGCGCGCTGTCGTTGAAGCAGACGCCCCAGGCCGGTGGGCCGAAGGCGTCCTTGTAGGCGTTGATGCGCCACAGTCCGTCGTCGTCGCCTTCGGGGAGGTATCCGAGGCGGACCTTGCCGTCGGGGGCCGTGAGGTAGGCGTTGCCGAGGTGGTCGTGGTACAGATCCCAGCCGAGGTCGCGCAGCGGGTCGAGGCCGGTGTCGCTGACCGCGGTGGAGCGGGCCAGGTGGCGTGGGGAGACGTAGACGTCGCCGTCGATGGTGTCGTGGTCGTCGTGGGGCACTGAATCCTGGGGGGAAGAGGAAGCGGGTCAGTTCGGGGGCTGCAGGGCGGCTGCGAGGTCGGTGGGGTGGCCGGTGTAGTGCAGGGTGCGCAGGCCCAGGTGGCGGGCTGCATAGCAGTTGTCGTCTCGGTCGTCCACGAACAGGACGCGGTCGGGGTCTGCGGCGCCGGTGGCGTTCATCGCGTGCTGGTAGGCGGCCGGGTCGGGTTTGCAGACCTGGAGCCGGGCCGAGTAGAAGGCGTGGGCCATCAGGCGGCGCCACGGGCGGCGGTCGAGGACATCGCTGAGGTGGCGGGGTGCGTTCGACAGCAAGACCAGCGGCAGCCCGGACTCGTGGGCCTGGTGGAGAACATCGATGACGTGATCGTCGATGGACGTCCACATGTCGGTATCGGCGTCGCGGAGTTCACGCAGTCTGCGGGCGCCGGGGTGGTGGCCGAGGACCGTGGCCCAGTACGCGAGATCGCTGAGCTGGCCGGCGTCGTAGGCGGTGCGGGCGGTCCAGAAGGCGTGCTGGAAGGCGGGGAGGTCGTCCTCGGGCCACAGGGCGGTGCGGGCCAGGCGGAGCCACTGGTCGGTGGTGGGTTGCAGGCCGATGACGCCGTTGTAGTCGAGGATGACGGCGTCCAGGCCCGCGTGGGCAGTGGTGGGTGTCAAGGGGTGGTGTTCTCCAGGGCGCGGTGGGCGAGGGCGGCGACGGCGGCTGCGAGGAGGGCGGGCAGCAGCAGGGCCGTGGGCAGGGTGGTGGCGCTGGCCAGGGCTCCGATGAGGGCCGGGCCGGCGAGGAGGCCGAGGTAGCCGGTGGCGGTGACCGTGGCCACGGCCTTGGCGCCTCCCGCGCCGGCCGCGGTGATGAGCGAGGGGACGGTGGTGGACAGGCCGAGTCCGAAGACCGCCCAGCCCGTCAGCGCCAGTGGGGTGCTGTTCCCGATGACGCCGAGGGTGAGTCCGGCCGTGGCGAGAAAGGCTCCGGCCCGTACGACTGTCGGGGCGCCGAAGGCAGCGGTGAGCCGGTCACCGGTCAGCCGTCCGGCCGCCATGGCCGCGCTGTACAGCGCGAACGCGGTGGCGCTCGCGGCCGTCGGGGCGCCCAGGGTGTGCAGGTGCACGGCGGCCCAGTCAGCGGCGGCTCCCTCGCCCAGCAGGCTCGCAGCGGCCAGCGCGGCCAGAAGCCAGAGCTTCCCCGGCGACGGAAGCAGGGGCAGCTTCCCGGCGCCAGCGCGCATTGCGGGGCGGTCTGCGCCGCTCAGGCTTCGGGTGACCGGCACCGCTGCGACCGCGACGCCGGCCAGGAGGGCGCCTGTTGCGGTGAAGAGTGTGCTGTGCGGGGCCTGGGCGGTGAGGGCGGCCAGGGCGGCGCCGGCGAGGGCGCCGAGGGAGTATGCGGCGTGAAGACCAGACATGATGGGCCGGCCGAAGGCGTTCTGGCAGCGGACGGCCGCAGTGTTGGCGGCTACGTCAAGGACGCCGTGCGCGAGACCGAACGCGAGAGCCGCCGCCAGCAACGCGGACAGGCTCTCGCCTTGCCCCACCAGGACGAGGCACCCGGCCAGGGCGATGGACCCACTGGTGAGCTGGGCTGGTAGCCGCGCCGGGCGGGCGTAGCGGCCTCCGAGCTGCAGTCCAGCGACCATGCCGACGGCGGCGGCCAGCAGGACCAGGGCCAGCCCTGCAGTGCCGAGGTGGGCAGCCTGCTGCACGGCGGGCATCCGGGCGCCCCACACCGCCATGATGGCCCCCAGGCCGAGGAAATAGCCGGTCAGCAACGCCCGGCTGCGCCGGTCGGCCGCAGACACCGCGCTCACGCCGCAGCGCTACGGGGGCCGGAGGTCCAGTCGAGGACCGCGGTGACGGCACGAGCAGCCTGGTCGGCGCGTGCACGCGCCTGCTGGCCGGTGGTGGCGGTGGTGATGAGGTAGCCGATCCGGCCGGTGTACAGGTCTCCTCCGTCGGCGGGGAGGAGGAGCTGGTCACCGGGGCGGCACTGGTAGTGCAGCCGGTCCAGCCACGTCGGGCGGGGCCCGTCGTAGGTGAGGTGGGTGAGGGTGCCGGAGGTGTCCGGATAGAGGAGCCGGATGGCGGCGGCCGAGGACCTGGTGGGCGTGAGGTCGGGGGCACGGTCGCAGGCGATGTCGGCGGCGGCACGGACCAGGTCGATGCCGGTGGCGAGACGCACGAGGTGGCCGATCATGTCTCCGGCCAGGCGAGCGTTGACCTCGATGAGGCGGGGCCTACCGTCGACGAGGCGCATTTCTATGTGGCTGACGCCGTCGGTGATGCCGAGGGCGTTGATCGCCGCCCGGGCGGCCGGCGCGACGGTCTCCCGGAGCGGGTCGTCGGCGTCCACACTGTGGGCCAGCTGCTCGAAGTGCGGCGGAGGGCTGATGGTCTTGCGGTTGACCGCCACCACCGTGGTGGCGCCGCGGTAGGTGACACACTCCACGGAGATCTCCGGCCCGTCGAGGAACTCCTCGACGAGGACGTTCGTGCTCTCGGTGCCCTGACCGGCCGTCCGTTCGGCTGCCCGGTAGGCGGCCGTGAGCTGGTCGCGGTCATCGACGCGGAGCACGCCGATGGCACCCGCGTGTGAGGCAGGCTTCAGCACCACGGGATAGCCGATCCGGTCGGCGGCGGCTTCGGCCTCCTTGCGGGTACGCACGCTCACCGAAGCGGCCGAGGGCACGCCGTGGCGGGCGAACAGCGACCGAGCGGTGGCCTTGTTGCGGCACCCCTGCATCACTTCGGGTGCGGTGGTGGACAAGCCGAGCTGGCGGGCGAGGCGGGCGGTCGGGACCACGCTCCACTCGTCCCAGGTCATGACACCGGCGAGGTTGTGGCGTCCGGCCAGGGCCCGGCCCCCTGCCAGCAGCGCGGCAGGATCGCTGAGGTCCACGACGGCGTGATCGGTGATGTGCGGCTTCTCCCACGAGGGTTCGGTGCCGGTGAGCAGCACGACTCTGTAGGCGTCGGCGACCTGCTCAAGGCAGTAGCCGCGGTAGTTCTCATCTCCGGGAGCGACGACAAGTACAACAGGGCGAGCGGGCAAGAGGGAATTCTCCGTATCGAGGGACGGCAGGGCAGGGAAAAGGAGGTGTCTCAGGCGGCGCGGCGACGGCGCAGCTCGAACGCATCGACCCAGTGGGGGTGTTCGTCGATCAGACGGCGGGCGTAGAGAGCGGTGAAGTTGTTGTTCAGTCCGGCGACGCCGTACGGAAGTTGGCGGCGAAGGTCTTCGAAGAGATCCTTGAGGCTGATCCGGGTGGCGCCGGCGGCCAGGCGGCGTGCGGCCATGCGTTCGAGGGATCGGTACACGTGCGGGTTGCGGGCATCGAAGGCGTGGAACTGCTCGCTGATGGTGCGGCCGGTCGCTCGGTGCGACCCGAGGGCGGCGATGGTCATAGGGGTCCTCCACGGGCGGGACAGCCGGGTCAGGCGCGCAGGGCAGGGTCGGTGCGCAGGCGGGCGAAGGCGCAGAACAGGCCGAGGGTTTGCAGGGCGGCACAGGCGGTGATGACGTGGCCCAGCGCGTCGGGCGGGGTGAGCGCGGTGAGCACGCCGGCGAGGGGGAAGGGCAGCAGGAGGATGAGGATGGTGGCCGACAGGGTGCTGCCGAATGCCTCCGGGGGGATCAGGCGGGAGCGCAGGGTGCGCAGGACGACCGCCAAGCCGCCATCGGCTGCCATCAGGACCGCGACCATGACCAGGTAGGACAGGTAGTCGGGGGCCAGGGCGGCTGCGAGACAGGCGAGCGAAGCGATGACGGAGCAGGCGACTCCCACCGGCCACAGGCCCAGGCGGTCCAACGCGAACCGACAGACGGTGACGGCCACCAAAGTGGCCGCCGCTGCGGCGGACCACACCAGGCCGACAGCCGTGGTGGACTGCCCGAAGTGCTGGACGACGATCACCGGACCGGCTGCCTGGAGAAGGCCGATAGACAGGTTGGACAGGGTCAGCCCGGCCACCAACCAGCCGAGCGCGGGGAGCGCGCGGATGGTGCGCCACCCGGTGACGAGCCCGGCGCCGGGCCGCCCCTTCGGCGCGCGGGCCGGGGCCACGGGTGAGGGCGGTGTGCGCAGGGCTAGCAGCGCGGCGAACAGCGAGAGCACGGTGACCACTGCGAGCATCGACGGTGGCCCGGCGAGCAGCAGCACGCCGGCGAGCGCCGGTCCGGCCAGGGTCGCGGTCTGGTCGATGCCGAGCAGGGCAGCCTGGACACGGTGAGCCCGAGGTCCCGCTCGGCGGCCGGCGGCGGCACCTGCAGTCTCGACGGCGATGTAGCTGAACTCAGTGAGCACACCGGTCGCCGCCGCCAGCACCATCACCGTCACGCTCGCCGCAGCACCGGACGGGTAGAGGTACAGCAGGACAGCGCCGGTGGCGAGAGCCAGCGCCCGCCCTAGGGAGGCGAGGTGGAAGACCACCGAGGCGCCGCGTCGGTCGACGATCGATCCGGCCCACCCGAACGCTGCCAGGCGCGGGATCCACTCCAGGGCGAAGGCGGCCCCTGTCAGTACGGCGGATCCGGTCGTGGCCAGAACGAGCAACGGGATGCCGTAGGTGGACATCGCGAACGCCAACGCGTCCGCCGTGCGCGGCAGGTAAATGCTGCTCATCAGCCCGGCAGTGTGGCGTGCGTGCCGGGGTGTGACCGCTGCGCTCACGCGGCCCGCTCGGGCTCGGCCCGGGTCACCTGGGGGTTGCCGGCCAGCCACTGGATCAGGTGCGTGCGGACGCGCGCTAGGTCCGCCTCAGCCTCCGCGCTGATCGGGTGCGCGTCGGGCAGGGGTGCGGGGCGGTCGGCGTTCCCGGGGGTGAGTGAGGGTGCCAGCAGGCCGAGAACGTGCTGGATGCGGCTGCTGAACTCGCAGACGGCGGCGGGGGCCGAGTGACGGCGCGCCCACCGGGCTAGCGCGTCGTACAGGTCGGCCAGTTCCATCCCGGAGTCCGTGAGTTCCAGACCGGCGCCGGGCGCGACCCGGACGAGGCCGTGGGCGCGGGCCGTGTCGGATGTACTGCGCAGTTGGTGCGCGGAAAGGTCGGGCAGGGTGCCGGCGAGCCGTCGCGGCGGTATGGCGCCGTTGTCGTCGATCTCGGTGACCAGACGGATCAAGGAGCGTGAGGCCAGCAGGTCGATGACCTGGCGCGCTTCGGCAGGGGTGAAGGAAGTGCTCATCGGCGCGGGCCTCCCGCCGGGATGGCTGCCGTCGGGCGGCCGGTGGCAGCGTGCGAGAAGAGGTCGCGGTGGTGCCACACGGGGGACGACCCAACCGCCCGAGCAGGTGGAAGCGCCACGGGCGCCGGCCATGACGGGCTGCTGACCCACGGCCTCGGCGCGCTCTTGGCCTGCGGCTGCCCCCAGACGGGGTGGCTGGCTGCCTGGTCGAGGGGTTGCCCGGCGGACCAGGCGGACAGCGTGCCGAGGACGGGGCCCAGGGCGTCGCCGGCGGCGGACAGCCGGTAGGGCCGGCCGTTTCCCTCGGTATCGGCCAGACCGTCGGCAACGAGCTGGCGCAACGGCGGATAGATGTTGGTCCAGTCGCTGCTGGGCATCACGATCCGGGCCAGAACCCGGCCGCTGACCTCCTTACGCGACTTGAGCACCCACAGGATGGCGGCGGCGTGGCGCCGGGTGAGCAGGGTGAGGCTGTCTTCGATCTGCTCGATCGCGGCCAGCGGGCGATCGGCCTTCTCCAGGTGCTCTTCGGCCCAGGTGACGATCATCGGCAGGATCGGCAGCAGGGCAGTGGCTCGCTCGGTGTGGCCGTAGGTGACGTGCCGTGCGGTGTGTTCGGTGCGCTCGACGAGTCCGGCGTCGCACAGCGCCGTGAGCTTGGGGTGGAGCTGTCCGTTCTGCAGCCAGGACACCTTGGTCGCCAGCTCGCTGTAGCGCAGCGGCGGGCCGGAGAGGGCCAGCAGGATCCTCACGTTCCAGCGCGGGGTGATCATGGCGAGGGCCTCGGTGACCCTAGCGATGTCGGCGTCGGCATCGGGGGGCAGAGCGGTGATGGCCAAGGGAGGAACTCCTGGGTGAAAGAAGGGGGAATCGCCTGGGGGTCGGGTCAGCGGCTGTGCGCCGCGCTCTGCGCCATAAGGGGCGCGGCCGGAGCAGGCGGCGAGGGAGTCGGAGAGGCAGACGTCGGGGCCGGGACGCGGGCCAGGCTCTGCAGGACGGCGGCGACCGATGTGGCCTGGGCCTCGCGGACGGCGACGGCTTCGGCGAGCCGGCGGGTGCCGTCGAGGAGGTGGGACACCTCGTGCGGGCCGATCTGCCGCTCGGGGTGGACGAGCCGGGCCAGCTGGTCGCGGTGGAAGTCGATGCTGCGCTCGGCCAGGGCGAGGGCGCCGTGCATGCCGAGCAGGGCGGAAAGCATGCCGGGTGGCTGTTCCTGGGCATGGGCTTCGAGGTCGGTGAGCGGTGCGCCGTACAGGTCCTCGATCCGGTCGGCTATGTCGGTGGACGTGAGGTGGGGCAATCGGGGGCTTTCACGGTCGGCGGGCCCGGGCCGCCCCGGCACGCTGGGGTGCCGGGGCGGCAGACGGGGGCAGGGTGGCGGTGGCCTTGAGCTGTGCCGTGCGAGCGGGCCGGGTTTGCTTTGCAGGCGGGGGCATGGTGCGCAGCAGCTCGCCGAGGGCTGCGCGGTAGCCGTCGCGGGCCTCCAGTGCTGCTTCCAGCCACTGCGTGTCGAAGCGGAGCTTGTCCGCCGACAGTTCGCCCATGTCCCGCTCGGGGTCCATGTCGGCGTGGACGCGGTCGCGGACGCGGGCGACCTGCTCCTCGGTGAGCGCCAGGAACGAGCGCAGCTCCAGGGCGCGGGCTAGCTCGGGTGAAGCATCGTGGCCGGCAGCAGCCTCGTGCAGCTCGGGTACCGGGTTCCCGAAGACCTTCTGCAGGTCGGTGTCCATGGTGCTGGCCTTGTCCCGGCTCATCGGGCGGACCTTGCCGGCCGCCACGCCGACGCCGGTGCGAGTGTCCCTGCCGGCCGGTTGGGGGCGCTGGTCTGCACCGCCGGGCCGCTTCGGGGCCGGAGGCGGGCCAGGCGCTCTGCGGCGAGGTCCTTCTTTCCCGGGGCGTCCGGGTCGAGGAGCCACCGCACGACCATGGCCCGGCCGTCGCGGGTGGTGACGGCGGCGTTCACCCGATGGGCGAGGCCCATCGTCGGGTCGTCGACCTCGCTGGGCTGGGTCTCAAGGGCGGCGAGGAGGTCTTCCTCTGCGCGCTCCAGCACGGACTGGGCCTCGACGAGAAGGCCGTGCCACTTGACGACGTCGGTGGCGTTGGGGTTCGCGGTCGGAGCGGCGGCGACCGCGGCCTTCAACTGGTCCATGCCCATGTCGAAGCGGGCCTCGATCCGTTCGGTGAGTACGCCCACGACATCCGCAGACTCATCGGATATGCCGTCGGTCAAAAGGGATCTCCTGTTCTGGATGGGCCGGTGCCTGCGGAATGTGAGGGGTGGCTGTACTCGGTGCCCCCGCCGCTGGGCGGGACGTGCTGGATCCGGTCAGTCAGTCCAGACACATGCGGACGTCGCGGTAGACGTAGGTGCCGGAGACCCAGCCCTTGACGCCGGTCGTCTTGTCCGTGATGTAGAGCCAGTTGCCGCTCTTCTTGGACACGCTGAACTTGTGGCTCTTGTAGAGCACACCGAGCGCGGTGGACTTCGAGCTGGCCTTGGACCGGATGGTCACGGCCTTGGTGTGCACCGCGTACGGGAGCGGCGGCAGGTTGTGGCAGCTCACGGCAGGGGTGGCGGTTGCTGCGGTGGGTACGGTCGCGGCGCTGGCGGGCGTGGCGGACAGCGCCGGCAGCGCGAGCGTGCCGAGCATCGCCGCGGATATGGCGATTCGGGTGGAGCGCATGCGGAAGAAACCTCCGTGAAGGCACAGGGAATGCGGGGAAGTGGCCGCAGGAGTTGTCCCGGCGGCTGTATAAGAGTCCGGAGAATCGGCGGTTTGGCTAACCGGCGATCGTCGGCTATGTTGCGCCGCCCGCGACTGGAACTGCGCTCAGCGAGAGCGGCCGGGCGGGTGTGGGGCAGGGGCCTTCGCTACACCTGCCGGGCGGCTGGGGGTGGCTGCCGGGCGGATCGGCGGGAGCGGCCCGGCCTTGCCGGTGAGGCGGTCGTCGCACCACTGCAGGGCCTCACCGGCCGTGTCGAAGCCGCCCTCCCGCAGGGTGTGCGTCCACGTCTCGGTATCGACCTCCTCGACCACCACGCGGAACGGGCTGGGGACTTGCTCGTCCTGTGCACGCAGTACCACGACGATGACCATGTCGTCCGGGTCGTCGCTGGTGTAGGAGTAGCCCATGGCGTAGTGGTCGCCGTCGCCGACGAGGCGTCGCTCCAGTGCTCGCGTGGCCTCGTCCGCCGGTGGCGGGCCCAGTTCGGGGTGGAGGCCGATGGCGTCGGGCGGGCAGCCGCGGTGGATGAGCCAGGACTGCGCCATCGCAGGCAGCGGCAGCTGAGCGTGCTCGAAGCTGAACATGCCTTTTTCGTGGTCCCGTTGCAGATGCACGGCGAGCACCTGGGGCATGCCGGGGCGTCCCCAGGTGGCGGTGCGGTCGAACAGTACGTAGTAGCTGTTCGGGCCGTCGTGGTGTTCGGCGAGGGGGACGAGCATGTCCTCGTGGACAGCGACCTTGCGGTAGAAGTCGAGGTACCTCTCCTCGTCGGAGTCGAGGTCGTCCAGCTCGAAGTCGACGTGGGGGATGGTCTTCCGGGCCGGCGCCGGTTCGGTGGGGGACAACAAGAGCCTTTCGGTGGATCGGTGCAGTTCAGCGCCGCTTCGCTGGAGTGGACGGCGGGGCCCCGGGGCGAGCCGGGCTCGTCGGCGCATGCGTTGCAGGAGTCCGGCGGGCGTCCAGCAGTGCGGCTCGTCCGGCGTCGGTGAGGGAGACGGGCTGGCCGGCGTGCACAGGGTGGCTGGTGTCCCGGACGGTGAGGCCGGCGCGTTCCAGCTGCTGCATCTGGGGATAGGGGATGCGGGTGCCGGAGGAGGCGGTCACGGACAGTCGGCCTGTCAGCAGGTGTTCGTGGAGCTTGGCACCGCCGGCGATGGCGAGCAGTGCCGCCCGGTCGTCGGTCGAGAGTCGTCCTTCGTCGGGCGTCGACGCTGCGGCGGCGGCCTCGATGGGCTCCAGGGCGGCGAGCACCTCTTGGGCGGCGGCGTCGCGCGCGTTGGCGGCTTCCTCCAGCTGGTCCACGGTGCGGTCGATGCGTACGAAGAGGGCACCGTCGACGGGGAACTCACCGCTCGTGAGACGGTTGAGCAGCTTGAGGTAGAAGGTGACGCCGATCTGGGCGTTGGCCAGGGTGCGGTGCCGGTCGACCAGCTGGGTGTGTGGCTCGTCGAGGGCGCCGCGGTCGCGGTAGGTCCACAGGGTGTCGATGTCGTGGCCGGTGACCGCTTCGAGGCGGTGGTCGAGCTGCGTGACCGCACGCCGGGTGGGTGTCGGCGCGGGTTGAGGGGGCATGGGCGGCGCTCCGTGCGTTCAGCGGATGGGATGGTGCGCGGGGTTGGGTGCGGGACGGGGCAGGCCAGGCAGTGCGGCAGGCGGCGGACCGGGCCGGGGCTTGGGAGGACGGGTGGTCAGCTGCGGGGAACGCGAGCGGGCCGCGTGCGTCCGAGCGCTCAGCGGCCGGCGGGTCATCCCCAGGCGGCGGCCGACCTCGTCGTAGACGTCGTTGCCCGCACGCGGCCGTACCGCGACGACGTGGATCTCCTTGGGGTGGGCGGATTCCGCGGGCGCCGGGCGGACGCCGTAGACGACGCGCCAGTCCTTGCGGCGGTCCACGAACAGCTTCCGGAATCCCTCCAGGTCGCCGTCGAGGCGCTGTCCGAAGCGCTGGGCGTTCACGACTTCCTGCAGGTAGGCGAGGGTGAGGTCGCGGATATCGCTGGGGGCCTGAAGGAGATCGGTCAGCGCGCGAGGGTCGAAGCTCAGTCCGAAGACGGGCTGTCCCGCTCCCGCGGTCATGGCGTCGGCTCGCCCGGCTCGGCAGTGCCGGCGCCATCCGCCGTGGCCGCGGTCTCGGTGCGCACGGACGGCGGCGGGCCGGGCAGGAGACGGTGAGCGGGCCGGTCGGGGGAGGTCATGCAGGCCGACAGCGGTCCGCCCGGCGCGCGGATCGCGGCGACGGCGTGGGTGAGGAAGTCGCGGTGCCACACGAACAGGCCGGAGAGCCCGGCTTCGGGGTCCTTGTGCTGCTGGTAGGCGAGCCACAGGGCGTGTAGCCAGGCCACGACGTCGTCGTGCTCCTGCCACTGCAGGCACCAAGGTGCCGCGGTGGTGACCTCCGCTCCGTAGACCGGGAGGAAGAAGTCGTCGACCCAGTCCGAGAGGGCGTCGAGTTCGTCTTCCCGTTCCTCCCCGTCGAGTTCCAGGATCGGGCGAGGCTCCGGCGGAACGGCGGCCGGAGGCCCGCCGAGTCCCGGCATACCGAACGCGGCGAACGATGACCCGCTCGGCGCCGGCGCGGATGCGAGGTGGTCGAGCTGCTGAGCCTGTTGCGCCGACTGCTCCATGAGCCGCCGCACGCTCGCCTCGATTCCCTCCAACTGCGGATCCGGAATACGAACCGGCTCCAGCTCCCCATCGTCAGACGGCCTTGCGGATTCGGACATTGGAAGTTCAGCCTCCTACGAGACACGGGATAAGAGAAGGGCGAAAGCGTCCTTGCACGGACCGGACAGCGAAATCGCACGTCCGCTCCGGCGGTGCTCCGCCAGCGGCTCAGCTGGGAGCCGGTTGCGTTGGCGGCAGGAGAGGACCCGGATCAGACGGCGAGAACCACGTCGTCCTGCGTGAGGGTTGCGCGGATCGTCTCGGTGAGCCGGTCGGCCGCGATCGACGCGTAGTGCTCGGTCTTCTCTACGCCGATGAAGTCCCTGCCTTCGAGCAGGGCGGCGACGCCCGTGGAGCCGGAGCCGGCGCAGAAGTCGAGGACCGTGCCGCCCTCGGGGCTGATCTTGACCAGCTCGCGCATCACCTCGACGGGCTTCTGAGTGATGTGCTGGCGCTTCGCGCCGGAGGGCTGCGAAGCCGAGTACATACCCGGCAGGTAGACCGGGTTCCGGGAGCCGTCGATCGGCCCCTTGGACGCCCAGACGATGAATTCGCAGTTCTGGGTGAACCGGCCCTTCTGGGGCCTGGCCTGCGGCTTGTGCCAGGCCAGCACACCGCGCCACAGCCATCCGGCGGCCTGGATGGCGTCTGTCGTCGTGGGGAGTTGGCGCCAGTCGGTGAACAGCAGCGCGGTCCCGCCGGTCTTCGTCAGCCGGTGGGCCTCAGTCATGATCTGCGTCAGCCAGAACGAGTAGGACCGTTGGTCCATGTTCTCGCCGGTGAAGTCGGCAAGGTCGTTCTTGGCATCGGCGGAGGTGTACTTCTGCTTCGCGGAGCGGGTGGTGCGCTCCTTCGCGGTCCGGCCGCCGCTGTTGTACGGCGGGTCGGTGATGACGGAGTCGACGCAGCCGTCCGGTAGGCCGGAGAGAACGGCCAGAGCGTCGCCCTGGTGCAGGGAAAAAGGCAAAGAGGAACCCCTATTCGGGTGCGGAATCGCGGAGGGAAACACCGCCTCGCACAAGCGTCCTCGCGGGCCGAAAGCAGGCATGCAGAAGTCCGTGGCCGCAGACCGAGGAGGGCGAGGGGGAGTCAGAAAACTGTAGAGGCGAATCCGCCGACGACCAAGAAACCCTTACCGATGTACCGGTTTCCGGCACCTCACGCCGAGCTTTTTGGTCAACCGCCGATCTGCACCTACTGTTTTTGAACCGCCCGGCGCACACCGCCGCTGGCTACATCCTCGCCACACCTCACGGAGATACCCCTGCCCCGGCACACCTAGCTCACAGCACGGCCGCGCGGAGCGAGCGGCAACTCCCCCGCACCGGCCCGCCTCCGATCGCCCACCCCGGCTGCCGCGCCCTTCCACCACGCCTCGCGCACGCGACACGCCGGACACCACATCCCGAAGGACTCGTTCATGACGTCTGACCACCCATCCATGCCCGAACCCGCTGACCGGCGAGCGGTCCGCTCGGGTTGAAGGCACTCGCCGCCGGCATCGGCGTCGTCTTCCTCTCCCCGATCCTGCTCGCCGGCACCGGCATGATGCTCGCCTCCTCCGCCGAAGCCGTACAGAGCAGCAGCTCCTTCAGCAACTGCCTGACCGACATCGACAGCGACAAGGTCGCCGAGCAGGTCATCAAGATCCTCGACGGCGCGTCCGGCAAGGACGTTGACATTGAGGGCCTGGACCTGCCCGCCGAGCAGGTCCCCAACGCGGCGACGATCGTGGCCGCCGGCCTATCGCTCGACGTTCCCAAGAAGGGACAGATCATCGCGCTCGCCACTGCGATGCAGGAGAGCCGGCTGCGCAACCTGGGCTACGGGGACCGCGACTCCCTCGGTCTCTTCCAGCAGCGTCCGTCCCAGGGGTGGGGCAGCGCCCAGCAGATCCGCGACCCCACCTACGCGAGCGAGCAGTTCTACAAGCACCTGCTCAAGGTGGACGGCTGGCAGCAGATGACCGTCACCCAGGCCGCGCAAGCCGTGCAGAAATCCGGCCTGCCGGACGCGTACGCGCAGTGGGAGAACCTGGCCACCGCGCTGCAGGCCGCCATCGTCAAGACCTTCCCCGGCGCCGGGGATGCCACGGATGACAAGGACGAGAAGCCGTCGACCAGTACGACCGGCTGCGCGCCGGGCCAGGACGGTTCCGGCTTCGGCCGCATCCCCGAAGGGAGCGTCCCCAAGGGCTACTCGATCCCCAAGGACGCCGACCCGAAGGCCCGTAAGGCCATCGAGTGGGCGATGCACCAGCTCGGCACGCTCTACCAGTGGGGCGGATCCTGCACCAACGCGCACGGCCCCGACCCCATGGGCCGCTGCGACTGCTCCAGCCTGATGCAGCAGGCGTACGCCCATGCTGGCATCACGCTCACCCGCACCACGTACACGCAGGTCAACGAAGGCAAGGCTGTCTCGCCCGCTCACCTCAAGCCCGGCGACCTGATCTTCAGCCGCGGTACCGCCGCACGGCCTGAGCACGTCGGCATGTACATGGGCGAGGGCCTCGTGATCGAGGCGCCGCGCACCACCAAGCCGGTGCGGATCACCCCGATCAAGGACTGGGACATTCTCGCCGTCCGCCGCGTCCTCTGACGCCGCCCCGCCCGGTGTCAGCCCGGGCGGGCCGGGCTGACGCGGCCACTTCCGTGCCCTTCGCTCGCCTCTCCCTCCGCTTTCACCTTCCCGTTGGGCCTCGCCGGGCCCGCGTATGCAAGGAGCCTCGCACCACCTATGTCCGTCCCTCTCGCAGACCGCGTCATCCAGCTCGCCTACGACCCAGGAATCACGCCCAAAGGCGGCGGGTTGCCTGGCCTCGCCGTGCTGAAGAACGTGGTCAACAGCATCAACATGTTCGGGATCATCGCCGTCGTCGGCGCCCTCGCCGTCTCGCTCGGCGTATGGGCCTGGGGCCACCACACCGGTGGACACCAGGCCGAGGCCAACGGGAAGAAGGGCGCCGTCGTCGCCGCCGGCGCCGCCCTCGGTCTGGGTGCAGCGAACGGCATCGTGGCCTTCTTCTCCGGCCTGGGATCGCAGGTCCACTGATGCGGAAACGCTTCCCTTCCTCTTCGCTGTCCTCGTACGGCTCGGGCTGGTCGACGAACCAGCGCATCGCGATCGGCGCCACCGTTGTCGCCGTTTTGCTTGCCCTCGCCGGGGTCGTTGCCCTGCTGACCGGCGGTGGCAACGGCCAGCAGACTCCCGATGCCGCGCCACCGGCTCCCACGGGCGGCCCGTCCCACTCCGAGGCTGCTCCCAAGCCTTCCTCCGGGTCCGGGTCGGTGCCCAAGCCGCCGCAGATCGCCGAGCCGGTCGCCTACGCCAAGGCAGCGGCCCAGATGCTCTGGTCCTACGACACCCGCGACACCAGCCGCGACCAGCAACTCGCCGGCATGCGCGCCTGGATGACCACCGAGACCAAGTACGCCGACTGGACCTCGGTCGCTGGCCAGGTCCCCGACCCCGTGCTGTGGTCACGGATGGCCGACCAGGACCAGCACGCCACCGCCCACATCACCGAAGGCCACTACCCCGGCGCGTTCAAACAGGCGCTGGCCGAGGATCCGTCCGCGATCACCGAGGCGTACATCTACGTCGTCACCGTCAACGGCAAGCAGACCCTCAGCTGGAAGAAGGGCGGCGGCGGAGCCGAGGAACGCGCCGTGACCCTGGCCGTCCAGTGCCGCCCGAACCACGACTGCACCCTGGCCGCCATCGCACCGAGCGTCACGCAGTGACCCGCGCCTGAGACACGAAAGGAGGAGTAACTCCTCGTGGGTTTCTGTGATTTCCCCCTGGCGGACAAACTGTGCGCCGTCGGCGACGCGGTGGACTTCGCCTCGGACCCGGGCAAAGCCATCGGTGGCTGGATGGCGAAGTCCGCCGGTGAACTGGCAGCCGCCGCAGCCGACCTGGCCGCCGAAGCCGTCAACACCACCACCAAGGTCGATCTGAACGCCGGGTGGTTCCGCGACAACTACGAAATGCTGTTGCCGCTGGGCCTGGTCCTGCTGGTCGCCACCTTCTGCGCGCAACTGGTCCGGGCCGCCATCAGACGCGACGGGCAAGCCCTTACCCAAGCATTCACGGGCACCGCGTCCGGAGTCCTGTTCGCCTTCTGCGCCATCGCCCTGACCACAGTCGCCATCGAGGTCGTGGACGCCGTCAGCGACGGCCTGTTCAAAGCCGCACACCTGAACATCGAATCGGCCGTGCGCCGCGTCGTGAAGGTCAGCCAAATCGGGGCGCTGTCCGGTCTCGGCTGGCTCGTCCCGGTCGTCACCGGGCTCGGCGCCGCCATCGGCGCCTTCCTCTACTGGTGCGTGATGATGGTCCGCAAGGTCGGCATCCTCGTCATGGTCACCCTCGCGGTCTTCGCCTCCGCCGGCGGCGGCTGGGAAGTCGCCCGGCGCTGGCGCAAGGGCTGGATCGAAGCCACCGCCACCCTCGTCGTCTCCAAGCTCCTGATGACCGTCATCTTCGTCCTCGGTATCGCCGCCATGGGCAAGACCGAAGCCAATGACGGCATCGCCGCGCTCGCCGACGTCATGTCCGGCATCGTGATCATGGTCCTGGTGCTGTTGTGCCCGTACGCCGTCTTCAAATTCGTGCACTGGGCAGCCGACGGCACCGACGGCGAGTCCATCCACCGTGCCGGTGGCGCCGGGGCCCAGATCGCCAAGGCCCACGCCGAGAAGGCCGCCCGCAAGGCCGCCGCAGCCGCAGCCACCGCCGGAACCGGTGGCGCCGCAGCCGGAGCAGGTGGCGCTGCCGCCATGGGAAGTGCCGCACCGCAAGGCCCCGACGGCGGCGGATTCCCCGGCGACGTCGCCACCGACCCGACCGGCGGCGAAGGCAAGGACGGTTCGCAGGGCGGTGGTACGGGAGGCTCGCCCGGCGGCGATGCCGTCAAGTCCGGCCTGGAGAAAGCCGTCCAGCCCGCGCCGACCAGCGTGTCCGACGACACCAGCGGCCAGGTGGGAGGCACCCCAGGTTCTGGCGGATCCGGCGCGAATGCCGCGTCCGGCCAGGGCGGCGGATGGCAAACCACTCCGCCGACAACGACACCGCCTCCACAGGGCGCACCCCCGTCCTCCGGCTCACAGGACGCCGCGTCGAGCGGGTCGGCACCGCCGCCGCCTCCGACCGGCCTCTGACCCCTGCCCGACGCCCGGGGGCGGGACGTGCACACCACCTCCCGCCCCCGGCCTCCACCCGCGCCTCCAGGACCCGCCCCCATGACTGACCTCTCTGTTGCTCCGGTCACGGTGAAGTTCCCCCACCGGAGCCGCCGCGGCATCCTCCTCGGCCTCTCCCTGCCCCAACTCGTTCTCGTCTCCTGTTCACTGGCCCTGCTGCTAATGACGGTGATCTCCACCGGGCTACTCGGCGCCGTTGCCCTGGCACCGCTGTGGGCGGCATCCGGCGCACTCGTCGCCATCCGCCGCCACGGCCGCTCCCTCATCGACTGGGCACCGATCGTCACCCGGTACACGCACCGCCGCCGCACCGGCCAGACCCTCTGGCTCGCCCGGCCCGTCACCCGACCAAGGCAGGACGGCGTCCTCCACCTTCCCGGCACCGCCGCCTCCCTGAAGGTGGTCACCCCCGGCGACTCCTCCAACCAGGCTGCGGCCGTCCACGACCCGCACCAGCAAACCCTGACCGCCATCGCCCGCGTCACCAGCCGCGCCTTCGCCCTCCTCGACCCCGCCACCCAGAACCACAACGTCACCAGCTGGGGACGCGCCCTCGCCGGCATCGCCCGCACTGGGCACGTCGCCACCGTCCAGGTACTGGAGCGCACCGTGCCCGACAGCGGTGACACGCTCACCCGCCACTGGACCCAGAACGGGCAACCCCAAGCTCCCGTCGCTGGGCAGGTCTACTCCGAACTGGTCGCCTCGGCCGGCCCGGCCGCCGCTCCGCACGAGACCTACCTCGCCATCTCCCTCGACCTCAAGGCCGCCCGGCGCCTGATCAATCAGGCCGGCGGAGGGCTGCCCGGTGCGTTCACCGTCATGCAGCAGACCACCGCCTCCATCGCCCAGGCCGCCCGCAACGCCGGCCTGATGGTCACCGGCTGGCTGAGCGCGCGGGAGATCGCCGCCGTCATCCGCACCGCCTACGACCCCAAGGCGCTCGCCGCGCTCCAGCATTGGTCCGAGACCGGCCGTGCCGAGGCCGACCCCGCAGCCGCCGGGCCCGTCGTGCAGTTCGAGGAGTACGACCGCCTCGCCACCGACAGCGCGCGGCACGCGACGTACTGGGTGGAGAACTGGCCGAGGACCGAGATGGGGGCAGGGTTCCTGCACGGGATCATGTTCACGGCCGGTGTGCGCCGCAGCCTCTCCCTTATCTACGTGCCGCAGGGGCTCGAGTCGGCACTGCGGGACGTCCAGCGCAAGAAGGCCGCGATCATCGCCGACGCCAACGAACGCGCCCGCCGCGGGCAGGTCGACTCCGAAGAGGATTCCGTCGAGTACGCCGACGTCAAGACCCGCGAACGCCAGCTCATCGCCGGGCACGCGGACGTGGCACTGACCGGCCTGGTCACCGTCACCGCCGAGACCGACGCACTCCTGGACGCCGCCTGCGCACAGATCGAGACCCACGCCGTCACCTCCGGAGTCGATCTCCGCAGGCTCAACTACCAGCAGCCGGACGCCTTCGCCCTCTCCGCGCTCCCGCTCGCCCGCACCGCCCTGTGAACCAGAGCGTGCCCTGGCCCACTGCACTCCGGATCACCCGCGACGGGACGCCCGTCGCCGCCCTGCCGACCGGCAGGAAGGACCACCACCTTTGACCTCTCCCCCGCGCCCCGACGACGCGCACCCCTACCTCCGCGCCGCGAGCGCCGGCATCCGCCACCACGCACGAGCCCTGGCGCCGTCGGACGCAGACCCGCCCCGGCCCGTGGACCGTCTGCACCTCGACGTACTGCACGCCCACCTCACCGCTCTGCTCCAGCTTCTGGACCTGCTCGCCGACCACACCCGGCCCCCGCACCCGGCCGCCGGACGCCACCTGGCCGCCGCCCACACCAGGCTCTGGCAGGTCACCACCGAAGTCCACGCCGCCTTCCATCTGCTGCCCGGCACGACCGAGGTCACCACCGCGACGAGCGCCTGTCATCCGGAACGGCTCCCCGAGGGCCCGCCCGTGCTGACGATCTGCCAACGCCACCTCGCCGCCGGACGCGTCGTCCGCCGCAAGACCACCCCCACCGACCTCCGCCCGCATGCCACGGCCTGCGTGCGATGAGCACCACCCGCAGAATCGAGGGCACCCGATGAGCCACCGGCCCGCCCGTCGCGCCCGCCGCGCGTCCGCCAGCCCGCTGTTCACCCCCCACGGCACCGACCGCGCCAGCCGCAAGGCCGCACGCCGCCAGCTCGCCGAGGCCGCCGCCAAAGCCCGTGCCGAAGCCAGCGCCCACCAGAGCGAAAGCACCCTCCCCGAGCAGCAGATGCCCGTCCCGCTCTACCCACCGAGCGGACGCCCCGGTCCCGCCTCCGCCCGCGGGAACCGGCTGAAACTTCCGGCCCACCGCATGACCACCGCCGTCGCGGCCGGCGCCTATCCCTTCCTCGCCGAAGGCGGACTCGGCGCCGAGGGCATCTACATCGGCCGCGACGTCCACGCCGAGGCGTCATTCGTCTTCGACCCGTTCGCTCTGTACGGCAAGGTCGAGGGGTTCACCAACCCGAACCTGCTGCTCGCCGGCGTGATCGGCCAGGGCAAGAGCGCGCTGGCCAAGTCTTTCGCGCTGCGGTCGGTCGCCTTCGGGTACCGCGTCTACGTCCCGTGCGACCCGAAGGGCGAGTGGACGCCGGTGGCCGAAGCCCTCGGCGGCCGGTCCGTCGCCCTCGGGCCCGGATTGCCCGGACGCCTGAACCCCCTGGACGCAGCCCCGCGCCCGGACAGCGTGGCCGAGGCCGACTGGGTCGGCGAGATCCGCAAGCGTCGCCTGCTCCTGCTCGGCTCCCTGGCCCGGACCGTACTGGGCCGGGACCTGATGCCCATGGAGCACACCGCCCTGGACGTCGCCCTCGACGCCGTCGTCACCCGCGCCGCCGACACCCACCGCACCCCGCTCCTCGGCGACATCGCCGCCACCCTCAACAACCCGACCGACCTCGATGAGGCCGCCGGGATGATGTCGGGCCAGCTCGGCGAAGCAGCCCGCGACCTGGCCCACGCCATGCGGCGCCTGGTCCACGGCGACCTGGCCGGCATGTTCGACGCCCCCTCCACCGTCGCCTTCGATCCGAATGCGCCGATGCTCACCATCGACCTGTCCCGCCTCGGCGGCTCCGGGGACGACACCGCCCTCGTCCTCGCGATGACCTGCGCGAGCGCCTGGATGGAATCCGCCCTCTCCGACCCCGGCGGCGGCCGGCGCTGGATCGTGTACGACGAGGCATGGCGGTTGATGCGGCACGTTGGCCTGCTCCAGCGCATGCAGGCCCAGTGGAAGCTCTCCCGCGGCCTCGGCATCGCCAACCTCATGGTGATCCACCGGCTGTCCGACCTGCTCACCGCTGGCGACGCCGGATCACAGGGGCGCGCCCTGGCCGAGGGCCTACTGGCGGACTGCTCCACCCGGATCATCTACCGCCAGGAGACCGACCAGCTCCACGCCGCAGCCTCCCTGCTCGGCCTGACCTCCGTCGAGATGGACGCCATCGCCCACCTCAACCGAGGGCGCGGATTGTGGAAAGTCGCAGGTCGGAGCTTCATCGTGCAGCACCTCCTGCACAGCCACGAACTGGCGCTCTTCGACACCGACGCCCGTATGCACTGAGGAGCAAAAGGCCCGTGAAGCCCGATTTTCAACGCGACCTGATACCGCGCGACGACGCGCTCCACCTTATCGGCGCGCTCAACGCCATGAAGGACAAACTGCACGACGCCGCCCAGCGGTGGGAGCTGCTCGACGAGAACGGGCACGTTCCGGTCGCGCCGTCCTACACCGCGCTGCTCCAGCACGCCACCGATGCGCAGGACCTCTCACGCGAGGTCCTCCGCCTGGCCGACGCCTTCGCCCGGAGCCCTCACCACACCACCCGGACCGGCCGGACCGTCCTGAAGCAACTCGCCACGGCCGCGACCATCTCCAGCCACGCAGCCCCGCACTTCACCGAGACTGCGGAGGCCGCCCTGACCCTGCCCCGGACCACCAACCCCACCGACCGGCACTACCTCACGAATCGCATGGTCATCGACCACGCCTCAGCGCGAGCCTTTCTGCGGCGTGCCTCGGAATCCCTCCGCGACGCAGCCAAGGAACTCGACGACCACCTCGGCGTCCAGCGCTTCCTTGCGCCTCTGACCCGCCGGGAGGGACCGCCGGAACCACCGCCGTCCCGGCCTGGCGGTCTCCACCGCTGACCGCGCCGGAGCCGTGAGCTGCTCGTGCAACAGATCGCCACCCCGGTGCAGTCCGCCCGCAACGACCCGCAGCCCGCACCAGCCCCGAAGGACTCCTGCATCATCCCCCGCGACCCAGACTTCGAGCTCTACGACAACGTCGGCCGCGACGCCGACCAGATCCAAGCCGCCCGGTACAACCTCGCCACCCGCGGCGACTTGAAGCGGTGGGCACAACGCGACGCACAGCCCTTCCGCGCCGCGTACCCCCTACCCGACCAGCCCTGGCCGGCGCCCGACCTCACCCCGTACCTGGACGCCCTCGCCGCAGCCCGGACCCCGGCGGAGATCGACGCGGTCACCGACCACGTCCTGGACGCCGCCGAACCCGCACTGCGCGCCCTGAGTGACTACCTCGTCGCCGCAGCACGGTGGAAGCAGGAAAACCGCGACGCGGCCAAGGGATCGCCTTCGCACCTGCTGATGACAGCGGCCAGCCGGGCGCTGTCCGCCCTCGCTCTCGCCGACGAAGCCGGCCTGAAGAGGCTGCGCGCTGAATATGACCCGGCCCCCGCCCCCACAGCGTCGGCCGACGCCTCGCGTGGAGCTACCGCGAGCTTGCCGCCCGCTCCCCCCTCCACCGGCCGCGGGCCTCGCCGTTAGCTCTTCTCCATCGGCCGTGCCCGTGCGCGCCCTGACCCACTGCACTCCGGATCACCCCGACGCCACAGCCGTCGCCGCTCTGCCCGTCGGCAGGAAGGAGCACACCCTTTGACCTCTCCCCCACGCCCCGACGACCCGCACGCCTACCTCCGGGCCGCAAGCGGCGGCAGCCGCAGGAGGAGCCATGGCCGCTGACGAAACGACCACTCCAGAACCCGGCCAGGTACCGCTCGCACCGCTGCCCGACCACCGCAACGTGCATACGCCGTGGTGGCAGGAGCTGTGGCGTCGCCACGCACACGTCATCACGCCGCTTCGGGCACGCGGGCTGCAGTGCGACATCGAGTTCGGCCTCAGCACCTACAACGTGCGCGTCTCGCTCCCCGACGACAGCTACCTGGTCATCAGTCCGCCGCACGACCCGCCCTCCGAGCGACCGCCCGGAGAGCCGGAGGGCTGGATCGCCACTCGCGAGCACCCCGACGACCAGACGCTGTTCGAGGTCATCTACGACTCGGCACCCTCCAACGACCCCAGTGCTCCCCAACGGCCCGAAGCCCGCCACGGCGGCAGCGCCCAACCTCTGATCGAGGCGATCGACCACCGCCTCGCCCAGCTGGGGCTGCTACCGCACCCCGTGTTGCCCCACGAAAACTCACACGTTCCCCCAGCCCAGCCGTCACCCCTCCCGCCAGGTGTCCTCCCGCCGGCATCGCCGAAAGCCGCCCCACCGGCCAGACGCACGCCCTGACTTCTTCCCCTTGCGAACCCTTGGAGCCTCCATCCGCACCGCCCGCCGTACTCTGCCGCTGATCATCGGCGCCGCCTGCCTCACCCTGGCCCTCACTGGCTGCTCCGACGAAGACGGCCCAGCCCAGGCCCGGCAGACGCCCAGCGCCAGCACCGCCCCGAAGCCCGCGCCCGCTCTCAGCACCGCCCAGGCCCGCGACGTCATCACCCGCTATTCCAAGATCAACAACGAGGCCAATGCGGACCGCGACCGGCGCCTCCTCGACACCGTCGAGGACGGGCCCCTGTACGCGATGTCCGTCTCGGACTACACCGAGACCGAAGGACTCCCCGCCAAGGACCGCGAGCCGTACGAGCGCTGGTCCTACGACCTCGCCAGCGCCAAGCTGTACATCCCCCGCCTGGCCGACGGACAGGACCGCTGGTTCGCTGCCGCCCTCTCCAGCGAGAAGGGCAAGGCCCCCTCCCGCCTGGCCGTGTTCGCCGAACAGCCCCAGCACAACCGCTGGGAGATGGTGTCCGTCGTCGACCTCGACAGCCAGAAGCTGCCCGACGTCGCCGACCTGCTGCGTACTGCCGTGCTGGACAACTTCACCACCGGAGGCACGAACACCGGAAGCAAGGTGTTCGCGCCGACCAAGGCCAGCAAGCGGCAGGTCAAGGTCCACAGCGATGCCGCAACACGCTTCGGCGACAAGGGAACCAGCGTCTTCGACGAAGCCGACAACCGCTTCACGGACGCCTACGCCCTCAAGACGGAAGACGGCGGCGCGCTGGTCCTCTTCTCCCACACGCACACCCAGACCGACGCCGTCGCGCACTCCGGCCTGCAGATCAACCCCGGCAAGGAAGACCGGGCCTGGCTCCACGACGTGCCCCGCATGTCCATCCAGTACACGTTCGTGTGCAACGACGCCGCCACCGTCCCCGCGAAGGCCGAGCCCTCCCGCCTGATCGGCTACACCTGCGCCCGCACCGACGCCTCCGGCCCCCCGGTCCCCTCCTGGTCACACCGCGCGTAGCCGCACCCGCCCGCCACTTCGACGGCCACCGAGGACATCCCCCGCCCCCTGCTCGCTCCGGAGAACTCCCTGTCCACACACTCCTTCATCGCCCGCCCCACCGCCGGCACGGGGTACAGCGGCATCCACGTCCAGCTCGACGGCGTGCCCAGCAACCACCTCCCGCTCCTCCTGGCCGCCTACCAGTACAAGTTCGGACGCGACGTCGAGGCCATGGCCCAGCACTTCATCGACGACATCGCCGTCGGCTGGGACGAACTCGGCACCGATCTCCTCGACGACGCCCCGCCCACGCTCGTGGCCACGCTGACCGGCGGCGAACACTGGCCCAGCCGGACCCTCGATCGCCTGATCACTCCGGACGGCTCGCCCCCGGTGCGCATGACGGTCACCGACACCACCGCCAGCGACCTGGGCATGCCGTGGGGCTACATCCTGCATCCGCAGGGCATCGAAGTGATCAGCATGGCTCACACAGGCACGGGCCCCCTCGTGGCCTGGGACAGCGACCCCAGCACCCCCTTCAGCGACCACCCGGCGCACTGGCCCGCCATCACCACACGCCGGACGCCCACCACCTCGCGCACCGCGCGCCCACCGCGGCCCGCTGCCGGTGCAGCGCCGACCGGGCCTCGCACGGCTGCCCGCCGCTGACCCGCACCGCCCCTCATTGCCGGAGACTTCCCTGCCCGCTCCCCTGATTACGGTCGTCATCGCCACCCGCCTGCGCGACGACCGCCTCGACTACCTGACCGCCATGCACGCCAGCCTCACCCGGCAGTCCGTGCCGTGGGAGGCCGTGATCGCGCTCGACGGCACCACACCCGAGCGCCTGCCGACCGCGCTCGCGCAGGACTCTCGCATCCGCACACTGAAGCTGCCCCGGCCGGTCGGCGCCGCCTGCGCCAGGAATCTGGCCCTCACTCACGTGCGCACCCCCTACGTCAACTGGGCCGATGATGACGACCAGTTCACCGATGACGCCATGTCCGTACGGCTGGACATCCTGGAATCCACCGGAGTCGGCTGGTGCGCGGGCTGGAGCGAGGACCAGCACCCCGATGGCTCGACCCGTCTGTGGCGCTGCCCGACCCCGCCCGGCCGGCACGAGGCCGGCGACGTGTGGACCTATTGGAAGACGCCGACGGACACGATCCCCATCGGGCCGACCACGATCCTCGCCCGCACCGATCTCGTGCGCGCAGCGCCGATGGGCGGCCTCGTCCAGGGCGAGGACTACTGCGCGGCCCTCGGCGTCACCACGCTCGCGCCCGGAATCCTGCTTCCGGTGCCCGTGTACCGCTACCGCAAGCACCCCGGGCAGATGACGGCCCAGGTCGGATATGACCAGCTGGAGGCGGCGGCCCGGGAGCACGCCTGGGCGTACGGCCGCAGCCTGCGCGCCGTCCTGCGCGGTGGCGAGGACCTGGTCCGTGGCTGAGGCGCAGATCATCCTGTCGCACAGCCGGGAGTCGGGGATCGTCGCCATCGCCTCGGGCGAGCAGTATCCGTGGGCGCACACCGCCCTCACCGAGAGCGGCTTCCAGCGAGCCGACGACGGCGTCTGGCACCTGCCCGCGGACGGCACCCAGACCACCGTGGTCGATCTGGTCACGCGCGCGAAGCGGCACCGCGCCAGCGTGCACATGAGCAGCCGGCGGTACATCGGCGACGCCGCCCGTGACCTCGCGCGCCTGCTGCCCGGCCAGTGGCACGCCTCGGTCGAGATCTATGCGCACCCGGCCTGGCAGGAGGACCTGGTCCCGTGGATCTGGGACAGCGGCGACCTCGGCCGCGCCGTCCAGAGCGAGCGGATCCCTTACGCCGCGGTCCTCACCGACGCGGCGCAGGGCACCACTCTGTTGTTCGTCGAGCGGCCCGGCCATCATCTCGGCTACCTGGTGGGCGCCTTCTCGCCGGAAGGGCTCGAAGGAGGCTATGGCGATCCCCACGCTCCGCCCAGCATCGTCCTGCCGCCGTTTCCCGGGCGGGCTGCCCAGGCCCTCACCGACCGGTACCTTCCCGCCTACGAGCAGGCCGTCCATGCCCGCCAGACGGCGGCCATCGCCGGCGTGCTCGCAGACATCCGCTCCGAGCACGACGCCTGGCAGGCCATGAACGCCTCCGGCAGCTACAGCGACGCCACCCCGCTGAGCGCCGCTGCCCTCGGCGCCTCGACGGAGCTGTTCCTCGACCACGCCTGGCGCCGTTTCCTGACCGTCGTCGACCACGCCCCGACGCTGCTCGACCGGTGCCGGCCCGCGAACAGCCCGTGGCCCGACGACGCCTCAGCCCTCTCCCGTCTGGCCGACGCCGTGAGCGATGCCGAAGCCCTGCTCGACGAGATCGTCCACGGTGATGCCGTACCGGAGCATGAGCGCCGAGCACGCGCGTGGCCGGCGATCGAGACGTGGCTCACCGACGGCGACGCGTTCTTGCGCCAGGCCCGCCTGAGCGCACCCCACCGCCGCCCGGCCCTCCCCGTCACAGCCCCAGCCCGCCCCCTCGCTGCGGCCCGGCCGGCGTACCGCAGCCACTGACCGTTCCCCACGACAAGTCTGGAGATTCCCGCCCCTTTGCAACCCGGCACCCACTTCTCCTTCGGCGACCACAAGGAACACGGCTTCGTCGCCTCCTTCACTTCCTCGATTCCCCAGCACCTCGCCCACTGGTTCCTGGAGCGCGAGCAGTTCGAGCCCGTTCCCGGTGAACCCGGGCTGTATCGCCTCAGCGAGCCCGAGCGCGACGGAGTCCGCCGCACCCGCCAGGCTGTCCATGACCTGCGCCGCCACGGTTACACCGTGCAGGCCGACATCCGCCTCAATCCGGCCCTCTCCGCCGGTCCGCCGCGCCCTGTCCGGCCCCACGGGCTCCAGGAGCGCCGCAGCAGGCTCGCCCAGGCCGCCGCCGGCCGAACGACGCAGCGCTCCAGCCCGCCCACCACCTACCCTCCGTCGGCCCGGCCGATCCCGCCGAAGCCCACCTACGCTCCCACCGTCCACCTGACGGCCGCAGCCGGCGGGCGGTCCCGATGACACCCACGAACAGCCCAGCCCCCGACAGTCCTTTGCCGACGGCGTCCGAACTGGCCAGCAAGGCACGCGACTTCCGGCTGCGGATGGCCGTCATCGACTGCGAGACCGATGCCGCCCTCGACAGGACACGGGACCGCCACGGCCGCACCGTCCACGCAGACGCCGCCGCAGCCGCACGAGCCCACCGTGACAAGGCGGCGGTGGAGGCGTACGTCACCCACCTCGCCCCGCACGCCGAGGCTCTCCTCGATGCCGCCCGACTCGCGCTCGACGATTTGCCGCCCGCCCGGCACCTGACCGGGTGGCGGGCCGTCCTGGACGGCCTGGCATCGTCCGCCGCCGAGATCCGCCGGGCCCTCGCCCGGCCGGCCGCGCCCGGCTCTCCAGCCGAACGTGCTCAGCACGCGGCTCTGTGGCCGCACCTCACTGCCTGGGCGGACCACAGCCCGATCGCCAGCAACCTCGCCGACCAGCGCGACGGCCGGCACCACCAGGCTCCGCTGACCGACGAGGAACAGCAGCTGTGGACCGACAGGGCCCAGGCCGCACAGATACGTGGTGCGCTGGAGCTGACCGAGTCGTGGTACGCCGCCGACGGACAGCCGATCACCCTCGCTTACCTGGTCGAGGACGACGACTCCACAGTGGTCGCGCTGCGCGGCGACCCGGGCGTACCGGGCTGGCAGGTGATCGGGCACTTCGCCCACGAGTACGAGGCGGGCAAGGCCCTGCCCGCTCCGGTTCCGCCCGGCGTGCTGTGCTCGGACATCTCCCGGTTCAACCGTCCGGCTCCGGCCCCGGAGCTGTCCCTGCAGGACCTCATCCGCGACGTCGTCGAAGGCCACAGTGCCGGTGACGCCTCGAACGCTCTCCTGGGAGCTGTCCAGCGCGGCTACGCCGCCGGCCCGATGGTCCGCCTGCAAGAACTTCTGGAGACGACCAGCCAGTTCGCCAGCGCCCTGGAGACCGTGCAGGGCCGCCAGATCGCCGCCCGCCTCTCAGCGCTGGGCCGGCAAATCGAGTTCCTCACCCGCGAAGTCGAAGAGGCAGCCGAGGACCTCGGTGCGACCGTCGCCGTCCTGCCCCCGCACCGCACCCCCGTGCTGCGCACCCGCCCGCGCCCGGCCGTGGACACCACACCGCCCGCGCCGCCGCCCCGCGCCAGCACGACGGCCCGCCACCGATAGGAGATCCGCTTTGCCCGAAGCACCAGCAGAGCCGTTCATGCCGATCCGGCACACCATCACCGGCGAAATCACCACCACCGGCTACAACGCCGCCGCCCGGCGGATCCTGCTCCAGGACGGCTTCGAAGAAACGCCCGGCTGCGCCTGCCGAGCGACGGAACCCGGTACGGAGCAGGCGCACGGGGCTGCCCGGCAACCAGCCAGCTGCTCGTCGCCGGCCGTCCCGTGCCCCTGGACCGAGCCCTCGGCCGGCCGGTGAGCGCCGACGGTACGCCCCGATTGGCCCGGTCGCCGATGTCGGCACAGCCCGTGATCCCCTCCGAGAGCGGCCGGCCTCTCCAGCGCATCGCCCACCCCGCCCCCACCCACACCTGTTGAAGGGTTCTCGTTTTGACCACACCCGGGCCTACCAGACCAGCGCGCACCAAGGGCGGCGAACTACGGGCCAAGGTGGCCCGACTGCTGGCCGACCGGCCGGCGGACAAGCTCACCATAGGGGACATGGCCAGGCAGCTGGGCCACTCCCACGGCGCCGTCCGCAACGCCGCCCTCACCCTGGTGCGACGCGGCGAGGCCGACCAAAGCGGGACCGGACAACCGCAGTTCCGCGCGAACGCGAAAACCGCCGCAGCCGCGCAGAGGGCTGTGATCAGCCCACCGGGCACCCACTCTCCCCGCGCCCAGGCGGCCACGACCCGTACGACCTACACCGCAGCAGCCGCGCCCAAGCAGACCGGCCCGATCCGCCGCGCGGGGGGCCAGCTCTACCACCCCCGGGAGCTGGCCGATCTGCCCGACGTCGAGGCGTTGAACCGCTTGCGCGACGCCGACGTGCCCGTGCTGCTCTACGGCCCTCCGGGCACCGGCAAGACGAGTCTGGTCGAGGCGGCGTTCCCGGACCTGCTCACCGTCGCCGGTGACGGCGACACCACGGTCGGCGACTTGATCGGCGAGTACACACAGGACGACGCGGGAGCCTACGTCTTCCAGTACGGTCCGCTGGTCACCGCGATGACCGAGGGCCGCGCCCTGCTGATCGACGATGCCACCTTGATCTCACCGAAGGTCCTGGCGGCGCTGTATCCCGCGATGGACGGACGCCGGCAGATCCAGGTCAAGGCCCACAAGGGCGAGACCATCAAGGCCGAGCCGGGCTTCTACGTGGTGGCGGGCCACAATCCCGGCGTCCACGGGGCGGTGTTGACGGAGGCGCTCGCGAGCCGGTTCAGCGTGCAGATCCAGATCGGCACGGACTACGACCTCGCCCTGGCCTTGAGGATCGATGCCCGGGTGGTCCGGGTCGCCCGACACCTCGCCCAGCAGGTCGAACTCGGCGAGCTGGGCTGGGCCCCCCAACTGCGGGAACTGCTCAGCTACCAGAAGACCGAGGCCGTCCTCGGCACCAAAGCCGCGCTCGCGAACCTCGTCGGCATCGCTCCTGTGGAGGATCGCGACGCCGTCGCCGACGCCGTCACGAAGGCTGTCGGCATCAAGAAGATCGCACCTCTCACCCTCGGCAAGCAGCTCCCCGCCTCAGCCGCCCGGCAGCCTCCGGGCAGCACCGGCTCCGCACACCGGGGCCGCCCGCGATGAGCGCCCACCACCACATCCAGTCCACGCCGGAAGACGACGCCGACCTCGCGCGCTGGGACGACGACGGCGCCCCGCCCGCGCAACCCCGCTCCTCCCCGGCCGCGTGGCTGCGGGTTGGAGCCGAACTCGGCGACCGGCTGGTCGCCCTCTCCGGCCGCCAGGACCTCCTCGTCACCTGCAGCCCCGGCACGCGCAGCGGCGCCCCGGCCGCGTTCTTCCCCACGCTGGGCGAGGTCGAGTTCGACGCCCGCCTGTTCGCACCCCTCCAGCCCCACGAGATCCATCCGCGGATCGTGGGCGACGAGGAGCGGTATCCCGCCGCCTGGGGAGTGTTCGTCCACGAGGCCGCGCACGCGGCCCACTCCGTCTGGACACAGCCTGCCGAGGCCAACCCCCGCGTCGTCGAGGCCGCGCTCCTGCTGGAGGAGAGCCGCGTCGAAGGCGCGCACCTGATCACGCGGCCCACGGACCGCACGTACCTGCGCACCAGCGCCCGAACCCTGGTCATGCCCGACATCGCCCACCCCACCCTCCAGGGCATCGAGCAGGCCGCCGCCGCGGCAGCCCTGATCCTCGGCCGCCGGGACGTCGGCATCCTGGACGCCGGCGAGACCCGGGCCGTCGCCGATCTGTGCGAAAAGGTGCTGGGCGCCAACCTGCTGACCACCCTCACCCGCATCTGGACCGCAGCTCACCAGTGCGCCGACCACGACGCCACGACCATGCTCGCGCACGGTCAAGAATGGTGCGACGCTCTGGACGCCGCGGCCCCCGCCCTGCCCGTGCCGGAGGGCCTCTCCGATCTGCTGACCGGCGCCGTGGGGGTCGTCATGGACCACGCGGCAGCCACCGACGCGGCCGACCTCGCGGCACAGGCCGCAGCGGCCAACGCCATGGCGTCGCGCTCCAAGGCGCAGGCTCAGGACCGCGCCCAGCGAGCCCGCCAGCGACGCAAAGCCGCCGCCACCGCCAAGTCGGTATTCAACGCCCGTAGCACCACCGTCCACCCCGACGGCACACCGGCACCCTCCGGCAACCCGGTCACCGGCACCCGCAGGCCCACCGCCGCCGAGCAGAGTGCCGCCGCGCGCCTGAGCCGCGCCCTGCGTGCCGCCGCCTACCGCGAGCGGACCGAGGAACGGACCACCAGCCCCACCCCGCCCGGCCGCCTCAACATGCGCGCGGCCCTCGCCCGCGACGCTCAGCGCGCGACCGGGTCGGTCCCCACAGCGGAACCGTTCACCCACACCCGCCGCCGGAACTCCCCCACCCCACCACTGCGTGTGGGGATCGCCGTCGACGTCTCCGGCTCCATGCGCGCCGCCTGCAAGCCCGTCGCCTCCGCTGCCTGGATCGTGGCACGCGCAGCAGCCCTGACCGACCCCGACTCCCGTACCGCCACCATCGCCTACGACAGGCACCTGACCGCACTGACCCGGCCCACCCACCGAGCACCCGAGCGCGTGACGACGTTCGATGCCACCGGCGGCCACCACAACCTCGCCAACGCCATCGACGCACTCGACCACGGCCTCGAACTCAGCCGCCCCGGCGCCGGCCGCCTCCTCGTGATCGTCACCGACGCCCACTACGGCAGCGACGAAACCGCTCAAGCCGTCACCCGCGTCAAGCAGCTCACGACCGCCGGCTGCGCCGTACTCCAGCTCACCCTCACCGCGGAATCCCGCCACTTGCCGGGGACCACCTTGCTGCACCTGCCCCAGCCCTCCAGCGCTCCCGCCGCCATCGCCAAGGCGGCCACAGACGCCATCCGCAGGACCCGCTGAGACGACGCAGAAGGCGGAAGCGTCCCCAGGACCACCGCCAAGCACTCCAGACCGCCCCCGTCCGTCGCATGACTCGTGCAACCCCAACCGTCAACGAAAGGCACTCGATTTGAAGCCCCAGAGCAGCAGCCCGACCTCGAACGTAACGCCCATCAAACGGAATTCCCCGGGGGTAAGTACGCACTGGACCGTGGAGCACGCCTGCTCCCA
The DNA here is from genome assembly GCF_026242095.1 of Streptomyces sp. NEAU-W12. Classification (NCBI taxonomy): domain Bacteria; kingdom Bacillati; phylum Actinomycetota; class Actinomycetes; order Kitasatosporales; family Streptomycetaceae; genus Streptomyces; species Streptomyces sp. NEAU-W12. Next base: position 145,412 of record NZ_JAPJDM010000005.1, read on the forward strand.
CCGGGTAGATCACGACCTGTCCAACCGCCCCGCCGACAAGCGGGCCGGCTTCGCCCGTTGGCTCGCGTCGAAGGACTGCACCGACTGCTGGAAGGCGGCGCGCGACGCCGACTCCGCGTCCAAGGAGAAGTGGCTCGCGGAGAAGCGCGCCGAGGAGCAGGAGGCAGCCGCCACCTGGGCCAAGCAGTTCGACATGCCGCAGCTGGAGGGCCCGGCCAAGGCCCTGGACTGGGGTGAGCGCTCCCGCCATCAGCTGATGATGGCCGCGCACACCGCCCTGGTCGTCGAGGGCAGTTGGGACGAGACGGACTGGGCGGAGCTGGAGGAGAAGGCCCGCTCCATAACTCGTGCCGGTTGGTGGATCGACCAGCGTGACGCCGAAGGCACTGACCTGCTCGAACTCCTCGACGCAGCCACCGAGGCGGACCGCGGGACGGAGAATCCGTTCCGCTGACGGCGGGGCAACATAGCCGGGAAACGCCGGTTAGCCAAACCGGCGTTCCTCCGGACTATTGATGCTCCCACCCCGACAGCCATCGCGTGGAAGGAACCGCGTGCTCCCTCCGTCCTGGGACCATCAGCCCACCCCCGTCACCGCCCGCACCCCCGACCCGCTCACTCCCACCCGAGATATCACTCACGCCCACTTTCAGGCCGGAGACACCGTCGTCGTCCTCAAGGGGGTGGCCGGCGGAGAACTGTGGGGAGACTCCATGCGCATCGTCGCCCCCTCCTGGCACACCCCCACCGACGAGGACGGATGGCGCCTGCGTGACCCCACCGGGGGTGCCCAGTCCTACGTCACCGCTCACCCCCGCTACCTCGTGCACCTCTCGCGCCGCTGCCCGGACTGCCTGATCTACCTGCGGGCCATGGAAGACGCCCTCCTTACGCGGTTCGCCGGTCGCGACGAGCTGATCGACTGCGGCTGGTACACCACCACCGCCCTGGGCCAGCTCGTGCACACCGCAGACACCAGGGGCGGCCGGTGACTCCCCCCACGAACCGCCCCGACCGTGCCGCTGCGCTCCACAAGGCCAGGGCCCGAGCCACCGCAACTGCGGACGATCCTTCCTGGCCGCTGCACCTGGCCGAAGACCTCCACGGCATCCGGGCCGACTGGAAAACCTCAGCCGAGGTGTGCGCGGACGCCGCCTGGGCAGCACGGTCAGCCGGCCGCAGCGTCCTGGGCCTGCTGTCCCCGGAGGATGTCCTCGCGACGCACCGTGATCCGATCACCACCCGCACCTTGGCGCATCTGTACCTGAGCGCCCTGCGGTTCGACTTCCGCTGCCCCACCCTCCAGCGCCTCGTCGAACAGCTCGCGCAGACCGCACGTCAGCCGCTGGACTGCTACACCCGCGCCCTGTACGCCTTCGCGCTGCTTGGCCAGTCCCGCCCCGAGGGCCTGACGGTCCTGGACGAAGTCCTCACCGAGGCCGAGGAGCACCCCAAGACACTGCACGTCCTGCTGCACGGACTGTGGCTCGGCCAGGACCTGAACCAGGGTGCGGAGCGTCTCCTGGCCCTCAGCTCCCGGCCCGCCCTCGCCACCGGCACCGACCCGATCGTCCTCTTCCGCGTGGCGGGTGCCCTGCGCCGGCTGGGCCGGTACGACGAGGGGCTGAGCGCCATCGACAGGGCGATCGACTGCCTTCCGCCAGGAGACATCTCGGTCCACGCCGACCTGGTGCGCGAGCGCTCGCTGCTCTGTGCAGCCCGCGACCTTCATCAGCACCGGTCACCCACCCGCGTGTCGAGCGGGGTGCCGTCGTGATCCCCCGCCTGCATGCAAGGGCCCACTCGCCGCGCGAGCCGCTGGCCGAGGCGCTCGGGCGGCCCCTTTCCCCGAACGAGGGCCTGACGGAGTACACCGTGGTCGCCCACTGGCCGGGCCTGGACTACTACACCCCGGACGACGAGCAGAGGACCTGGACGTCCGTTGAGTGGGCCGAGCACCTCGAAGATCCGTACCTGGAGCATCCGTTCGCTGCCAGCCCGGACGACGACCGGCACGCGATCCTCCATCTCGACGTCCGGCTCCATCCGGACGACCGGGAGCTGACAGGTCCCGAGTGGTCCGAAACCGCCCACCGGTTCGCGCGGGCCGCTGGTATCGAGGTACCCGGCGCCGCAGAGCACGGCTGGCGGTGGATCGCTGTCCAGGGCCAGCCCGGACGTCTGGATCTGATCGCCAACCTGATCCACCTCGACGGCACCTGGCGCACCCCTCCCGCCGACATCCTGCGACGGCTTGCGGACGAAGCGCGCCGCATCGAGCAGGACCTGCACCTGATCCCCGTCCGCACCGGCACCACGCAGTGGTCCGCTGCCCGTACGGTCCCGACCGCATCGGCGCAGCTCGCTGGCGTCCTCACGCAGCTCGCCGACGAACAGGCCGGCCCGCTGGCCACGGTCCGCGGACTGGTCGAGCACACCGCTTACCGGATCGCCCGCCAACCGGGGGCTGCCGGCACGGACACGGCGCACCGTCTGGAGCTGATCGCCCGCCGCCTCCACGCGATTCAGCAGGACCTGGACGCCACTGCGGCCCATCTGGCCCAGCCCCGGACCGCCGCCGCACCGGCCGCGGCCCGGCGCACCACCCACCGATCTCCGTAGGAGAAACGTCTCTTTGCCCCGCACCACCGGCCGCTTCCTGGACATCCGCCGTGACCCGCACTCCGGCGAACTCCTCGCCCGCGGGGGCGACGCTGAGGCGCACAGCCTTCTCCAGCGCGCGGGATTCGTCGCGGTCGTCCGCCTCCACGAGAGCTACCACCGCGCCCCCGTCGGCCTGACTGAGGACGAGGAGTCCCGTCTCGCCATCGATGCCGTAGGGCGCCTGCGGGCCGTCGGGTACCACGCCGACTGCGACGAGCGCTTCGACACCGAAGCCCGCCCCGCGGCCTATCCCACGCTCGGCGCCTCGGTCTCCCACCTCGCAGAACGTCTCCGCGAGGCCACCGACACCGCCGAGGCAGCCGACATCCTCACCGAACTCACCGCGCCCCACGACGGCATCCTCGCCGGGTTCGAGGAAACCCTCGGCGCCCTGGCGGAGTTCTTCGACGGCCTCGGCGACGCAAGCGATCCGTACACCGCCGGGCGCCTGCGCTACCTCGCCGACGCATACGTCCGCGTCATCCGCTCCGACCTCGCGCACACCCGCGGACGGCTGGCCGACCGGCACGCCCCTCACCCCGGCCGCCGCGCCTGCACAGAGCAGGTTCCCGACCATGAGCCCGAACGCTCCGCGGTGTGCGCCTGCCCGCCCCCGCCGCGTGCCCTGCCAGCCCCGGCACCGCCACCCGTCGGTGCCACCCGCCTGCGCCGCTAACGCCCCTGCAACTGCCCAAGGACACCATGCACGACCACAGCGCCTCCGAGCGCCTCGCCTCCTACGCCGACGTCCTCGCCGGCGAACTCCCCGACACCTGGACCAGCACCCACCTGACGGGCGACGCCAAGGGCGACCTCGCCGACCTCACCGACCGCATCTGGGACCTGGACCTGGTCGCCGCCTCCCTCGCCGAACAGCCCCCGCAGCAGGCAGCCGTCCTCAGCCGCCCCGACGGCGCCCAGCTCGTCCTGATCGACCGGCACGACGAACGCGACGGCTTCCTCCTCGCCGCCGTCGCCCCGCACGCCCTGCCGGACGAGGCGTACCGCGGCGTCCCCGAGCCCAACGGCATCGCCCTGACCGACGACCCGTTCCTCGGCGCCGAGCAGGTCTCCGGCGATCTCCTCGTCCGCTACGACCGTGCGCTCGCCCAGGTGAGGCACAACGCCCTGGACGGCATCCAGCCCTCCCAGCCGGACCGGGTCGTCCTGACTTGGCAGCCGGACGGCAGCGTCGCCACCGCCCCCGCCGACGACCGGGCCGGCACCATCCTCGCCGCCCACGGCTTCATCCAGGACCCGCACAGCGGCATCTACCGCCTGAGTGGCGACGACACCCAGGCCCAGGCCCGCGCGCTGCGCGAGATCGGCCCGCAGCTCGACGCGCTCGGCATCGGCACCGCCCTCCAGCACCCCGCCGGACGTCACGCGCCCACCTCCGCCCCGGCCTCCATTCCGCCGGCCCCCGCCGGCGCCCGCACACCCACCGCCAGGACGCGATGAACCAGACGGAGCCCGACTTCTGGGTCCTGGAGTACGTCACCATCACCAAGGACCCCCGTACCGGCCTGGTCGTGGCCATCGGCGGCACCGAGCAGGCAGCGGACATCCTCCAGCGGACCGGCGGCTTCCTCACCTCTCCCGGACCCCGCGGTGACTACCACCGTCTTCCGCACGGCCTGCCCATCGAGCAGCAGCGCCTGAAGGCGACCGGCGCCTCGCACGCCCTGCTCGCCGACGGCCACAGCGTCCACCTCGACCCCGCCCTGAACATGCTGGCCGCCCCCGACGGCGACCGTGACGCCGCCCTGCGCTACCTCACCCAACTCGCCGAGCGGGCCTCGGCCGCCGAGACCAGCAGCGAGGTGGCCGAAGTCCTGACCGAGGTCGCGGCCCCCGTGCACGGGCTGCTGCCCCTGACCAGAGAAGTGATCGTCCGCGCCTGGATCGCCGCCAGTGATCTCCACGGCGCCGCGCCCGGCGAGGAACCTGAGCCCATCGCACGGCTCGGTAGCACCGCCAACTCCCTGAGCGAGGCCGCCCGCGTCATCCTGCGCGCCCGCAACCACGCCGCCCGCCCGACGCAGCCGCCAGCGACCGCACCGGCCCCGACACCGGCAGCGGGCCGTGCACAGTCCCCGGTTTCCCGCCGCCGCTGACCCCGGAGAAGAAACGTATGGCCAATCTGGCCGACGAGTACGGCACAGACGTAGAGATCTACATCAAGGCCCTGACGACCACCATCCACGCCGACACCCCCACCGGCGCCCCCGCCGGCCTCCACGACCTGCTGGAACAGCTCGGCCTCGAACGCCACGAATACCCCACAGGCGAGCCGCTCTACATCTGGCACACCGTGCCCGACCACCTCGGTGCCGAGGAGCAGAAACACCTGGCGAACCGCGCCATCCCCGCCCTGCTCCTGGCCGGATACACGGTCAACTGCGACCCCGAGGTCTTCGACGAGGCCCTCTACCAGCAGGCCGTGCACCGCCTCCAGCCGCGCGCGGCCCGACCCGACCCGCAGCAACCGGCGCCCGCCAGTTCCCCCTCGCGCCCCGCACCGGCCCGCCGCACCCCGTAAGCCCGGGCGGCCCCGGCACCACGCTGGGGCCGCCCACCTCCCCGCCGCCCAACTCCACGGAGAAACCCGTAGCACAACGCACACCCGCACCGATCAGCCATCGGCTCAAACCCCGGCTCGCAACCGCCCTGTTCCGCCGCTATCTACGCGCCTGCATCACGGCCGGCCCCGACCGAGCCTCCCCAATGGCCGGCGCCCGCCCGGAAGCCGTCCCCACCGAAGCGCAACCCGTCGGGCAGCGCCACCACCACTGACCGTCCACGCCCCGGAGGAGCATGTCCCACCCCGCGCCCTACCCGGTGAGACTGGCCGACGAGATCACTCGCCAGCTCGGCCGGCTCTCCGACCACCTCTCTCAGCTTCCCCCGCCCCAGGCAGCGCAGGTCATCGCCCGTGTCCTCGACCCAGACAACGGAGTCCTCGGCGGCGTCACTCACCTCGTCATCACCGGCAGCCACTTCGCCAAGAGCGAGGCGGAACGAGGCGCCCTGCCAGCGGAGGTATGGCTCGCCTTGGGCCGTGCCGCCAACGAACTGCACGACATCAGCCTGGACCTGGACGAGCACCAGGACCTCCTCCAGCACCTCGGCACTCGACCGGCCACCACCGCGGCGAAGCCTCCGGCTCCCGCCCCGCTCGTCGTACGGCGGCGCCGGTGAAGAAGAAGCAGTGGCAGGGCTGGGGGCCGGGCGAGCAAGCAGAGCAGCACTACCTCGTCCAGCCCCGTGCCCTGGCCGGCGGCGGTGACGTCCGGCACGTCTCGGAGTTCCTGCGCGCCTCGGGCTGGCGGGAGAAGTCCAAGAAGGACGGCCCGCTGCTCATGGAGAGCCCGGACCGCACCGTCCGCGTCGCCTACGATCCCTACATCCTGCCGGGCGGGTGGACCATCCACGGCCGGACAGGCGGCGCGAACGGCGAGTGGTCGGCGCACCTGGGCCGGCAGACTCCGGTGGAGATCGTCGCCGGTCTGACCGACGCCCTCACCCGTTCCCGCGCCGCCCACGCCCCCAACGTCTGGGCACCGCTGCAGGAGCAGAACTGGCACACGCGTTTCGAGAGCCAGGGTTACACGGCCACGAGCCCTGATGGTACTGCGTGGATGCAGTACCGCCAGGGCGCCGACGGCGCGGCGATATGGTGGACCGGAGCGCAGGACAAGCAGGGCAACGGCTGGACGGCCCAATTCACGCCGAACACGCCGATGCACCTGGTCCAAGCCTTCTCAACCGAACTTGCCGGCCCGGACCCCGTGATGCGCCCCCGCGGACGCGTCCCGCACAGCGCCCAGATCCGGACCTGGTCGGTCTCCGTCAAGCCCTCCCAGCTCAGCGCGTGGCAACAGGCTCGGATCACAGCCGCCCGCGCCGCCACCTGGGCCCGCAACAGCGCCCGAAGCGCCCGGCCACGCACCGCCGCCCGTCCCTTCACCCCGGCCGGCGGTGCCCGGACCCGCCGCTGACTTCCACCCTCACTTCAAGGAGCCCGATGCCTGCCCCCACCCCGGAAACCCTGCGCGCCCTGACCGAAACGCTGTCGGACGTCACCGAGTACCTGCGCGAGGGCCCCGACCCCGCCGAAGCCCTCGCCCTCGTCGAGCCGCTCCTCGACGAGTACACGGGCCTGCCCGTCCAGCTCGCCGACACCCTGCGCGCCCTCGCCCGCACCGTGCAGGAACACCACGCCATCCCGCGCTCCGCGCACCTCGACCTCCTGATCGCCGAGCTGCGCAGCGCCGCCTGGGAGCAGACCGACCAGCACACCCTCCACTACGTCCTCGACGAGCTGCGCGCGCTCCACGATGACGCCGAGAGCGAGCAGGGGTGCAGCCGGTGCCGGTGAGCGAACGGCAGCTTTCGGAGTTCGCCGACAAACACGCTTGGCAGATCCCCTTCGACACCAGCCCTCGCCACCTCGCCGGCCCCGGTGACGCCCGGCACGTCACACACGGTCTCGCCGCCGCCGGATGGACTCGCACCTCCGATCCGTTGAGCCCGCGCATGGTCATGACCAGCCCCGACCACCGCTACAACCTGCACTTCACCCCGGAGTCCGGGTACGTGTCCGCGTGGTGGCACCTGGCGAGCGAACCCTTCGGTGCCGAGCCCTACTGGTACGCCGCCTTCGGTGAACTCGTCCCCGCCGAAGTCCTCGCCGCCGTAACCGACGCCCTGATCGCCCCGCCACCGGCCGCACAGCCAGACCCATGGCGGACGCTCGACGCAGCAGGCTGGGCTCGCGACGACAGCGGCGCGGCTCGCTCCACCGACGGCATGTGCACCATCGAGCACCGCCCGGTCAGCGAACTCCACGACACGCCGGACTGGCACATCGAAACCCACGAGACCAGCCTTCACGAGCTTGGCGGCCGACGCATCTGGCACGCGCACTTCCACCAGAACGTCTCCGCCCACTTGGTCAACGCCTTTGTCACCGCGCTGACCGACACCGATCCACTCCAACGCGGCATGTACGAGCCGGCCGCCCACTACAGGGCCGTTCAGGAGCCGAGTCCACTCTCCCCTCAGCAGGTAGTCGACGCCCACACCAACCGGCTCAAGGCCATCACGGCACGCGCCCGCGCAGCCCGCCGACGTCAGACGAAGCCCGCACCGTCCCCGGCGAACGCCCGCACTGCCCAGCCGGTCGCCCGCCGCTGAACCGACAGGAACTTCCTATCTCCCACTCTCACCGCCGCGCCTCACTGCGGCGCCTCAACCGCTACCTGCGCCACAGCGAACGGATCCTGGCCTCCTGGGACGCCTTCACCGAGTTCAACACGGACCTGGAGGGCTGGCCCTTCGACCAGGACGCCTACGGCCGACGGGCCGCCGTCCGCGACGCAGACACCGCCGCAGCGTTCGCCAGCATCCGTCCTGGCGCCCGCCAATTGCTGGCCACCGCCCGGCTCCAGCTCCAGCACCTGCCCGCACACTTCACGCGGGACAGCTGGCCCGGGCAACTGACCATCCTGGAGGAAGCACTGAGCCACCTCGACACCCTGGACGCACAGTGGCACCAGACCCGGGCCCAGCTTCCCGAAGACGCCGGACCGGGCAGCGAAGCGTACGTCGACGCGCTGGACGCGCACCACGCGGAATCCTGGAGCTATCTGGACGACTGGGCCTGCCACGGCCGCGCCATCCTCGACATCCAGGCCGCCACACGCCGAGCACCGTCCCGGCCGAAGCGCCCGCAGCTCCCCGCCCTGACGTCCCGGCGCAGCGGACACGGCGCGAGGGGACGGTGACCATGCCCGACGCCCCCGCCAACGTCGACATCGACTACATCGCCCCACGCCACCTGGCCGGCGGCGGCGATCCAGCCTGGATCACCGTCCCCCTCCACCGTGCCTGCGGCTGGAGTTACGGTCACGACCCCCTGATGCCCCGCGTCCTGCTTTCCAGCCCCGACCAGAAGGCCCTCCTGCGGCTGGAGCCCGACCCCGACGGACGGTGGTGGACTCTGCAGCACGCCCCCGCGCCGGACCGGCCCGCCTGGTTCGCCAGCTTCGATGCCCTCACCCCCGTCGAAATGATCGCTGCGTTCACCGATGCACTGACCGATCCCACTGCCGATCGAGCAGACAACTGGGATCCGCAGGAGCCGCTTCTGACAGCGGGTTGGTCTCCGGCCTACAGCCACCACCGGCTCGTCTCACCCGACGGCACCGTCCGCGTCGAGGCCGACGAGACAACCCGGGCCTGGTGGGTCGACACCGCCCTCCGCGACTTCCGGACTCTCCTGTGGCAAGCCCATTTCAGCGAGCACACCCCACCCCACCTGATCACCGCGTTCACCGCCGCGCTCACCGACCCCCGACCGGTGCCGCGCAGCGCAGGACCCTCCAGCCTCCCGACTCGCAACCCGGACCTCATCACCCTCTCGCACCGGGAAGTACCGGCCACGCAGGTCGCCGGCGCCCTGGAAGAACGCATCCGCTCCCTCGCCGCACGCCGATCCGGCCCGCCGGCGACGAGTACGCATCCTCCGCAACGGCCGCAGGCCGAGCGCCACCGCCTGCGCTGATCCCTCCGTCCCCGCCTGGAAGCACCTAGCCCTTGCCCCCCTCCTCCTCCAGCAGCAACACCGACGGATACGACCTCGTCCTGCGCCTCCTGCTCGGCGTGCTCGCCGTCGTCGTCCCCCTGTCCCACCTGGCCTGGCTGTGCGGCAACCTCACCGCCTACCTCACCGGAGGCAGCTGGGCCCGCTACCAGCCGACCAACGCCTTGCTCCACCCCGAGCAGGTCTGGCCCGAGGCCGGGGAGAACGCCCTGCTCATCGGGGCACGCATGATTCCCGTTCTGCTCCTCCTGGCTCTCGGGGTGACGGCGGTCGCCCTGTGGCTCCGGCACAAGAACCGCGGCGGCGGCCGGAAGAAGATCACCGGCATGGCCAAGGCCAGGGACATCGAGCCCTTGATGGCCAAGGCGATCACCGACAAGGCCCGCTCGCTGCGTCCGAGCCTGAAAGACGCCAAGCACATCGAAGCCCGCGACACCGGCATCCTCCTGGGCAACCTGCAGAACACCCGGCACGAGGTGCGCATGGGCTACGAAGATGTGGCCGTCGCCATCATGGCGCCCCGCTCGGGCAAGACCACCTCGCTCGCCATCCCCTCGATGCTCGCCGCGCCTGGCCCCGTCCTGCTGACCTCGAACAAGGCCGCAGGCGACGCATTCACCGCCACATACGAGGCCCGCTCCCGCGTCGGGCAGGTGTGGACCATGGACCCACAGCAGATCGCGCACGCCGCACGCGAAATGTGGTGGAACCCCCTCGCCAGCGCGAAAACCCTGGACGGGGCGAACCGGCTCGCCGGACACTTCCTCGCCGCCTCGGTGGACGCCTCCCAGCAGGGCGACTTCTGGTCCAAGGCCGGCAGCAACATCCTGTCCCAACTGCTGCTGGCCGCAGCGCTCGACGAGCGGCCCATCACCGACATCATGCAGTGGCTCGCCTTCCCCGCCGACCGCACCCCGCTCGACATCCTCCGCGACCACGACTTCGCCGCCGTCGCAGCACAGCTCAAGGGCACCGTCGAGGGCCCCCCGGAGACGCGCGACGGCATCTACGAGACCGCCCGCCAGTACGCCGCCGCACTGCTGAACAACGAGATCGCCGCCTGGGTCACCCCGCAAAAGGACGTTCCCGAGTTCCGCCCGTCGGAGTTCGTCACCTCCACCGACACACTGTTCCTGCTGAGCAAGGACGGCGGAGGCGGGGCCTCGGCACTGATCGCCGCGTGCGCGGACTCCGTCATGCGCGCGGCCACCGCCCAGGCCGAACGCGCCGGGGGACGCCTGGACCCGCCCATGCTGGCGATCCTCGACGAGGCCGCCAACGTGTGCAAGATCAGCGACCTGCCGGACCTGTACTCCCACCTCGGCAGCCGCGGAATCATCCCGATCACCATCCTGCAGTCTTACCGCCAGGGCCAGAAGGTCTGGGGAGACGCGGGCATGGACGCCATGTGGTCCGCCTCGACCGTCAAGGTCATCGGCTCCGGCATCGACGACCCCGACTTCGCGGACAAGCTCAGCCGCTTGATTGGCGACCACGACGTGGAGACCACGTCCACCTCGCACTCAGAGTCCGGAAAGAGCACGTCGGTGTCAATGCGGCAGGAGCGGATCTTGCCCGCCGACGCGATCCGCGCCCTGCCCAAGGGAACCGCGCTCTGCTTCGCCACCGGCATGCGCGCCGCCATGCTCGACCTTCGACCGTGGTACCAGGAGCCAGGAGCAGAGGAGTTGTCCGCAGCCTCCGCCCGCGCGTCGAAGGCGATCACGGCTCGCGCCATCGCGAAACACGCGCCGACACAGTCCGACTTCGGGAAGGCCGCGTGAGCGACACACCGCTGCACCTGGTGCCGGTCCGCTCCCGTCAGGCGAAGGGCCGCCGAATTCCCTGGACCACCACCGTGTCACTTCTGGACATCCCCGACGTCTTCATCGGGTCCACCGACGACGGGCACACCTTCGTCATCCTCAACCGCCGCATCAGCGACGCCGACCGGCTGCTCACCGAAGCCGGCTTCCACCCACGTGAACACCACGGCCGCAGGCTCTACCTGCTGCCTCCGGGTACCGTGCAGGACGTCCACGAGCGCGCTGGCGTCGCGATGTACGGGCTCTTGGCCCACACCCACGAGCTCGTCGACCTTTCCTGGACCACCCGCTGGAGTCCCGACCAGCCGGCCGGTAGACCGGACCTGCGCTTCCAGTTCGGTGACGGCACGGTTGCCGTGACCGCCTCGACCGCCGCCGCCCGGTTGCTTCTGGAGCAACACGGCTTTGTCTCCACAGCAGACTGCGAGTCCTACCGCCCGCGGGACGGGCTTGACGAGCGCGGATTGCTCGGCGCCGTCACCGCTGCCGAGGCACACGCGTACACCCACGGTCTCAGTGCACGTGTCCACCTGGGCATCCCCACACCCTCCGACATCCCCGCCAGTACCCGCCGCCGTTCAGCTCCCGCGACCGGTCCGCGAACCACACCGTCGGCTCCTCGCCGCGCCCGCTGACCACCCCGCCGCATCCGGCACCGCCATCCGAGGAGCTTCCACGTCCTCCGACACCCCCACCGTGCATGATCTCGCCCGTGCCCTCGCCGACCAGCTCCACCCCGGGACCGCTCCCCGGGACGTGACCGTCTGTTTCGGCGCCCGCCGGCAAGCCCCCGTCGAGTACCGCAGCCGCGGTCGGGGCGGCCCCGTAACGGTCTACGCCCAGGCACTGCACGCCGCCCTCTACGGCCTTCCCACGCACGACGAGTCACTGCCCACCGCCCTGGACGCGCTTCTGCAAGCCACACACACCGCGACCGCCCCGGAACAGAAGACCGCCGTCCTGCGGCAGGTCGCCGAGCAACTGCGCAACGCCGCCGAGATCATCCAGCGCTACCAGTGCCGGGCCCAGTGGGACCGACTCCCCACCGATGTCGCCGAGCCCCACACCACCGCTGACCTGCCGCGACAGCCCGCCCTCCGAGAAAGGCATCTCCTGGCCACCACCACCGACTCCCTCCAGGCCCTCCTCGCTCAACCCCGCTGCGCGCTCGGCGTGTTCGTCCCCGCCGGACTGCATCCGGCCCGCGCCGAGCGCCACCAGCTCGCCCAGATCGCACGAGCCGGCGCCGACCTGTTCGAGATCGGCCTCGCCCACCATGACGCCAGCCTCGATGGGCCCGTCATCCAAGCCGCCTACCGCCGCGCCCTGAGCCGCGGAAACGTCCTCGCCCGCGCCCTGCGCGCGGTCGAGCACGCCGCTGGCCTTCGGCCGACCGTCGTCATGACCTACTGGGATCCCGTCAGCCGGCACGGCCCCGAACGCCTGGCCCGGCTGCTCGCTGACGCGGGTGCCGTCGGCGCCATGGTCGTCGACCTGCCCGACGACCAGGCAGAGCGCTGGCAGGCCGCAGCGAAGGCCGCGAACCTCTCCGCCCCACGCCTCGTCCCGCGCCACCTCGCCGACACCGGCCTCGCCACCGTTGCCGCCGGCGCGTCGGGATGGCTCTACGCACCCGCCAGCACCGCCCCCACCGGCTACCGCGGCCCACTCGACGTCCCCGCGCTCGCCGACTTCACAACACGCCTGCGTACCACGAGCCCCCTGCCCGTCGTATCGGGCGTAGGCATCTCCACCCCAGCCCTCGCGGAACGCGTCGCGCCACTGGTGGACGCCGTCGTCATCGGCACCCCCGTCGTCCGCGCCCTGATGACCGCCCCCGAGCAGGCCCCGGCACTCACCGCCGCGTTCGCCCAAGCCCTGAACCCGTACGCCACCACGGAGACCCGCGCCTGACCCCACCAACCCGGCCCCGGTCCTGGCCCGCGTCTCGTCCGACGCTTCCTGTCTGCACCAGGCCCTGCGTGCCCTGCCCGCCGAACGGGGCGCATCCACACTGGCCGCGCACCTCACTGACGGCCCAGGACCTCGCCGGCACGGCTTTGCGGCTGTTTCTCACCCTCAGCCGCCAGGCGTCGCGGCCCTCCCCTACGGACCTGCTGCTCCTTCACCGCGTCGCGCAGATCGCCAAGGCCGTCCAGGACGCCGCCGCCGAACTGACGGCTGCTCTTGCCCGCGCCGTGGAGAACCAGCGCCGCCAGGCCGCCGCCACATCACGGCGGGTCGTCCTGATCGGGCCAACACCGCAGCAGTTCATCGAGTCGGCCGCCGACCTCCTCGACCGCATCTCCGCCCTCTGCGACGCCGCATCCCGCGACCGACCGGAATCCCCCTGCCGCTGACGCGACAGCCGCGATGCGAGCGCGCCCTCCCTTTTCCCTACACCCAGGACAGACCATTTCAGATCAGCCCCGATTCCGCGCCCTCTCCCTCGGTGCGGGAGTTCAGTCCAGCACGCTTCTCGCCCTGTCAGCCGAGGGCATTCTCCCCAGGCTCGACTACGCAATTTTCGCCGACACCGGATGGGAACCCGAAGCGGTTTACGCACACCTTGACCGCCTGGAAGAAGAGATAGCCGCGCCCGCCGGGATACCCGTACTCCGCGTGTCGGCCGGAAATATCCGCGACGACGCACTGAGCCCGGAACACCGTTTCGCCTCTATGCCGCTCCACATCCTCAATCAGGACGGGCGACCTGGAATGACCCGACGACAGTGCACCGGGGAATATATGGTTAAGCCGATCAAGCAGAAGGTTCGCGAACTACTCGGCTACCCCTACCCGGCCCGCATCCCGAAGGGCGTTTTCGTCGAGCAGTGGGTAGGAATATCCAGGGATGAATTCCACCGCGCGAAGGACGCGGACGTCAAGTACATGCGTAACCGGCATCCCCTTCTGGACATGTCCTGGAGCAGGGCCGACTGCGTGCGCTACCTGACCTCGCTCGGTCTCGCCGATACCCCGAAGTCGAGTTGCCTGGGGCGCCCGTTCCACGGGAATGCGCAGTGGCGGCATATCAGGGACACTTCTCCGTCCGAGTGGGCGGACGTCGTCGAATTCGACGCGGCCATCCGGCAGGGCAACGCCCGCGCCAATGCGTCGGGCAGCCGACTGGTCGGCGCGGCTTTCCTGCACCGCTCCCGCGTCCCGCTCAGCGAAGCCCCCATCGATCACGTCACGGCTGCTGAGCGGGCCGCCCTGCGGATTAGCGCGGACGACGCCGACGCCCTGGAGAACGGTGTCGAGGACGGCTGCTCGCCCTGGGCGTGCCGCGGCGACGCCGACGCGCTGACGCAGGACGACTTCGGGCTGGCCACGTGATACTCGACCTCTTCGCGGGGCCGGGCGGCTGGAGCAGAGCGCTGCACGTCCTGGGCGCGCGCGAGGTCGGCCTGGAATGGGACCAGTGGGCGTGCAAGACCCGCGCTGCGGCGGACCAGTTGACCATCCGGTGCGACGTGGCGAGGTATCCGACCTGGCCGTTCATCGGCCACACCCGCGGCGTGATCGCTTCGCCGCCATGTCAGGCGTGGAGCATGGCCGGCAAGCGCCTCGGCCTGCTCGACCAGCCGCTGGTGCACGCAGCAGTCGAGGACCTAGCGGCCGGGCGGGACACCCGCGAGCGCCTCCTCGCCGCGTGCCGTGACGAGCGCTCCCTGCTCGCCGCCGAGCCGATGCGCTACTTGTACGCGCTGAATACGGTCGGCGAGCCCGACTGGGTCGTCATGGAGGAAGTACCGGACGTGCTGCCCTTGTGGAAGCAGTACGCGGCCATCCTGCGGGGGTGGGGGTTCTCCGTCTGGTGCGGGATCCTCAACGCCGCCGACTTCGGCGTCCCACAGACCAGGAAGCGAGCGATCCTCCTGGCCTCCCGCGTCCGTACGGCGCAGCCGCCCACGCCCACGCACGCCCAGCTCGCCGAGCCGGAATCGCTGTTCGGTCCGGGCCGTGCCCGCTGGGTCAGCATGGCCGAAGCTCTGGGATGGGGCGCGACTGACCGGCCCGTCCCCACCGTCTGCGCAGGAGGTGGGCCCGGAGGCGGACCCGAACCGTTCCCGTCGGGCTCCCGCAAGACGCTGTCCGATGCCCGGGAGCGCGGCACTTGGATGCCCCGGCCGGACGGGGTGGTTCTGCAGTCCCGCCGCGAAGGCACGGGGTGGGCGGCCCGGCACGGCACCCGAGACAACCGTGCGGCCGACGCTCCGGCGCCCACGTTCACCGCCGAGGCCCACCGCTGGTCTTGGTCCCTGCGCAGCAACAACCAGGCCAACGCCACCGTCCGGTCCATCCAGGAGCCGGCTGGCACGCTGTTCTTCGGGCACCGCGCCAACGAGTGCACCTGGGTCGCCGAACCCGCCACACCGCCAGCCGAAGAAGCCGCTGCGCCGGCCGTTCCCGAGCCGATCCGGATCACCGCCCGCGAGGCGGGCCTCCTACAGACCTTCCCCGCCGACTACCCCTGGGCCGGCAACAAGGGCCAACAGTTCTCCCAGATCGGCAACGCCGTACCCCCGCTGCTCGCCGGCCACCTCCTCGCCCCGCACCTCGGCCTCCCCCTCGACCCCGACGACTTCACCCTCGCCGCCTGATGCCCCACACCCCCAACCCCGACGAAGACGACCTCGCCGCCATCGCACCGCCCCAGCCAGTGTTCCACGTCGAGCAGGCCCTCCTGGGGGCCCTCCTCCTCGACCCGCACCGCCTGGACGACGTGAGCGGCATCACCGCCGACTCCTTCTCCACCGCCGCGCACGCCGCCCTGTACGCCGCGATCAGCACCCTGCCGCGGCCCGACCCCGCCGAGCACGCGAAGAACACCAAGTGGCTCGACCGCGTGCTCACCGCGGGCCGGGAGCAGGCGCGCGGTCTGACCGCCACCTACCTGCACACCCTCGTCCAGGTCTGCCCCTGGCCCAACCACGCCCCCGCCTACGCCCGCATGGTCGAGGCCGAGCACGCCCGCCGCCGCCTGCTGACGGCCGCCGAACGCCTCATCCACACCGTCCACGACGTCTCTCTCCCCCACCCCGTCCAGACGGTGCTCACCGAGGCCGACTCACTCGCCGCGGTCGTGGACGACATCGCGAACCGCTTTCCCCCGCGCTCTGGCGTCCTCCCCCGCACCCTGGCACCGCCCCCCGCAGCCCCTGACCACACCGCGGCGGTCGAGGAGGAGCAACTGCTGCTCGCCACCGCCATCGCCCGCCCTGACGAGATCGACGCCGTGCGGTGGCTGGTCCCCGACGACCTCACCCTGCCGCTGCACGTCGGCCTGTGGCAGTGCCTGACCACCCTCGCCCGCCGCAACGAGCCCGTCGACCCCGTCACCGTCCTGTGGGAAGCCCAGCAGCGCGGCCTGCTGGACGGCGGCAGTGAACCAGGCGAGGTCCTGCGCATGCTGGCCGAACCGGCCGGATCCGTCGGGCATTGGGGCGAACGCGCCCTGCAGCGCTCCCTCCTGGCCACGGCCGAGCACACCGGACGGCACATCGAGGCGTACGCCGGCGACCCGGCGAACACCCCCTTCCAGCTCGTCGTCGGCGCTCGCCGCGCCCTCGCTGACATCGCCGCCGTCCGCACCCGCTGGCAGAACGCCACCGGAACCACCCCGCCACAGCAGCGGCGACCGGCGCCTGCCATCCGCGCCGGCCCGCCGACCACCACGGCCGCACACGCCGCCCGATCGACACGAGCAACCCGATAACTCCCGAGTACGCCGGTGGCCGGACCCGAATACCCCGGACACCGGCAGAACAGATGAGACCCCCACGTGACTCCCGCCATCGACGCCCATGTCCGCCTCGACACCCACCCCACTCACCCGAGCGCCGTGCAGGCTCACGTCACCGGTGGCCAGGCCACCGTCGCTCTCACGGCCATGGAGGCTGCCGGCTGGAGCGTCGCCGCCACAGGCGTCCTGGTCCTGGCCCGCATCGATCACGAGGAGCCCTACTGGGCCGCCGACGCCGCCCAGCACCTGACCGCCGAAGGCATCACCCTCGAGATCACCCCACGCCTCCAGGAGGCCATCGACGAGGAATGGACCTGGCCGAACTACCCGATGCCCTGGTGCACCCGCAGCGAAATCCGCGAGATCTCCAACCAGGCGCAGAAGATCCACGACGACATCCGCAACGGCCACCTCCTGATCCACGCACACGCCCGCGACGTCCACACCACCGTCGCAGTCGGCACATACCTCCACCCAGGCGGCAAGTCCGTCTACCTGCACGGTGAGGATCATCTGCGTCAGATCGCCGATACGTTCGACTCACCGGCGGAGGCACTGGTGGCCTTCGAGAAGGTCCACGCGGCCGAGATGCGCCCCGGCCCGGCGCCCTTGACCGACACGGAACGCGCCGCCATTGCAGCGCGTTCCGTCTTCGACGTCACCACAGCCAAGCCCGAACCGCCCCGCCCCCAGCTGGAGACTGTCCCCGTCTACCTGGCCGATGCCGGCGACCACGACGCGCTCCTCGACACCTTCCTCGACACGCACGGCGAGTTCGAGAAGTGGCGGACCTGGTCGGACGAGACGACCCACGCGATCCACGAGTCCCAGACCCTGCGCATCGAGCGCGTCCACGAAACCCACCCCCGCGAGACCGCCTGGACCGTGGCCGCCTACGAGACACCCGTCTCCGACCGCATGTGGGTCCTCACTGCAACCGGCACCACCCCCGCCCCGGTGCTGCAGGATCTGCTGAGCTACCTCGCCGACGGCGACGGCTGGGACACGGTCATCGGCGCCCCGGTAGACGAGAAGATGGTCACCTCGGCCACTCAGCCGCTCTCCGACGCCGGATGGAAGCACACCGTGGACGGGCGATGGATCCGCTGGACGTCCCCCGGCGGGGACGCGGGCATCCAGTTCGACGCCTTCGCCGCACAACACGCGAGTCAGAACCTGGCCACCTGGACCATCTGGGCCGGCCCTGGTCCGGACCGGCCCACCTGGGCCATCACCGCGTCCCCGAACACCCCGAGTTCACTGCTGGCGGGTCTCTCTGAGTCCCTCGCCCATGAGACCAGCACGCGCCAGACCCAGCTGAGCCTCGAGCACAGGACCCGCCTCGCGGCCAGTGCGCCGGCCGCTCCGGCGGTCACGGCCGGCCGACCCGCCAGCCGTTCGCGTCGATAAGCATCGGGCGCTGCCCGCTGGCAGCTCCAGCTGCATGCGTCGAGACACAGTCTGGGCGCGATCACAACCGCAAGTCGGACAAGCTTGCTTGGAAAACTCGGAAACGCCCCAGCAGCCCCTCAGGTTGCTGGGGCCGCTGCGTGTAGTTCCTCCCCGTACCGGTCCCGCGTCAGAGGTGGCAGACGGAGCAGCCAGCCTCGTCGTCGTCTGAGTCGAGTGCGTCGGAAAGAACCTCTAGCAAGGGGCGGTTGGGCTTGATGCGCTTGGCTGCGCGCTCAAGGGCCGCCTCATGCTTGGCCTCGATCTCGTCCTTTCGCTCTATCAGCTCCGGCAGCGACTCGCCCTGTGACCAGGTGTAGTTGCGGCCCTTCATGGCGGTGTGCCGGTAGCGGACCTTCTCTTCGTACTGGACGGCGCGGTCGAAGAGGTCGGGGTGGCGTTCCTTGAGGCCAACCCATTCGTGCTTGCGCTGGAAGAAGCAGAAGTAGCAGCCGGAGCGTGTGCGCCACTCGTAGTAGTCGGGCAGGCCGATGCCAGCCTCGTCGAGGATGCGCATGACGCCGTCCTTGTCGATGCCGTCTTCACGGAAGGGAAAGACGGCATCGATGTTCGGCTTGGTGCTGACGTAGCCGATGCGGTTCTCGTCGGCCCGGATGGCAACGTAGGAGATGACCTTGTCATCGCCGACCCAGTCTTCCAGGGGCTTGATCTTGAGGTTCTTGGTGCACCAGCGCATCTGCGGACTGGGCAGGGTGCCCTGGTAGACCTCCATCCAGTGGTCGAAGTCCCGGTCGGCGTTGAGCCGCACGATGGACTTGCCGAGGGCGGCCTCCAAGCGGTTGAGGTACTCGTAGGTCTCGGGCAGTTCGGCGCCCGTATCGCAGAAGAAGTACTCCATCTCCGGGACTCGGTTGCGCATGTAGACGGCGAGCGCCGAGGAGTCCTTTCCGCCGGAGATACCGAGCACGTGCCGGACCTTCTGGGTGTCGGCTCCGTCGGTCATCCCTGTGCCTTCCTTTCACTCGCTGCTGCCGCGGCATCGGTCACACGCTGGGCGAGGGCCGCGAGCAGGATCCTCGCTCCGTCCGGCCCGAGTGCCTTTTCGGCCTGCTTCAGGACGTCGGCGGCGAGGCTGTTGGCCTCGGTGCGGGCCTGTTCCGGCACGTAGATCAGGGTGCGTTGCTCCACGCCGGCGCTGTCTGTCAAGGTCAACAACTGGGCATCGAGTTTCTCTTCCCGGCCACGGTCCTCGTTCCCGGCGTGATGCAGGTGCCCGACGCGGTCGAGAGCGGAGGCCATCGACCGGGCCTTCTGCGGGAAGACCTTGGCCTCGTGGTCGTCCCAGTCGCCGAGGGCGGAGTTAGTCAGCCGTACGACGATGGGTTCCAGCCAGTCGTCGTCCTCAAGGTCGTCGCTGAGAACGAAGTCGACGAAGCCGCGCAGTTCCGGGGTCAGCACCGCATCAGCGAAGCCGCGCAGCCGGGCCGCGAGCTGTGCGCGCAGCTCCGGCAGTTCGGGCGGCAGGCGGAACTCCTTGGCGAGAACGCGCACGACCTGGGCACGCAGCTTGCTGTCGATGGCAACGAGTTCGTCCGCCGCCGCGGTGAGCCGTTCGACGTAGGTGTTCGCCGCTTCCGCATTGGCGCGCGTGCGGGCCGGGATCTCCGGCAGCCCGAGGGCCTTCGGCAGCGCGTGGAAGATCAAGTCGTCGGGGTCCAGGGACCGGGCGATCGTGGTCCGCACAGTGCGGGCGTCGGCAGAGATGTTCTTGGTGGTGCGGGCGTACTTGTGCAGGTCGGCCACGCGCATGATCAAGGCGCTGGCCACGGAAAGGAGGTCGGGGTTACGCAGGGCCTTGGAGCGTGGTGCCTCCACGCCGAGCGAGACCATCAGCTTCTTGATGATGCTGCCACGCTGGCCGTCTCCGGCCGGCGTGTACTTCGCTGAGAAGCGTCCCGGGCCCTTGACGAGTCGCTCAACGACGTCGATGGTCAGCCGAGGCAGGTAGGTGCCTTCCTCGAACAGGGCGACGTCGTGGCGACGGATGAGCAGGGCCGGAATCAGGAAGACCGGCACCACGCCGGCCTTGAGCCCGAACGGCGGGCTCATAAGGGTCCGGATGACCTCTTCCATGCTGACCCGCTCGGTGGCTCCGGTCAGTACCTCGTTGAGGGCGTTCCAGGCGGGCTGAGCGTGCTCGTGGCCCTCGCCAGGCGGGGAGAAACCGTATGGGAGCAGGCTCTCCTGTTGGCTCTCGGCCTGGACCACCCCGTTCTCGCGGTGCAGACCGAGGTACGCCAGGACACCGTGATAGATGGCCCGTTCGGCCTTGTACCCGGTGAGGCCGAGGTTCTCCTCGCCTGAGGCGGAGAGCATGGCCGTCAGCAGTATGCCGCGGGCCTGGGCAGCCTGGCTGGTCAAGACGTGCCGACCGAGCATCTCGTTGCGGATGTGCGGGGTGTCCGGGTACACCGATTTACAGGCGAGGGAGACCAGGCCGCTCAGGCTGCGGGCCGTCAGGCCGGAAGCGGCAGGTTCTTCGCCAGGGGCGATCCCGGTGTGCCACAGGCTCCAGGACGCGTCAGAGGACGGCGGATAGAAGGCGTCCTGCAGCAGTTCCAGCAGCTCGGCCTCGGCCTGCACGAGCCGCTCCATGACTTCCCGCCGGGCGACATGGTCGATGTCCTGCTGGACGCTGAGTTCCTTCAGCGCGACGAGGTAGGTGGCCGTGGCCAGCACCACGTCGGGGTCGGGGGTGGTGCCCACGAGTACCGGCAGAGGTGAGTGGACGTTGGGCCGGTCTGCGTCAGTGCCGAAGTGGAAGACGACGAGGCCGTCGGCGGGCTCCCTCAGCTCGTCCGGGGCGGCGACGGTCTTGGTCTCCGGGCCGCTGACCGCGGTATAGAACACGCGCATCATGCCGGTGACCTGGCTGTGGCGGCTGGCCACGAATGCCTGCGGTACGAGGCTGCCGAGCCGGTTGATGACCGCAGCGTCATTCAGGTGGCTGATGGTTTCCTTGAGTCGGCCGTCGATGTCGACGTCCGTGCCCTGCCAGACCCGGTATTCCCCGCTGAACTCACGGTGGACCACGAACCCCCGGCGCACGAGGTCGGCGAGCCGCTCTTCGAGTGCTGTGAAGGCGTCGGAGTCGGCGACGTCTGTGGGGTCGTGGAGAGCGAAGTGGATCATCGGCGCGGTGGCGCTGAGGGCCCCGTCGGAGTCGATCAGATTGAGGACGCCGATGGTCTTCAGTACGTCCTGGTCGGCATCGGGGAGGCCATTGGCGTCCCGGATGCGTGAGTCGACCTCGATCCACTTGCTCGCGTTGGCGGAGGCGAGCAGGGTGGTGCGACCGGAGTTAAGGAAGTAGTCCCACAGCTGCGGCAGCCGCACCGTGCTGGCGTGCTCCGCCTTCGCGTTGCTGTGCTGGGCCAGCGAGTGGCGGACGGTGTTGGGCTCCCCGCTGTTGAGGAAGCCCGACAGGCTGCGGTCGTGCTGGCCGATCTGGGCGGCAAGGATCGGCGCGGCCAGGGCCGTGATGGGGTGCAGCGGGTAGAGGTCGGCGAAGTGGTCGGGGCCGAGTTCGGCGAGAACGCCGAGACCGTGTTGGGTCCAGATGTCCGCGGATGCCTCGGCGCAGGCGTTGATCAGGGCCTGCCCCGCAGAGTTGACGGCCGAGCGGTCGAGGCGGCGGCGCAGCAGGTGCAGGGAGTCGCCGTGGTGGGGGACGAAGGTGATGTCTTCGAAGCGCCCCTGGATCTTGGCCCATTCGCGGGTCTTGAGTTCGCTGGACCGTGAGGCGTAGTCCATGAACGACAGGTGCTGCAAGGTCATCAGGTAGACGGGCAACCCGTTAGGGCCAGCCGCCTTCTCGGCGAGTTCCTGCAGCAGGAACAGATCATGCTGGGCGTCGGCGAACTCGTTGTGGCCGGCCAGATGTTCCAGCGTCTTGCCGAACTCGTCGATGACGAGGAGCAGAGGCTGCCGCCCGTCCGCCGTCAAAGCGGTGACGGCGCCGAGAATCTCTTTGGCCCCGGCCCGGTCCGGGTCGGCGCACGCCTCCAGGGCGGCGGCGATGGCCTTCGGGACGCGCTTGCCCCAGCGTCGCGCCGCCGCCGTATGCAGAGCGCGGGAGAGGGTGGCAACTACGGATTCGCGGCGCGCGGTGGCCACGCCACCGAGGAACCCCTCGGGGGCGATGGCATCGCGGGCTGCGGCAAGGCGCTGAGCGAGGGCGGGGCTGGCCTCTTCGAGGATGCGCTCGGCCTCGCCGCGCCGCTTGGCATCCCGCCCCAGCAGAGCGTCGATGATGTTGGAGAGGGTGGACTTGCCGGAGCCGTAGGGGCCGGTGAACGACCAGGCGCGGGTGCGGCGTTGGTCGGCCAGAGCACTCGCGATGCGTTCCAGGACGTCGACGGCCCGGGCGCCCACGTAGGGGTCGTGCAGCGCGTCCTCGACGTCTCGCTCGAGGTTGGTCGAGCGCATCTGGGAGCCGACGAGTTCGATGCCGGCGGGGAACTGCGGGGCGGAGCTCGTCGGGCTACCCGGGGTCCGCGTGGGGGTTGCGGTGGTCACGCGGTCTCCTCAGCAAAGAGCGTCTCGGTGGTGTCGGCCGTGTCTGTGGCGTCCGTGGCCTTCGTCGCGAGTTCCTTCTGCTCGGCCTCGGCGAGCTTGGGGAACTTGGCGGCCCACTCCTCGCGGCTGGGAAAGCCGGGACGGCGGGTGACGAAGTCGTACTGCTCGTCGAGCACTTCCCAGGCCAGATCGAAGGGGTCGGCCGTGAAAGCGAGGCTGCGCTGTCCCACGGCCTCGGTCAGGTCGAGCTGCGGGTGGTCCGCGGCGACCTTCTGCAGCGCCATAACGATCTCGTTCTCCCGGACGCGGAAGGCGCGCCCCGGGGAACCCGGCTCGTTGGCGAGCCGGGCCACGGAGATCGAGTTGGCCTGGCGGGAGAACTTGGCGGCGTAGTCGAGGCAGGCGTAGGCCAGGACCCGGGCGGGCAGCGAGGTGCGGTGCCCGCTGGTGAACTGCCACTCGGCATTTCCACGCGTCCCGACAAAGGTGAGCAGGTCAAGGTCACGGAAGGGGCAGGCGAGCAGGTCCTCGTAACTACCCGGCGAACCCGCCTTCTCCGGAGCGCTGCGCGCATACATCTTGGTGAGGCACTCGATGTCCTTGACGATCGACGCCTCCTCCGGGCTCTTGTCATAGGAGAAGTTCACATGCCGGGTGACCACCTGCGTCATGTCCGCGACCGTGAACCGGGAGAACGGCGCGAGATGGAAGGCCGTGTACCAGGCCGGCGCCCAGCTCTTGGCCCCGGGCCGGGACGAGACCAGCCACCAGTGCAGCAGCCACAGGCTGCCGTTCTCCTCCAGATACGGATCCGCACCGCCGTCCTCATCGAGGAGCCAGCGGGCCTCCCAGGTGGGATAGGAGAACTTGGCCTGTGTGCCCTTCGTGGGCGAGTGCTCACGGGTCAGCTTGAACGCCCGCGACCAATAACGCATGGAGTAGACCATGTTCTTGCCCACACCGAACCGCACCGGCGCGTCGACCGCGAGGAACGCACCCTGATCGCGTTTGACCTGCATGTACGCCTTGTGCAGCCAGCCGAAGCGGGGCGCGAACGTTTCGTGTCGCGCGAAGGAAAAAAGGGCGGCTTCCCCAAGCCGGCTGTCTGACATCCGGGGCCTCTCTGTGTCCAATGCGATTGCTCTAACGAGGTTGGTAATCGGGGTAACGGTCAGCGGGCACCGTCGGCTTCGGCCAGCGCGGCCCGAACCTGCGTCACGGCGCGTTTGACGGCCTGCGCGGCGTGCTCGATCTCGGCATCCGTGGTGGCGTAACCCAGCGAGAAGCGGATCGTGCTGTCGGCATCCGCCCGGGACAGCCCCATCGCCAGGAGCACGTGGCTCGGCGTCGGAGCGCCTGATGCGCACGCGCTGCCCTCCGAGGCAGCGACGTCGGGCATGGCCGCCAGGACCGCGTCCGCAGGCACCCCAGGAAAAGTAATGCTCGTCACGCCGGGCAGGCGCTGATCGCGTCGGCCGTTGATACGGCAGTCGGGAAGGTAGCCGGCGACCAGGCGTTCGAGACGGTCACGCAGGGCTGCGACCCGCTCGGCCTCCGCGCCGAGGCCGCGCGCCGCAGCCTCGGCCGCTGCTCCCATGCCGATGATCCCTGCCACGTTCAGCGTGCCCGCGCGCCAGCCCCGCTCCTGTCCGCCGCCCACGAGGAGCGGCCGGTGCGGAAGTGGGGACCCACGCCGTACATACAGGGCACCGACTCCCTGCGGTCCGCCGAACTTGTGGGCCGACAGCGACAAAAGGTCGACGTCGAGTTCAGCGACGTCCACGGGGAGGCGGCCGATGAGCTGCGTGGCGTCCGTGTGGACGAGTGCACCGGCTTCACGGGCCGCCTTGGCCACGACGCGGAGATCGGTGAGGACACCGGTCTCATTGTTCGCCGCCATCAGGGAGACCAGTCCCCCACGACGCGCAGCAAAGACCTGATCGAGGGCGTCGAGCTCCACCAGGCCGTCGCCACCGACCGGCAGGAGCACAAGGTCCTCGGGGCTTCCGGTGGTGACCGCACGGGCCGTCTCCAGCACGGCCGGATGCTCAACAGAGCTTGTGACCAGAGGACTTCCGGCGGTGAACGCGGCCCGCAGAGCCAGATTGTTCGCTTCTGTCGCCCCGGAGGTAAAAATGATCTCGCCGGGCGAGCAGCCGAGGAGGTCGGCTAGCTGTCGGCGTGCGACGTCGACCCGATGAGCCGCCTGCCGTCCGGGTTGGTGCATGCTTGAGGCGTTGCCGACCGATTGCATGGCCTCGACGACAGCCGCGAGGGCCTCGGGCCGGATCGGAGCGGTGGCGTTGTAGTCAAAATAGGACATATCTGGCCCACTCGGCTCGCTCATCGTCTGCCACCCCACCTCGCTCGTGTCGCACACCAGAGTACTGCTGGTGGAAACCTCGCCCCGCACCCGGGGTTCCACCAGTAGCTCGCCGTGATCCTAGTCGCGAGCCTAGATCCACTCTTTGAATCACTCGAACGCGTGGTGTCGCAAGCGTTTTACCGAATGAATGTTCTATATTGTGCTCCTCGCGCGCAAGACGCATGCTGCAAAATCCGTTTCCGTGGCCGGGAAGTCGGGCAGCTACGTGGCCAATTGCCGTCCCTGGCTGGGCTTTTAGTCTGATGGTGCTCCTGTTGTCAGTGGTCCCGTTTAGGGTGGTCCGCACGCTGCAACGCCGCAGTATCCGCACGTTGAAGCGCTGCTTGGTGTGCGTCGAGCTGGGGGAGGAACTTCACGATGATGGTCGGTCCTGTGCGAGCGGCTCACGGCATGCCGTCAGCCGCATCGGTCAGGTGAGGCTGTGACGACGTGGTCACCGGGAATGCCCTTCGAGGCAGTCTTGGCAAACGCCCCCATGGACTACATCCGCCGGCACCTCGGCAAGGAGTTGTGCGGCCTTCTCGACCTCGTCGAAGGAGGCACGGCGGGTGACGAGCGGTTGCGAGCCGTCGCCGCGATCGCGATCGACGCCGAGCTCCTGGTCGCGGACGAGGACGAGCGCGCCGCACTGCTCGGCCTTGTTCCCGGCCCCAAGCAGGCGGAACTGGCGCAACGGCTCGGGTCGCTGGACGACGGACAGCCGCTGAAGTACCTGCAGGCGCTGAAGTGGACTCCTGACGAGCGCAGGGAACTTCTGGAGTTCTTCGGCTTCACGGTCGAGCGCGCACAGCCTCAACTGCCCTCCTTCAAGCGGGAGACAGCACCCGACTACGCCCTGTTCCCTCATCAGCTCCGCGCGGCGCGCCGGGTCAAGGAGCTGCTGTACGACGGCCCCCGCCGGGCCGTGCTCCACCTTCCGACGGGCGTGGGCAAGACGCGGACCGGCATGAGCATGATCTGCGACCACCTGCGGCAGCACGGTCCCGCCCTGGTGGTGTGGCTGGCCCACGGGCAGGAACTGCTGGAGCAGGCCGCAGCCGAGTTCGAGCGCGCCTGGAGCAAGGTCGGCGACCGCCCCCTGCCGGTCCTCCGTGTGTGGGGCAGCGCTTCCCCGGACCTCGCGGACGTGACCGACGGACTGGTCGTCCTCGGGCTGGAGAAGGCCGTCTCAACCGCCAAGTCGGACCCGCAGTTCCTGCGCACACTGGCCGCCCGCAGCACTCTGACCGTGTTCGACGAGGCGCATCAGATCATCGCCCCCACGTTTCAGGGCGTGGTGGACGACCTGACGGTACGTCACGACTCCAGCCTGCTGGGCCTCACTGCGACCCCGGGCCGCACGTGGGCTGACATCGCCAAGGACGAGGAACTTGCCGACTTCTTCTCCCGGCAGAAGGTCATGCTGGAGATCGAGGGTTACACGAATCCCGTGACAGCCCTTATCGACCAGGGTTACCTGGCCAAACCGATTATGCGTACGGTGGCCGCGGAAGCTGGCATGCATCTGTCGGCTCGGGATCAGCAGAGCCTGGCGCGAGCGTTCGAGATCCCGGACAGCATCATCGCCGAGCTCGCGAAGGACGAGCAGTGGAACCTCAAGGTTGTCCAAACGATCATGGAGCTGCTTGAGAAGCAGCACCGCCGCATCCTCGTGTTCGCGGCATCGCTGCAGCACTGCCGACTCATCGCCTCCGTGCTGTCCGCGGCCGGCCTCGACGCGGTATTCGTGACCGGTGAGTCGTCTCCTCGGCACCGCAGCGACGCCATCCGTCGTTTCAAGAGCGCGGCACGCAAGCCCATGATCCTTTGCAACTTCGGAGTCCTGACCACGGGCTTCGACGCGCCCGCGGCCAGCGCCGCCGTCATCGCTCGGCCGACCAAATCCCTGGTGCTCTACAGCCAGATGGTCGGCCGGGTCATCCGCGGCCCCAAGGCCGGCGGAACCGAGACCTGCGAGATCGTCACCGTCGTCGACCCGGCGCTCCCCGGGTTCGGCGACGTCGCCGAAGCATTCACCAACTGGGAAGACGTATGGGAGACAGCGTGAGCGGCGAAGGAAACAACTACCGGATCGTCAGCCCTTCGCTGACCGTCAAGGCCATGCGCGACAGCGGCTACAAGAACACCGCCTACGCGCTCGCCGAGCTGATCGACAACAGCATCGACGCGGAAGCCACGCTGGTGCAGGTCTTCGCCTGCGAGAGCCCCATCGAGGGTGCCGCCCAGACCAGGTACCGGGTGGACAAGATCGCCGTCCTCGACGACGGCAAGGGCATGGACGGCGAACTCCTGCGCCGCGCCCTGAAGTACGGAGACGGTCTCGGCGACGACCGCAGCCGAATCGGCCGCTTCGGCATGGGCCTGCCCAACTCCAGCATGTCCCAGTGCACCAAGGTCGAGGTCTGGTCGTGGAAGAACGGCGCCGCGAACGCCCTGTACACCTATCTTGACCTGGACGAGATCACCAACGGGCAGGATGAGGTTCCCGACCCCGTCCCTCGCCGTGTTCCGGATCAGTGGGACGACCTCAGCGAGGTGCCCCTGGGCACCAGCGGCACCCTCGTCGTCTGGACGAACCTGGACCGCGTCAAGTGGCACAGTGCCGGCGCCACCCTGCGCAACACCGCCGAGCTGATCGGCCGTGTGTACCGGCACTACCTGAACGACGGCTCCGTGGACATCAAGATGGCTCCCGTTCGCGACGGGAAGGTCATCGAGAAGGTCAACGAAGGGGACAACGGCGCCTACTACGCCGAACCCAATGACCCTCTGTACCTCATGGCGAAGACCGGAACGCCCGCGCCTTTCAACAGCACCCCCATGTTCGAGCCCTTCCACATGGGCAACGAGGCGGAGCCCGGGGTCTACCGCTATCCCATCACGGTCGATGGCACACAGCACACCGTAACGGTGCGCGCATCCATCGCCCGGCCTGAAGCCCGCCGTTCCGATGTCTCCGGCCATCCGTGGCCCGACGATGCCAACCCGAACCGGGCCCCGGGTGACCAGAAGTGGGGGAAGCACGCCCGTCGGAATGTCGGCGTCTCGCTGGTCCGAAAGGGCCGCGAACTCGACCTCGATACCTCGTGGGCGATCGGTTACGACCCGGTGGAGCGGTGGTGGGGCGTCGAGGTGGACTTCCCGCCCGAGCTCGACGAGGTGTTCGGCGTCACCAACAACAAGCAGACGGCCGTCGTGTTCTCGTCACTCGCCGACTTCGACTGGTCGGCCGAACAGGATCCCGACGAGACACCCAAGCAGTTCAAGGACCGTCTGCGGGAACTCGGCGACCCCCGACTGCCGTTGATCGACCTCGCCCAGTACCTCAAGGGTCTCCTGGGTAAAATGCGCAAGAAGCTGAAGCAGCAGACGCTGGGCGACCGGAAGGGCAAGAAGCGGTACGACCAGGACGTCACCTCCAAGGCCACGGACGCCGTCAAGCGCCGGCAGGAGGACGGGTACACCGGTACGACCGACCTGCTCGCCGAGGAGGCGACGGACGCCGACAAGCGCCAGGAGCAGCTGACCGCGCTGACCGAGCGACACCACGTCGACGAGGACACCGCCCAGACCCTGGTCGACGATGCCATGGAGAACGACTGGCGCGTCCGCTGGATCTCCAGCCCCCAGGACTCATCCGCCTTCTTCAACATCGACCTGCTCG
The DNA here is from genome assembly GCF_026242095.1 of Streptomyces sp. NEAU-W12. Lineage (NCBI taxonomy): Bacteria > Bacillati > Actinomycetota > Actinomycetes > Kitasatosporales > Streptomycetaceae > Streptomyces > Streptomyces sp. NEAU-W12. The sequence goes on from NZ_JAPJDM010000005.1 coordinate 174,296, forward strand.
CCGGCATGCTCCAGGTGTCCTTCAACACGGAACACCCCCTGCACGACAAGCTCATGGCCGTTCTTGAGGACGTGCCCGAGGACGCCAACGACGCAGAGCTCCGCCAGCGGCTCGCCCGTGCGACCGAGACCTTCAAGCTGCTCATCTTCTCCTGGGCACGGATGGAGGACGAGATCCCCAACAAGAAGGCGCGCCGGGTCATCTCGGATGCCCGAAGCGACTGGGGCCGGTACGCCCGTGACTTCATCGAGGACGGGAGCGAAGAGGAGTGACGCAGCCGGACCACGTCTGGCAGCAGATCGCGGACCTGATGGAGGACGCCGCCGAGGAGGTGGTCATCATCGCCCCCTTCATCAAGAAGGCGATCTTCGAGGAGACCATCGCCGCGGTGCCATCCTCCGTCCAGAAGATCACGTGTGTCACGCGCTGGACCCCGGCGGAGGTAGCCGCCGGGGTCTCCGACCCCGAGATCATCGAAGCTGCCCAGAGCGACGAACGCATCTCCATTGCCTTGTGTCCGTCCCTCCACGCCAAGCTCTACCGTGCCGACGGCCGCTGTCTGGTCGGCTCCGCCAACCTGACCGGCAAAGCCACTGGACGCGTACCGAACGCCAACGTGGAACTCCTGCTGGAGGTGCCGGTCGACCACCCCGAAGTACAGCGCGTCCTCGGCCAGATCAACGCCCGCTCGACCATAGCCACACCCCACACGGCAGCCCTTGTACGGCAGCAGGCCGAACTCCTGAGAAGCGAGCGCGTCACTCCGCCGTCCGAGGACGAGGCAGCCCCGTACTGGTTCCCGGAGACAAGGAGACCGGAGAACGTCTACGCCCTCTACAGCGGGCGGCAGCGGTTCACCTCGCTGGTCGAGGCCGGCATCGTGCGGGACCTGGCCATGCTCGATGTTCCCGCCGGCCTCTCGGAGGACGCCTTCAACTCTGAGGTCGAGGCCCGCCTGCATGCGATCCCAGAACTCGGTCAGCTGACCGCAGAACAGCGTCTCAGCAACGTCGAGCTGCAGCGGGCCATCGCCGAGCGGACAGGAGACACAGAGGAGCAGGCGCGCAGAACAACCGAGACGCTCGCGGCCTGGCTCCAGCACTTCGGCCGGTACTACACCGAAGTGGGCTCGTGGGAGCTGCGACCGGGCGTAGAGCACGCCTAAGATCTCAGCCACGGCGTGGCCTGCCAGCACACTGCCGACGGACACGAGAACAGAGTGATGGGGAAGGCCGTCTCATGGCAGAGGTACGCGTCCCGTTCCTCCTCGGGCACGCCGAGATTGCCTTCCTCTTCCATGTGGAGCGACAGACATCCCAACGATGGCGGACAGCGGGCACGCTCGGCGAGCCCGATCTGATCGCATCGGGCAATCCGTACTGGCTGCTGAGCACGGTCATGCGACTCGACGGCGAAGGTGACCGCAAAGCCGACCGAGAACGGCTAGCGACGTACAAGGCTGGTATCTCCCTGGGCTACGACCTAGAGGACAAGGAGCACCTCCCGGTCGTCGTCGGTATCCAGGAGGCAGCCCGCGTGCTCGACCAAGACGCGCAGGCCATCTCTCGGTGGCGGAACCGGCAGCGGATCGCCGAGGCCGACCTGGTCGTCTCCGGTTCTCCGCTCTGGCTCCTTGAGACGATCCTGGACGACGCGCGACAGCGGCAGCGAACCATCGTGGCCTCGGAAGTCGCCGCGCTCCGTGCAGGACAACGCGCTCCTCAGAAGCCCCGGGGCCGAAGGCCGAGTACCCCCGAGGCAAGCCCGCCTCCACTGCCACGACCTGCCGCACAGACGTTCACCAACGCTGACCGCGGCGCCGCAGCGGAGTTTCTGGCGTCCGTCCTGGCCCAGGGATATTCCGTCACCATTAAGCCCCGGCCGTAGCTCATCACCACATCCGGGCCGTGCCGACCCACGCCCCGTTGATCGCCATGTTCGCCAACAGCAGTGAGAGAAACACTTGCATTGATCAAATCACATACATACTGTCTCTCATATGTCGATCTTGCAGCGCACCCCCGGAGGCCATCACGTCGATCCCACAGATCTCCTGCCCCAAGCCCCATCCAGCGAGCCCAACCGCCCGCCCCTGAAGGTCATTTCCTACGGAGGTGGAGTCCAGAGCACGGCCCTGCTCGTGCTGGCCGCTCGCGGAAAGATCGACTTCCGCACCTTCTTGTTCGCCAACGTCGGTGACGACAGCGAGCATCCGGCGACCCTCGCGTACGTCCGTGAGATCGCCATCCCGTACGCCGTGCGGGTGGGACTGGATGTCCACGAGCTCAAGCGGCGCCGACGCGACGGGGCCACGGAAACGCTCATGCAGCGGCTGAACCGGCCGGACACACGGTCGATCCCCATTCCGGTCCGTATGGCCAACGGCGCTCCTGGCCGCCGCAACTGCACTGCGGACTTCAAGATCAAGGTGGTCGGGCGGTGGCTTCGGGAGCATGGCGCCACGGCGGAGGAGCCGGCGACGGTCGGCATCGGCATTTCAGTCGACGAAATCCATCGCGCCAACCGCCGACGGCGGGAAGCCCACGAGGTCGTCGAATACCCTCTCCTCGATCTCGGGCTGCGCCGGGACGACTGTGAGCGCATCATCGCTGAGGCCGGCCTGCCGGTACCGCCCAAGAGCTCCTGCTTCTTCTGCCCCTTCCGCACCGTCGACGCCTGGCGCCACCAGCGTCGGCACGAGCCGGAGTTGTTCGCTCAGTCGGTCCGACTGGAGGAGACAATCAACCGACGGCGGGCCGCACTCGGGCGGGATGCCGTGTATCTCACGAGGTACGGGATCCCACTCACTCAAGCCATCCCCGACGAGAGCCCTGGGGGAGGCGACGCCGATGAGGATGAGGGGGCATGCGACTCCGGCTGGTGTATGACCTGATACGTGCCGAGCAGGCCACGACGGGTGGGCCCGAAGCCATGGCTTCGGGCCCACCCGTCGTTTGCCCCTGGGCTGCCGACATGATCGCCGCGGGGCACTGCACGTGGCGGAATCAGAGCTCGGGCGGCTCGCCGGGCTGAAGGTGGAGAACGGCGAGGTACTCGCCGTAGGGCATCTCTTCATCCACCCAGCGGCTGCCGCCCGAGGCGTCGGGAATCCACATGCCGTCGAGAAGGTACTTGTCGTCGAAGACGGCGACGCGGTCCTCCTGCACCGCCGCCGCCATAAGCAGCTGGATTCCCAGCAGCAGCACCGTGGAGGCTTCCTTGACCGCGCAGACCTCGGCGTGCCCCGTGGGAAAGACCTTCCCGTCCGCGTCACTGCCCGGCTCGGGGACGGACGCACAGCCCCGGACGGCCATCTCGTGCAGGGCGACCGCCTGAGTCACCGCTGCCGCCACCGACGTGCCGGCACCCGACACACCGTCCGGCGCATGCGTCCGCAGATGGTCGGCGACCGCGTGCGCGTGGACAGGCAATGCGCCGACGAGGCGGTGCAGCTTCTCCTCAGCGGCATCGACGGCCAGCCCAGGCGCTCCGGTGTCCGGATACAGCAGCCGGACGAATCCTTCTAGTGCAGCGCGCAGGTAACCAAGACGGACCTGGTGCTGCTGCCACTCCTCCATCATCTCGGTCCAAACGGCATCGAAGTCGAGGCCCGCCGAGCACATGCCGCCGTCGTCATACGACATGTCGAACGCCACCGTGCGCAGGCCCTGCGCGAGGCGCAGCCACTTGTAGGCCGTGTCCCAGCTGTTCTGCGCCCCGGGGACTCCGGAGACGGCGGAGGCATGCTCCACCCAGTCGGTGAGTTCACGGACATGGTCCTCAGGCTCGGACAGCGCGAGTGTTGACAGCGTGCGGTATGAGGGCAGGCAGGAGCCCTCCATCCCGGTAGTGGTCATGGATGGAGCGTGACACACGGCACTGACAATCGCCCCGGTGTCGAGAGCCGGTGCGACGCTCAGGTGCTGGTGGCGCGCCGTACAAGCCGGTGACCTCGCAACTCCCGCTCGCAGCGCACGAGTTCGCGTTCCCAGCCCTCCTCCGTGCCGATCAGGTGCGGACTCTCGTAAAGGCCAGCGCGCACCTCGGCGTCCGTGAGCCTCCGGTACTTGGGCGCGTCAGGATCATCCTCGGCAAGGAACTCGTGCTTACGGTGCAGCAGTGGGCGGTTGGCGGAGTCCGCGTACGAGGTGAAGGAAGACTTGAGAGTCTTCAGGTCGACGGCGTATGACGCCGCAAGACGCGGGTGAGGATCCGTGTCGAACTGGGGGTAGTCGAGCCAGCTGACACCGCGGCCCTGGTGGCGGAGCTTGACGACGGACCACTCGCCGGGACGGCCGGCAGCGATGCTCGCGCACTGCTCGTACAGACGCAGCACAACCGGGATCCGATGAAGTGCCCGACGGTGCACGTACAGAGCGGTCGCGGTGAACTTGCCGGCGATCGATCCGTTCATCGCGCGCCGGACGTATGCGTCGTCGCGCAGCTTGAACAGCAGGCGATCGGCACGCTGGCACGCCTCGGTGTACGAGGGGAAGAACGCACGGATGTCCAGCTGCACAGGCAGGGGCAGACTGCTTACGGGGCCCCGGCCGTGGAACAACTCCAGAGCGAGGAAGAGCAGCGTGTCAAGGGCTCCACGTTCGGCACTCCGTTCCACCTTCACAGGGTCGGCTTCCTGCTCGGCAAGGCGCTTCAATTCAGCGGGGCGCAGGTGGCCGAGAAGGCTGATGATGGGCTGCGGCATTTCCTCAAGCTGAGGCATCCGGCCACGATTCTCGAGATGATCCACGACCGAAGTGATCGCCGAGGCGGTGTCCTCGGACGCAAGCCAGCCCCCGTCAGGGGCGACCTGGCGGGCAAGGTAGCTGAGGCGAGCCGCGTCGTCCTTGAAGGCATAGACGATGCCCGGCGCCGCCGACAGGCAGCGGACGCCAGTGGCTTCCTCAACGTAGTCGCGAAGCTCGCCGGCGGCGTAAAGGTGCTGGAAGGTGCGGCGTTGAGTCAGGATGCCGTCGCCGTACTCCGTGCCTTTGATCTGGTTGCGCTCCCACCTCAACCGTGCGGACACCACGAGCACGGATTTGGTGAGTTCCCAGGCGCGGAGGAGCGTCTCTCGTCGTTCGGCGGGGTTCTCAATGACGTTCAGGACGTAGGTAAGAAGGACCACCTCGGCCGGCTCACGCCGCCCATCCGGAAAGTGCACCGGGTCCCACCCCGCGGCATCGAGACCGAGGCGCTGCAGTGCCCGTACATCGCCGCCACGTCCGCACCCGTAGTCCAGCACTTCTGTGTCTGGTTCCAACTGGAGGTCGCCAACTGCACGGCGGGCCGGCAGCGAGAGGCCGGCACGACCAATGGCGGTCCGATGCCTCTGGCTGCTCCAAAGCTCCTGTGTCATCGGCGTCCCCTGATTTTACGGACAGGCCAGCATGTGACAGCACCGAACCTTACGTGACGCCCTCTTCGGCGACCCGGCTTACGCAAAGCTGTACCTCACGGCCGACCACGGACGACGCCACGCCACGTCAGGATTCGTGTGTCCAGTACGGCCACTCTGCCGGTACTCCCTCAATGCGGATAGGCAGGACACCCGGCCTCATGCGATCCGCGTTGAGCGGGCTGGCGGGGTGATCAATCTCGTGTTGAACGAGGCAGGCAAGGCCGCGCTGGTAGACCCTCAGCACCGGCTACGTGATCTCCGCGGTGCTTCTCAGGGGTACGAGACACCTGGCCTCGCAGAAGGACAGGTGCCCCGCCGCATGGGGAGGAGCAACGTCTCCGGCGTACGGTCGCCGCTGGCTCGGCCCCGCTTGCGCTTCCCGCTGCGACTGGACTCCGACCCCGTTGATCCGCATCGGTCGATGCAAGCGGTGTCGACTTCTCCAAGCACCGCTGAAGCGTGCGGAGAGCCGATGACGCCTCGGGCAGGTGAACGCAGCCTGCTCCGAAGTGGGGCAACATAGCGTGGGATCGCCGGTTAGCCAAACCGGCGATCCCGCGCTTAACGCGGCGAAGGCCGTGTCCGCCTTCGCCCGGTGTCTCGCTCCCGCAGGGAAGCTGATGTTCTCAGCCTCTCGGGAGAATCGGGTGTCTGTCTCGGTCGAATGGCGTCCATGTTGCGCCGCCCACTTCCTTCATGTGGGCGACATGCCTCGGTAGGTCGACGACCTTGTTCGTTTACGCACGCACGGCTGCACCGCCGTTGGAGGGCGGGCTGGCGGCGGTGCACCTGTAGGTACTGTGATGGGCGACCATCGGGCACACCGTAGGCTGGCGGGTGTGCCGCTGTGGTGGGCGTCATGAGCGTGGCTTGCGGAGCCCCACGGACGGAAACTGAAGAGGGGGTCAGCGGCGGTACATCACGTACAGCTTGCCGTTGTGGGAGGCGAGGGCCGGCTCGCCCTCCATAGCGCCGGCAGGGACGGTAGGAGCGCTCTGCCAGGTCTCGCCAGTGGTGTGCAAGAACCACAGATTGCTGTCGTTTCCGCGGGCGGCCAGCCACAGTTTGCCGTCGTGGACGGTGATTGTCGGCGATTAGGGGGTGAGCCAGTTCGAGGGCATGGCGAGTTCACCGTAATGGGCGCCGGATACGATGCACCAGCCGGTGTGGTTGTGGCTGTCGGCCGTGCGGCAGGCGTACCAAATCCTGTCGTCGTAGCAGGCGATCGAATACGGCCCGGCCGCCGGCGACCATCGGCCGCTGGGGTTGCCGGCGGCGAACCAGCCGTCGGATCCGTAGCCGTGGGTCATTTCGTGCAGCTTGGCATCACCCCCCATGTTCCGGTGGCAGAGTACGAGCTGATTGCGAACGACGGGGACGTTCGGGCCGTGAAGGGCCAGGGACGGCGCGCGTTCGGTTTGCAGGTCGCGCACTTTGGTTTCCCCGCTCCACGGCCCGCTGTCGGCGTAGCTGCACACATACACTGCTCCGTCCGTCCCGGTGTGCGCCATGTACAGCTTGCCCCCGTACGCGGCCAGGGCCGGTGCGTAGTCGCTGGCGAAATAGCGCACTTGTACGGGTTCCGACCAGGTGCCGTTGTCCAGGACGCTCCACATGACGGCCCGGTCGCCTGGGCGGATGTAGGCGGTGTGGAGCTTGCCGTCGTAGGAGGCCAGTGCCGGGGGTGCGGAGCTGGTCCAGCCCAGCGCGAGGGGTGCGCTCGCCCTGGTGGCGGCGCCGGAGCCGGTGAGGGTGACGTACTCCAGGTCCCCGGCTGGGAAGACCGGGCGCTCACCGCTGTAGCGGATGCGCAGGGAGTGGTGGCCTTCACCGTTGAATTCCCAGGTGTCCTGCCCGCGGTTGTACAGAGTGACCAGGGTGTGGCGGTCGAAGATGAACATCCGCTCGCAGGACAGGTCGTCGTTGTTTCGCAGGTACTCCTTGAGGAAGATGAACAGCTTCGTGATCTCCAGGGCGTAGCCGATGAGTTCACCTGCGAATGTGGGGTTGAAGTTGTTGAGGAGGTCGAAGATCTCCAGTCCGTCGATCACCTCTTGCAGCACTTCGAAGAGCTTGTCGTACCACTCGGAGCTGCTCTGGTCGGCCTCCCAGGCCGCGATGTGCAGGCCCAGGTGCGTGCCGGCCTGCCCGTCGAAGACCACCCGGTCCGTTCCCGTGAACGAACGCGTGTTGCCCCTTCTGATCGAGCCGAACTCCCCGGACTTGTAGGGGGAGGCTTTGTGTTTGTCGGAGGAGGCCGCGACGGTCCAGTAGATCTCGTCCTTGCCGCCCCACTGGTCGCCCACCGCCCGGCGGACGTAGAAACTGTCGAACTCCACCTTGGCCCGGTAGCCGGGCACGGGCTTGCCCCGCTCTTCCGGGGGCACCGGGGGTCGGTTGAACACGGTCGCCCCATGACCGAACTCGGTCAGGCCCTCGGTGAACTCCGCCGTGTCGATCGGCTGCCCGGCAGCCAGTACCGCAGGATCCACGATTGCAGCGTTGGGCAGCGTGACCGCCTCCCGTCCGATCACCGCCAGGCGCTCCGCGAAATTGGCGCGCGTGTACCCCGACGTCAATGACCGAGAGGTGACCGAGGCCGGCACGATGTCCAGCGACCCCAGATCCGCGACCGCCGACCTGTACTCCTGCCCGCACGCGTGCACATCCGCCTGCGGCATCAGATTCCCCAACGCCTTCAACAGCAACCGCTCCAAGTCGGTAGGGGCCTTCCCCAGCCTGGACCGCTCGGCGGCATGGAGCGCGGCACCGACCAGCACCCCCAGCTCCTGACCCTGCCGCAGGCCCCGCATGAGCCGGCTCTCGCCTGCGGTGGCCGTACCGCGCAGCATCTCCCTCAGCCGCACAGCACCCGACGCCGGCGCAACTTCTTCGAGCGCCATACCCACTCCTCACTCTCACCCACGGAAACGACCAGGTGCGGCCGCCTCCCCATCAATACGCTATGTGACGGGATAAATGCGGAAGGTCGCATAATTGGCTAGATGTAGCTACCTATGTGAAATCGGAGACGTGTGGCTGGAGCCCCTGAATCCCACCTTGAACGGCGTCACGTCCGGTGGCCGGGCCCAGACATCGCGCCGGAGCAGGGGGACGACGCCCTTGGCGTCGTCCCCCTGCCCTTGGTCCGGGAGCGGAGCGAACGTACTGAGTTGGCGGCGCAGACGCTGGACCTCGTCGTCCTTGGCCGCCAGGACCGACAGCAGGTGTCGGTGACGCTCTTTGAGCTGGGTGAGCTCGGTGTGGGTGCGGGCGAGTTTGCCGGTGAGCCGCTGGTTGAGATCACGTAGCCGGGCGAGGCGGGCCTCGCGCGGGTCGGGCTGCTGACCGGCTGCCCAGGCGGCTGCCCGCCGCTTTTCGAACTCGTCCTTGAGGTGGCCCCAGGTCCGATAGAGAGACGCGCGGGAGATGCCCACCTCGCGGGCGGCCCGCCCCCGTCCTCGAACAGGAAGTCGTCGTCGAACAACACCGGCATCCGCTCGGGGAGCAACGGCTCGCCATCGAGCCCCCAGGACTGCCAGCCCTCGGCAGAGAAGAAGTGCACCAACACGCGGCGGGACGGTACGTCCGCAACACGACCCTCATCAACTGCTAACCCCACGTCCGGTCAACGGGAGTTGAGGAATGTGAGACACGCCAAGAAAGCAGCGACAACCACGCATCATTGGTGGTCCACCGCCACTACCTGCCCGTACGTCGGAAGGCACGACCACCACAACAGCCGCAGTCACAGACGTACCGAACGGCTACGCCGCCGCGTAGCTGGCGCGGAAGAGGTCCACAGCTCGCTCCACGTCCCGTTCGGACCGCAACTGCACCTCCAGGTCGCCCGTGCCGTGATGGCCCAGTCCCGTCACGTCCCGGGTGAAGCCGGGCACGAGGTCGACCTCCTTCGGGTCGGCCTTGAGATAGACGAGGAGCTTGGTCTTCTGGGGCGGGCAGACGCAGGCGAAGTTCCGCAGGCGTTGATACGCCCGGTACTGCTTGCGCTGCACCCGGCTGACGCCGTCCCCGAGGCCGAGCAGCATCTCATCGACCGCCTCGGCCAGCTCCGCCAGCGCCCCGCCCTGCCCGCAGACGGGCGGCGGCCCGGCCGCTCCCCGGCGTGCCCGCCTCACGGCCGACGTCCGGCCGGTAACCGAGGCCACGGTCTCAAGTCCGATCAGCTCCTTGCCGAAGAATCGGTAGCGGACAAGGTCGATGCTGCGCCGGTGCTCGCGTACGGCGTGCGCGTCGTAACGAGTGAAGTCGCCAGCGACGCAGACTAGCCGGGGTGCGCTCCACAGCACCTGGGACGCGGCCGGTACCCCGAGCCGGTCGCGGACCAGGTGCCGAAAGGCATCCTTGTGAGCCATGAGCCACGACATGTAGTAGAGGCCCTGGTTGATCACCCCGGCATCGGTGCCGCGCTTGTATTCGACGACCACCGGCGCCCCGTTCTCGTCGAGGCCCAAAGAGTCGATCCGTCCGCCGTCGGCACAGTCGATGGCGTATTCGCTCGCCAGGAACCGCACCCCCAGCATCGCCTCCATGTGCGCCTCGACGAGGCCCTGCACATCCGTCTCGGCCTCAGCAAGACGCGGTACGACCTCGGTCACGCCGCCATTCGTTGTGTGGAACAGCTTCAGACTCGACACCTTCCCCTCCTCGGCTCGAAGATCGAGAACGCCAGGGAGGGGCAAGATTGTTTCCATGAGACTCTGCGGGCGAGTGAAGATGGTGTGAGAAGCTACCTCCGAGCCACCGGGGCGCACAAGCGTCCCATGGGTCCCGGGGATCCCCGAATCCCACATACGTCCCACAGGCACCTAGGACGAGCGCCGGGAAAACTGCGTTTGCGCAGGTCAGCCTCCGTAGCTCAGTGGATAGAGCAGGCGCCTTCTAAGCACCTAGGCCATTCGGCATGGCGCGTACTTCTGTGCTAGCGGCACCTCCTTACGCAGGTTCTCACTTTCCAGCAACAGATCGGTTGCACTGGACGACGACCATTCCGACGTCCGGAAGGCAGCCGACGCGGTCGGCAGGCGTTCTCCGGGAGCCATCCGGCAGCGCCCGCCGCCTCCCCCAGTCCCAGTCCCAGTCCCAGTCCCAGCCGCTTACACGATCACCCCACGGGACGCATCGAACACGTGAGAGGCAGATATCGAACAGGCACACACGCGAGAGTGAGGCATTAATGCGCTTCCTATGGAAATAATCAGAGGCCATTAGACGGATGGCCCGACAGGCGCACCAACCGAGATTCGAACTGGTGATAGATAACGCGTTGCAGCAATGAAGCGACTGTCAGTGCCGCTTGGTACACAGTTCGTCGCTCGGGGAGCAGGTCCCCGACGTGGCGAGTGGAGGCACCTCGGTGCAACTGACCTCAAATCAGCTGGCAGCGATCGACACCGTGGACCGGCACCTGGGAATCGTCGCGTGCGCTGGATCCGGAAAGACCGAAGTCATCGCCCGGCGGGTAGTGAAGTTGCTCCGACTGCCCGGCGTGGAGCCGCGACACATTGTCGCCTTCACGTTCACCGACCGGGCGGCTGGAGAGCTGAAGCAGCGCATCGTCTCTCGCGTCCGAGAGGAACTGGGAGATGTCCGTGGATTGGCCGAGCTTTTCGTCGGCACCATGCACGGCTACGCCTTGAGCATGCTGCAGTCCCAGGTGCCGGAAACGTTCAAGTGCACTGTCCTCAGTGATGTGCAGGCTCGTGTTCTTATCGACCGCAACAGCCGGGCCAGCGGCCTGACGACGACACAGATCCGCACCAAGGGCAAACCGCCCCGCCCGATGAAGCGATACGTCAACTCCCGTCTTTACCAGAGGGTTTTGGGAATGCTCCGAGAGGACGAGATCGACCAGGACGAGTTGCCGTCGGACGTGCTCGACGGCCTGAGCAGTTACCGAGCGTTGCTCCAGCGCCTGCACTATCTCGACTACAGCGAGATCCTCCGCCTCGCTGCGGACCTGCTGCTCCCGCCACCAAATACGGGAGGACCTGCCACCGAACCCGTGGTCAATCTGCGCGCCCACGTGCAGGACACGGTCCGATACGTCGTGGTTGACGAATACCAGGACACCAACCCCGTCCAGGAACAGTTGATCGCTGGTCTCATCCAGTTCGGCGCGAACCTGTGCGTCGTGGGGGACGACGACCAGACGATCTACCAGTGGCGCGGAAGCGCGGTGAACAACATCCTGACGTTCACCACCCGCCACAGCAGCGCCAAGACCGTGACACTCAATGAGAACTTCCGCTCGTCCAAGGCAGTGGTGGACCTTGCACGCCGGGTGGCGGAGGGTATCGATCCCTCGCATCGGCTGAGCAAGTCGATGATCGCCAGTGGCCACCAGAGCTATGACCGCGGCGACCTGTTGGCCCTCTCCTTCGGTACGCCGCAGGAGGAGGCCGCGTGGATCTGCGACCGCATCGAGTGGATGATCGGCCTGCCCTTCACCGACCGTGCCGACGCGCCACCACGGGGCCTGGCGTACTCGGACTTCGCCGTCCTCTTCCGCAGTGTGTCGGGCGACGCCGATCCGCTGGTCACGGAGATGCGCGCCCGAGGCATCCGCTACATCATCAAGGGCCTGAGCCGCCTGTTCCAGACGCCCGAGGTCCAGGCCGCCAAGACCTGCTTCGACTACATCACTGGAACCGTCGACGGCGACGCCGTCGTCACCGCCTGGACGAACGCCCGGCTCGGGCTCCGCGAGGAGGCCCTGAAACGCGGGGTGAAGATCCTCGACGAGGCTCGCGGCTGGGCGGAGGGCATGCCCTGGGACACCTACACGATCCAGGGCACCTACCAGCGTTTCCTGGGCGAGGTCGGCGTCCGCGAGGAACACCTCACGGCCGAGGTCGGCCGCGAGCGCAGCGAGCTCGCCTTCTACAACCTGGGACGGTTCAGCACCGCCATCGGCGACTACGAGCGCATCCACTTCCTCAGCAGCCCGCCCGACCGGTTTGCCACATTCGCCAAGTGGCTGGAGCACCAGGCCGGCGACTACTACGAGGAGAGTGACGCCGATGCCGGATACGCCCGGCCCGACGCCGTCACCATCGCCACCGTCCACCAGGCCAAGGGCATGCAGTGGCCGGCGGTGTTCGTGCCCTGTATGCGCCGCAACCGCTTTCCCAGCAAACGGCAGGGCGGACTCGGTGTGTTCCACATCGTCCCGGAGGCCGCCGTCAACGACGCCGACCGCTACCGCGGCAGCGAGGACGACGAGCGTCGGCTCTTCTACGTGGCCGCGACCCGCGCCCAGAAGTACCTCGCCCTCTCCTTCTCCCCCGGGCCGGGCAAGCTCTACCAGCGGGAGTCGCAGTTCTTCGCCGAGGCGACCCGCAACACCTACGTCCTGACCCAGGAGGCCGCCAGGCCCGACGAGTCCACGCTGAACCGGCTGGCCTCAACCCCCCTAGCCGACACGCCCGACATCGTCTTCAGCTTCAGCGAGCTGAAGTACCTGTTCGAATGTCCGTACCAGTTCAAGCTGCGGTTCCTGTACGGCTTCGACTCGCCGTTGCAGAAGGAACTCGGGTATGGCAAGTCGCTCCATGACGTGATGGCCGAGGTGCACAAGCGCGCCGTGAAGGGCGACATCGTCGACACGACGGAGGTGGAGGCGCTCGTCGACCGGCACCTGCACGCTCCGTTCGCACCGGAGCCGCTCAAGGAACAGCTGCGCAACGCGGCCATCCGCTCCGTCCACCGCTACCTCCGCGAAAACGGCTCGCGACTGACGCTCACCGAGCACTCCGAGCAGCCGGTGGAGGTGCACCTCACGCCGGGGGTGACCGTCAGCGGACGCATCGACCTGATCCGCCGGATCGACACCGGTGAGCAGTCCATCGTGGACTTCAAGTCCAAGGAACGCGCCCAGGCTGACGCTGTCACCCGCGATCAACTGCACATCTACGTCGCCGGGTACGAGGAGCTGAGCGGCAAGCGCGCCGACCTCGTCGAAGTCCTGAACCTCGACGAGGGCAGCCGCAGCAGTCGCGAGGAGGTCAACGACACCCTGCTGAAGGAGATCTCCGGCAAGGTCGCCAAGGCCGGGGACCAACTTCGCCACAACGACATGCCCCGCAAGACCTCGTGGTGCGGCACCTGCGCCGCCTGCGACTTCGCCGCGATCTGCCGGGACCGGCCCAGCACTCCGTAACGCTGCTCGACCACGTCGGCCCGTTGGGCCGCGGTGTTGTGTGCGCCGCACCACGGCCCAACCTCCACACCCCCGACGCGACCGGCGGGGGCGCCTGGAACCCGGACCAGGTCGAGGCGCTCTGGAGGTGTGTCGGGGTGGTGGAAGAGTTCCCTGCGCGCGTTGCATGCGAAGCGCTGGTTCAGCTCCTTGGCCAGCTTGGTATGGGTTCGCACAGCGAAGTCGTCATCTCCCGGCGACGCCAGGCAGAATCCGCCCCGGCACGGCGCCGTAGAGGTGGCCGCGGTACCTGAACCTGAGAAGGCCCTTCGGCTGAGAATATTTATTAAGACTCAGGTTGATGCTTTCCTGACACAGGTCCGGCATGCCGGGCTCGCCGCCCGCATCCCCGCCGTCACCCCGGACACCCACACCGACGTCGTCGACAGCGGTCATACCCTCGATGCACGAACGCCAAGCCGACGTAACGTCGATCGCGTAGCCGTGGCGCTGAACAGCCCAGGCCCGACACCGTCCCCTGGCCTATCTAGCATGAGCCGAGACGACACATTTGAGGTTCCGGGATTATCTGCGACTGGGGCGCGGAATTGTTTTCAGGGGAGTTCTTGCGGGCCGTTGAGACGGCGACAATGTGCCGCGTCGAATTTCTACTATCTGCTCAACATCAGATTAGGGCTGGGACCCCATAGTCACCGGAGCGACCGTGAATCACCTCTCGCGTCTTCTAGCCGACACGTCGGACGGCATCCTTGACGACACGGCCGAGGCTGAGCCTCCATCCACGGCAACCGGCAGCGTCGCCCCGAAAAGGCCCTGCCCGGCCGGGGGTCCGCGGGTGTTCGTGGAGTACGTCATTGTCGACGGCGAGGACGCTCACCCGCTGGCCCAGCGCCAAGACGCCGCGATCCGCGAGGTGCTGAAGTGGCTCTACGCCCGCCACAGCGTCCCAGCGGAGGGCGGACAGGCCGAAACGGCCAGCCCTACGCCTTCCCGCACGGAGGGGGACACCACATGACCGTCACCCCACCTGCCCCCCGGCCGCCCTGGGCACCTCCCGTACTCGGCCGCCCCTGGGCCACCGACAGCATCCCGGACGCAGCGGCGCCTCCAGTGACTGTCCCGGTTGCCTGGCTCGGCCGAACCTCCACAGAGGACGCCCAGGACCCCACGTTGTCGCTGCCCAGACAGCTGCGCAACGCCAGAGCCGCTCTGCCGGCCGGCTGGGTGATCGTCGCCCACTTCTACGACGTAGAGTCCGGCCGCAAGGAACTGCACGAGCGAGGCAACTCCCGAGCCCACCAGAACTTCGAGATCCCCATCCCACGCGACGGCAGCGTCACCGACCTCCTCAAAGAGGCCCAACGCCCCAACCGTCGCTTCGCTGCCGTCATTTGCGAGTCGATCGAACGCATCGCCCGCCGCACTTACTTCGGCACGAAGATCGAGTACGAGCTGGAGCAAGCTGGAGTCGCCCTGTGCGCCGCCGACGAGCCGATCGTCACCGGTCCCAGGGCCAAGCTCGCCACACCGACCCTCACCCGGCGCATCAAGCAGGCCGTCTCCGAGTGGTACGTGCTCCAGATGCTCGAACTGTCCTGGGACGGCTTCATCGAGCACATCTCCCAGGGCTGGAACGTGGGGAAGCCTCCCTACGGCTACCTGGCGGAGAAGGTGCCTCACCCCGTTCCGGCTCGCCGAGCTGAGGGCCGTACCAAGCACCGGCTCATCCCCGACCCGCTGCGGGCCTCAGCGGTCACCTTTATCTTCCAGCTTCGCGGGCTGGACAAGCTCGGTTACGACGCCATCGCCGACCGTCTGAACCGGGACCTAGCGGCTTACCCGCCTCCGGAGCCAACCCGCCCCGATGTGGCCCTGGGGTGCTGGAGCGGTTCCGCCGTGCGAGAGATCCTGCGCAATCCGAAGTACACGGGCTACCAGGTCTGGAACCGCCGGGCGATGAAGAAGGGCGGTCGCTACAACGACCCGAAGGACTGGGTGTGGTCGCCCCGGCCCGTCCATGAGCCTCTTGTCACCAAGGAACTGTTTGACGCCGTCTCCACTGTGGGCCGCAAACGCCAGGGATCCCGCACCACCCACGGAGCCAACGCGCACCCGGCCACCAAGCGCTCCTACGTCCTGCGGTCGTACGTCTACTGCGACACGTGTGATCGCCGCATGTTCGGCAAGTCGCGCCACCAGATCTCCTACTACGCCTGCCAACCCGACCCCAACGAACATCGTGGTCAGCCGTGGTTTCCTGATCACCCCAAGAGCTTGTGGATCCGCGAGCAGATCCTGATCGCCTGCATCTCCCGCTTCTTCGCCACCAGGATCTTCGGACTCGATCGGCGTAACCATCTCAGAGCCGCCCTCGAAGCCGCTCGGTCCGCGGACGGTGCCGACGACCGCATCGGCAAGGAGCAGGCCGCGCCGGGGCGCACTATCAGTGCCATCGGCCAGCGCCAGGCCCGTCATATCCGCACCCTCGCCGACGGCCTTGGCGGCCACGAGGCCAGCGATCTCGACCCGGATCAGGAGAAGCAATTTCGTGACTCGATCCAACGCGAGCACGCCGCGCTGGGCGCCCAGCGTGAACAGCTCGCCGAGCAGCTGGCTGACCTGCGCGCGCCGAAGCAGGCTGTGCGCGCCGAAGCCAATGCGGCTCTGCTGGATGCGGTCCCGCACCTTGATGTGGATCTCGCCCTGGTCCCGGAGGAACTCCAACGACGTCTCTACAGCGCCTTCGGGCTGGAGGTTCGCTACAGCCGACCCCACGAAGAGCTGACCTTGAGGGTGACGATTCCGGACTGCCTGCTTGACGGACTGATGTTCGCCGCCCACGAGCTGCAGCCATGAAACAAAAGATGGGCCCCCTCAATGTATTTCCGTTCCCGGAGCACGGAGGAGCAGCTACAGACGAGCACGACCGTACCGTCTGAGCGTGATGGCGCCGACGGTCACACCGCCAGCCCTGCCAAGAACCAGTCACGCTCACAAGATCGGAGCCCATCGAGATCGGTGGGGATGCTGACCAGTGTCTACACGACTCTCGCAGAACCTCCCAGGGACCTGCCCGCCATTAGCCCGCTGGTATGGAACCGAAGGAGTGGCTCCGGGCAGTGGGAGTGCTCATGGACTTTTCTGGGACTTCCGGCTGCATCAACGGGCAGGAGCGTGAAACAGCCGAAAGATCATTCACCCAGGTCAGGAGTGCGTAACCACCCATCACAGCAGCTCACGGGGCTGCCTGGTCTCTTCCGGGACATCTGACCAGCAGGACTCAGTAGGTCTGCGCTCAGCGTCGCCTGCCCTCGGCGCCCCATCGATGCTCGCCACGTTGGCAGAGTCTGACCTGCCCGACAAGGCGCCTGACACCCCATCAGAACGAGCGTCAAATGAGCGTCACGAGCGTCATTTCAGCGTCAAGATATCGCCCGTAACGCCCACACCGCACATAATGCGCACACACAAAACCGCAGGTCAGGAGCCCTTCGCGGCCGGTTCGAGGACGGCAACGCACTCCACGTGATGCGTCATCGGGAACAGGTCGAACGCCCGCAGTGTCCGCACCCGGTACCCCCCGTCCCGGAAGTACGCCAGGTCGCGGGCCAGGGCCGCCGGGTCGCAGGCGACGTACGCGATCCTTCGCGCGCCCAGTGACGACAGGTGCTCCACCGTCTTGCGGCCGGCGCCCGCCCGCGGCGGGTCGAGGACGACGATGTCGACCTCGGTGATGCCGGTGCGGGGCAGGAGGGAGTCGACCTTGCCCTGTTCGATGCGGACGCGGGGGAAGTCGGCGAGGTTGTGCCGGGCGTCCTCGACCGCGCGCTTGCCGGACTCGATGCCGAGGACCGCTCCCGCGTCGCCGACCCGGTCGGCGAGGGCGCCCGCGAACAGGCCGGCGCCGCAGTACAGGTCGAGGGCCATGTCGCCCTTGCGGGGCAGCAGGCCCTGCATGACCGCGGTGACCAGGGTGTCCGCCGACTTCGGGTGGACCTGCCAGAAGCCGCCGTTCGCGACCCGGTGGGTGCGGCCGTCGGCGCGTTCACGGACGAAGGGGCGGCCGTGGACGCGGTGGACCTGGCCGTTGCGCTCGTCGATGCGCAGGACGGAGACCGGGCGGTCGAGTTCGACCAGCGGCAGGCGTGCCCCCGGCTTCGGGGTGAGGACGACCTGGCGGTCCTGCGAGCCCGTCGCGGCGATCGCCTCGACGGAGTCCATGCCGGTCCAGTCCCGCTTCTCGATGCCGAGTTCGCTGACGCCCTGAGCGGCGATCATGCAGTGGTCGATCGGCTCGACCTCGTGCGAGCGGTGCCGGCGCAGGCCCGCGCGGCCGTCGGCGGTCACCGCGTACTGCACGCGCGTGCGCCACTGCGGGACCTGGCCGGCGGGGAGCTTGTCGCCCTCGGCGGGCACGACCGTGCCGTCCCAGCCGGCCTCCTCGGGGGTGAGCCCGGCGAGCCGCTGGAGCTGCTCGGCGACGACCTCGCCCTTGAACCGGCGCTGCGCTCCCGGCTTGGCGTGCTGCCAGTCGCAGCCGCCGCAGCGGCCGGGCCCGGCGTACGGGCAGGGGGCGTCGATGCGGTCCTTGGAGGCGTCCAGCACCGTGACCGCGTCCGCGCGCAGGAAGCGGGCGCCCTCCTCGCCCTCGGTCACCCGCGCGACGACCCGCTCGCCGGGCAGCGCGTGCCGGACGAACAGCACCTGGCCTTCGGACGTACGGGCGATGCAGTGGCCGCCGTGGGCGACGGGGCCGACCTCGACCTCGTACTCCTCCCCCACCAGCGATTTCTTCGGTTCTGCCTGCATGGCGGGGTGACTCCACAACATCGGGGGCGTAGGTGCGGGCGGTGGCCCGCGACAACAGCCGTCCAGTCTACGTGTGCGGGGAGGAGTCCTTCGACCGCTCCGCCGGCCCGCGCCGCACCGACCCCGGTGCCGTCCAGTCCGCCCGCTTGCGGGCGCGCCGCTTGGCCACCTCGGAGGACTGCAGCTGGTACGGCACCGAGGTCACCATCACGCCCGGTGTGAACAGCAGCCGGCCCTTCAGCCGCAGCGCGCTCTGGTTGTGCAGCAGCTGCTCGTACCAGTGGCCGACCACGTACTCGGGGATGATCACGGACACCACGTCCCGCGGCGACTCCTTGCGCAGGTTCTTGACGTACTCGATGACCGGCCGCGTGACCTCGCGGTACGGGGAGTCCAGCACCTTCAGGGGCACCTCGATGCCGCGCCGCTCCCATTCCGCGTGCAGCGCCCGGGTCTCCGCCGCGTCGACGTTGACGCTGAGCGCCTCCAGGGTGTCCGAGCGCATCAGTTTGGCGTAGGCGAGGGCGCGCAGCGTGGGGCGGTGGATCTTGGAGATCAGGACGACCGAGTGGACGCGGGAGGGGCGCACCATGTCGGGGCCGGGGCCCTCGGGGGCGGCGATCTCCTCGAAGACGCGGTCGTAGTGCCGGCGGATGGCCGTCATCAGCGCGTAGAAGAAGCACATGCCGAGCAGGGCGACCCAGGCGCCGTGGGTGAACTTGGTGACGAGTACGACGACCAGGACCAGGCCGGTGGAGAAGGCGCCGAAGGTGTTGATGGCCCGGGAGCGGATCATGCGGCGGCGTGCGGCCCGCTGCTTCTCGGTGGTCAGCAGGCGGTTCCAGTGCCGGACCATGCCGATCTGGCTGACGGTGAAGGAGACGAAGACGCCGACGATGTACAGCTGGATCAGGTGCGTGGTGCTGGCGCCGTAGGCCCACACCAGCAGGATGGCCGCGCCGGCGAGCAGCACGATCCCGTTGGAGAAGGCGAGCCGGTCGCCACGGGTGTGCAGCTGGCGCGGGAGGTAGCGGTCCTGGGCCAGTATCGAGCCGAGCAGCGGGAAGCCGTTGTAGGCGGTGTTCGCGGCGAGGAAGAGCACCAGCGCGGTCGCGGCGGCCAGGACGAGGAACGGCAGGCTGCCCTCGCCGAACACGGCCTCGGCGACCTGCGAGATCACCGGGTGCTGTACGTAGTCGGGGCCGACCGGGACGCCGTCGCGGAACAGTTCCGTGGCCGGCTTCTCGGCCATGCGGACGTCGGTCGCGAGGGCCAGCGCGATGATGCCGCAGAACATGGTGACGGCGAGCAGGCCCATCATGGCGAGCGTCGTCGCCGCGTTCCTGGACTTGGGCTTGCGGAAGGCCGGTACGCCGTTGGAGATCGCCTCGACGCCGGTGAGCGCGGCACAGCCGGAGGAGAAGGCGCGCAGCAGGAGGAAGACCAGGGCGAAGCCGGCCAGGCCCTGGTGGTCGGGGTTGATCTCGTAGTCCGCCGTGGGAGCCCGCATGTCGTCGCCGAGCACCACCGAGCGGAACGTGCCCCACGCGATCATGGTGAAGACGCCGGCGACGAACACGTACGTGGGGATCGCGAAGAGGGTGCCCGACTCGCGTACGCCCCGCAGGTTCATCAGCGTCAGCAGCACGATCACACCGATCGCGCAGGCCACCTTGTGCTCGATGACGAACGGGATCGCCGAGCCCAGGTTCTCGATGCCGGCGGAGATCGACACGGCCACGGTGAGGACGTAGTCGACGAGCAGGGCGCTCGCGACGGTCAGGCCCGCCCGGGGGCCGAGGTTGGTCGTCGCCACCTCGTAGTCGCCACCGCCGCTGGGGTAGGCGCGCACGTTCTGCCGGTAGGAGGCGACCACGGTGGACATCAGGACGACGACCGCGACCGCGATCCAGGGGCTGAAGTGGTACGCCGACAGACCCGCGACGGAGAGGACGAGCAGGACCTCACCGGGCGCGTACGCCACGGACGACAGGGGGTCGGAGGCGAAGACGGGAAGGGCGACGCGTTTGGGCAGAAGCGTCTCGCCCAGTCGGTCGCTGCGCAACGCGCGCCCGATGAGAATGCGCTTGGGCACGTCGGTCAGTTTGGACACAACAGTGGATCGTAGGCCTTGGCACAAGGAGCGACCCACCCGCCGCCCACTTCCGTACGGCTTCCGTACGCTCGCGCACGGCACTCCGTACGGCACTCGGGTGCACCGCCGGGTTGCGGGGCGTCCGGCCTTCTGCTCTCCGGGTGAAAACACGGGGTGACGGCGTTGCGGGTTCCGCGAAGCCCACTGATTCCATGCCTATATGACTGGGCCCCTGTCCGTTACGGCTGGGCTCTGTCCGCCGGCTCTGTCCGCCGGCCCTGTCCGTCGCCGCTCCGTGGAGGTTCCCATGTACGCGCCCGCAGAACTGATCGGGGCCCTCGCCGCGCTGCTCGGCCTCGGGATCCTGACCCTGGCGAGCGTGCGCAGCATCACCCGCCGCTGACCGCCTCCCGGTACGGATACGTTGGTCCCGGGTACCCGGGACCGGGCCCCGGAGGAGATCGGGAACGCGCCGTCCCGGCATGATGTTGCCCCGCGGCCCGTCATCGGGCCGCCGCGGGTTGCCCGGCGAGCCGAAAGAAGGACACGAGCACGATGGTCACGATGGTCATGAGGGTCGACGGGCCTGCAGGAAGCGCGGTGTGACGCGATGCATGTTGTGATCATGGGGTGCGGGCGGGTGGGTTCCGCCCTGGCCCAGACTCTGGAGGAGCAGGGGCACACGGTCGCCGTGATCGACCGGGACCCCACCTCCTTCCGCCGGCTGGGCTCCTCGTTCAGCGGCCGCCGGGTCACTGGGATCGGCTTCGACCAGGACACCCTGCGCGAGGCGGGCATCGAGGACGCGGGTGCCTTCGCCGCCGTCTCCAGCGGGGACAACTCCAACATCATCGCCGCGCGGGTGGCCCGCGAGATGTTCGGCATCGAGAACGTCGCCGCCCGTATCTACGACCCCCGCCGCGCGGAGGTCTACCAGCGCCTGGGCATCCCCACGGTGGCGACGGTCCGCTGGACGGCCGACCAGATGCTGCGCAGGCTGCTCCCCTCGGGCGCCGAGCCGCTGTGGCGCGACCCGACCGGCGGTGTGCAGCTCGCCGAGGTGCACACCTCGCAGGCCTGGGTGGGGCACCGGATCAGCAGGCTGCAGGACCGGACCGGCGTCCGCGTGGCCTTCCTCACCCGGCTCGGTGAGGCGATCCTGCCCAGCTCCCAGACGGTGTTGCAGGAGGGGGACCTGGTGCACGTGATGATGCGCACCGACGAGATCGACAAGGTCGAGGCGGTATTCGCCAAGGGCCCCGGAGAGGAAGGCGGTCAGTGATGAGGGTCGCCATTGCCGGAGCCGGCGCGGTGGGCCGCTCGATCGCGGGCGAGCTGCTGGAGAACGGGCACGAGATCCTGCTCATCGACAAGGCGCCGACTGCCATCTCGGTCGAGCGGGTGCCGCAGGCCGAGTGGCTGCTCGCCGACGCCTGCGAGATCACGTCCCTGGACGAGGCGGCGCTCCAGCGCTGCAACGTCGTCATCGCCGCGACCGGCGACGACAAGGTCAATCTGGTCGTCTCCCTGCTGGCCAAGACGGAGTACGGCGTTCCGCGCGTCGTCGCCCGGGTGAACAACCCCAAGAACGAGTGGCTGTTCAACGAGTCCTGGGGCGTGGACGTGGCCGTCTCCACCCCGCGTCTGATGTCGGCCCTGGTCGAGGAGGCGGTCAGCGTCGGTGACCTGGTCCGGCTGCTGCACTTCAGCCACGGGGACGCCAACCTGGTCGAGCTGACCCTGCCGGAGGAGTCGGCGCTGGCCGGCACACAGGTCGGCGACGTCCAGTGGCCGCAGGACACCTCCCTGGTCACGATCATCCGCGGGACGCGCGTCCTCACCCCGACCCGGGAGGACTCGCTCGAGGCGGGCGACGAACTGCTCTTCGTGGCCGCCCAGGCCCGCGAGGAGCAGCTGGAGGACCTGCTGTCGGTACGCAGGACCGACACCGCGCGCTAGGCACGCGAGGCCGTGACCACGTGAGGGGGGCGCCCGGAGATCTCCGGGCGCCCCCCTCACGTGGTCACGGCGCTCAGGGGCGGCGGTGCCGGCCCGTCGTCGTCTCGTCGTCGTCCTCCGCGCGCAGCTCCTTCTCCTGCTCGCGCGCGGCCCGGCGCTCCTCCTCGGCACGCTCCTCCGCCTCCATCTCCGCGAACACGTCGATCGGCGGCGGCGCCTTCGCCAGGAACACCCAGGTCAGGTACACGGCGAGCAGGAACGGCGGGATCTTCAGCGCGACCAGGACCCAGCCCAGCTGTGTCGTGTCCGCCCACCAGTACAGCGGGAACAGGATCGCGCTCTTGCCGAGCAGGATCAGACCCCAGGCCCAACTTGCCTTGGTGTACGCCTTCTTGCGGCCCGGGTTGCGGGTGCGCCAGGAGAGGTTCTCCCGGAAGATCGGGCCCAGCATCAGACCGATCAGCGGGACACCGGCCATCGCGGTGATGATGTACGCCAGGGCCAGGCCGGTGGTGTAGAGCATGCCCGGCAGGTAGAAGTCCTTGGCGTTGCCGGTCATCATCGCGAAGACCACACCGAAGCCGACGCCGAAGACGCCGCTGAAGGCGTGCTTGACGGTGTCCTTCCTCGCCAGCCGGACCACGACCATCGCCAGCGACACGGCGAGCGCCGCGATCGCCGCCATGTGCAGGTTCTTGTTGATCGTGTAGATGCTGACGAACAGGAGGCCGGGCAGCACCGTCTCGACCATGCCCCGCACCCCGCCGAATGCCTCGAACAGGGCGGCCTCGGTCACCGCCCTGGCGTCGTCAGCGGATGTGTCTTCGGTTGTCGGCTTGTCGAGTGACGTCACCGGCTACTCCCGTCCGAGGGGTCTCAGTTCGTATTTCGGGTTGAACAGCACCCTGTGGCCTCTGCTCAGGGAGATCCTGCCCGATGCGATCAGCCTGCGGCCCGGTTCGATCCCGACGATCGAGCGCCGGCCGAGCCACACCACGTCCAGCGCGGCGGAGCCGTCGAACAGTTCGGCCTCCAGGGCGGGGACTCCCGCACGCGGCCGCAGCGTGACCGTGCGCAAAGTACCAGTAACCGTCACTATCTGCCGGTCCTGGCAGTCACCTATTCGTGTACAGCCGGCGGTCTCGGCGTCCTCACGCAGCTCCTCGGACTCCAGGTCCTCCTGGGACGAGGAGAGCCGGTCGAGCATGCGCCGGAACCGGCCCGTCGGTTTCTCCGAGCGAGGAACAGCACCCATACGTGAAGCGTACCGGGGCGCTCCCACGGTCACGTACCCGCTGCCCGCCCGGTCCGAACCGGCCTCTCCCGGCACCGCGCGCGCAGCACACACAGCGCACACGCCCCGGGCGGGCGCTCACCGTTCGAAGCGGTAACCCATGCCCGGCTCGGTGATGAAGTGCTTCGGGTGGGACGGGTCGGCCTCCAGCTTGCGGCGCAGCTGGGCCATGTACACGCGCAGGTAGTTCGTCTCCGTCCCGTACGACGGCCCCCACACCTCCTGGAGCAGCTGCTTCTGCGCCACCAGCCGGCCGACGTTGCGTACGAGGACCTCCAGCAGATGCCATTCGGTGGGGGTCAGCCGTACGTCCCTGCCGTCGCGGTGCACCTTCTTCGCGGCCAGGTCGACGGTGAACCCGTCGGTCTCCACCACCGGGGCTCCCTCGTCCCCGTTCTCGCCGGAGGGCTCGGCGCGGCGCACGGCGGCCCGCAGCCTGGCCAGCAGTTCGTCCATGCCGAAGGGCTTGGTGACGTAGTCGTCGGCTCCCGCGTCGAGCGCCTGGACCTTCTCGTCGGAGGCGTGCCGGGCGGACAGCACCAGGATCGGCACCCGGGTCCAGCCGCGCAGTCCCCGGATCACCTCGACACCGTCCATGTCGGGCAGCCCCAGGTCCAGAAGGACCACGTCGGGGTGGCGGGCGGCGGCCAGGCGGAGGGCTTCGGCGCCGTCGTGGGCGGAGTCGACCTCGTACGAGCGGGCCTTGAGGTTGATGACGAGGGCGCGCACGATCGCCGGCTCGTCGTCGACCACCAGCACACGGGTCATGAGGAGTGCCTTTCGGGTTCTGCGGGGCCCACGGGCTCCGGTTCTGCGGGGTGGACGGGCTCCGGGCCCGCGGGGCTCACCGGCTCCGGGCCCACGGGGTGGACGGGCTCCGGGCCCGCGGGGCCCACAGGCCCCAGGCCCACGGGGTGGACGGGCTCCGGGCTCGCAGGGCCCACAAGGTCGACCAGCTCCGTCTGCTCGGCCCTGCGCACCACCTCGTCCGGTACGGTCTCCTGCTGCCGGACGCCGGTGATGGACTCCACCACGTCGCCGAGGGACTCCAGGCGCTGGATGTTGAGGGTCGACAGCACGTCGACCCCGTCGGCCAGCAGCTCCTCCACGTCCTGCCAGCGCTTCGCGTTGCGCGAGCCGGGCACGTTGGTGTGGGCGAGTTCGTCGACGAGAACCACCTGGGGGCGGCGGGCGAGGACGGCGTCGAGGTCCATCTCGGGGAGTACGGCGCCGCGGTGCTCCGGTTCCCGGCGCGGTATCTGCTCCAGGCCCTCCAGCAGTGCCCTGGTGCGCGGCCGGCCGTAGTGCTCGACGAAGCCCACCACGCAGTCGGTGCCCCGCTCGACACGGCGCTGCGCCTCGGACAGCATCGCGTACGCCTTGCCGGCGCCCGGTGCCGCGCCGAGGTGGATCCGAAGTCTGCCGCGCCCCATGCCCTCATTGTCTTCCGGTTTCCGGACAGCACGGCCGCCGCCGGCCGCCGGCCGCCGGTCCACCGCCGGCCGCGGAGCCGACCCTACGTCCGTGCCGGACGGCCGAAGGCGCCGACCGGGGCGCGGAATCCGGCCTTGACGGAACTCTGACGGGACTGCGGCCGACTCCGGCCCCAGGTACCGGTCACGGCGACGCCCCACGGCGGTGCGGCGGTGCGGCCGGGGGCCCGCGCCGCGGTCGCTCACGGATGCCGGGGCCGATGTCGTACAGGGGGTACAGGGACTGCCCCCGCCGTCGTCGCTGCGAAACGCTCGGGAGCCGGGCTCAGCGGACTTCGGTGATCTCCGGTCCGCGCGCCAGCTGTCCCATGCCGCCCGCGAAGCGGGAGCCCTCGGGCGCCTCCTCCTGCTGCACGCCCTCGGGGACCATCTGCGCGTCGTTCGGCAGCTTCAGGACGATCGGGTCGCGCGGTGCCATCGGGCCGTCCCCGCGCACCACGACGGTGTCCCGGAAGATCTGCTCCAGCAGCCCGGCGGCCTGCGGCTGCACCGCGCCCTGGCCTGAGATGACTCCGCGCAGGAACCAGCGCGGGCCGTCCACGCCGACGAACCGGACGACCTGGAAACCGCCCGTGCCGTCCGGCAGCTGCACCGGCACCTGGGCCCGCAGCTCCCAGCCCAGCGGGCCCTCGACCTCGTCGATGATGCCGCCCTGCTGGGTGATGCCGGACGCGATCTCCTCTCGGACCTCGGTCCAGATGCCCTCACGCTTCGGGGCCGCGAAACCCTGCAGCTGGATGGCGCTGTCCCGCAGGACGACGGTGGCCGCGACGATCGCGTCGCCCGCGACCTCGACCCGCAGCTCCATGCCGTCCACCCCGGGCACGAACAGACCGCCCAGGTCGACCCGGCCCTCACCGGGTCGGCTCACCTCGGAGCTGTCCCAGGGTCCGTCGGGTCGGGGCGCCGGCTCGAGCCTCAGCCGCTCGCTCTCGCCGTCCGCCTCCGCGTCGACACCGTCGACGACCTGCTCGGCCTCGCCGGCCGCGTCCTCGGCGGCATCCCTCTTCTTGCGACGTCCGAACACGTCACTGTCCTTCCCGGTCGGATACGACCGAAGCGTATCGATTCCCACCCGCTGTGCCGCCGACGGCGGCCTGAACGCTTGTGCCGCTCTCACCTTCCACGGCGGCATGGCCACCGGTGGATCCGAAGCCCCCCTCGGCCCGTGCCGAGCGGGGCAGCTCCGCGACCGGCACGAAGCGGACCCGCTCGACCTGCTGGACGACCAGTTGGGCAATCCGGTCGAAGCGCTCGAACCGCACGACCTCGCGCGGGTCGAGATTCACCACGATCACCTTGATCTCCCCACGGTACCCGGCATCAACCGTCCCCGGGGCATTCACCAGGGCGACGCCGCAGCGCGCGGCCAGTCCGGATCGCGGGTGCACGAAGGCCGCGTACCCCTCCGGCAGGGCCACAGACACTCCGGTGGGAAGGACGGCCCGTTCCCCGGGTGCCAGCTCGCACACCTCGGTGGTCCGCAGATCGGCGCCCGCGTCACCGGGGTGCTCGTACGCCGGGAGCGGTACGTCCGGGTCGACGCGCCGGAGCAGCACACGGAGCTCGGGGGGAGGGGTCCCGCTCACGGGTTGACCTCGAAGGCGCGGACGCGACGGATCTGGTCCGGATCGTCCATGGCCGCCTTGATCTCCTCCTCGCGGCCGTGGTCGACGAAGTGGTCGACCTCGACCTCGATGAACAGCGCGTCGGCGCGGACGGCGACCGGGCCGTCGGGGCCGCCGATGCGTCCGGTGGCGGTGCAGTAGATCTTCCGTCCGGCCACCGCGGTCACCTCCGCCCGGAGGTGGAGGACCGCGTCGACCGGCACGGGCCGGACGAAGTCGGTCTCGAGCCTGCCGGTCACGGCGATCGTGCGCAGCAGCCAGTTCAGCGCGCCGAGCGTCTCGTCCAGGGCGCTGGCGAGCACCCCGCCGTGTGCGAGGCCGGGGGCGCCCTGGTGGGCGGGGCGCACGGTGAAGGCGGCGGTGACGGACACGCCTTCACCGGCCCGCGCCTCGATGTGCAGTCCGTGGGGCTGCTCGCCGCCGCAGCCGAAGCACTGGCCGTAGTGCGCGCCGAGGAGCTCACCGGGTGCGGGGGCGTCCGGGTGACGCACCGGCGTCACAGCGTCGGCGGGGGGCCGAAGAGTCGAGGAAGTACCACTCACAGGCGCAGACCTTACCCGCCCGCCCGTCACCCACCACCGCCCCACCCGACAGCGCTTCGCACCGACCGCCCGGATCCCCCCGCCACCCACCACCGCCCCACCCGACAGCGCTTCGCACCGACCGCCCGGATCCCCCCGCCACCCACCACCGCCCCACCCGACAGCGCTTCGCACCGACCGCCCCTGGCTGCGGTTCCGCCCCGGCGCCGTGCCAAGCTTGGATCCATGCAGCTCTCCGCCCTCCCGTACGAAGAACGCCTGACAGCTCCTCGTTCCTGGTGGGTGATCTCCTTGCTCGCGGGTGTCTCGATGGCGCTGATCGTGCTGCCGTTCGGCGTCCTGCCGATGCTCGGCGGTCTGGCCGGCGGCACGGCGACGGCCGCGGTCGTGGCCAGCGCGTACGGCTCGGTGCGGATCCGGGTCGTGGGCGGGCTGCTGATCGCCGGTGAGGCGAAGATCCCGGTGACCGCTCTGGGCGACGTGGAGATCCTGGACGCCGAAGGGGCTCGCGCCTGGCGTACCCACCGGGCCGACCCGCGCTGCTTCATGCTGCTGCGGGCCTACGTCCCGGGGGCACTGCGGGTGGAGATCACCGACCCGGACGACCCGACGCCGTACGCCTTCCTGTCGACGCGCGAGCCGGAACGACTGGCGGAAGCCCTGCGGGCGGCGAAGGCCGCCGCGTAGCACGGCGGGGACCACCGGGCGGGATCAGCCTCTCCCGGGTCTGTCGTTGCCAGGTCCGTCGTTGCCAGGTCCGTCGTTGCCGTCCGGCTGGCCGTCGCCGCTGCCGAGCGCCTTGCGGAGGGCGCCGCCGCTGAGCCCGTCCGTCTCCAGGGCGTCGGCCGGGGGCTCGAGGGCGGGGAGGGCGGGAAGCTCGTCCCAGGGGACCTGGATCCTGCGCAGGTCGGCCTGGATACGCGTGGCGAGCTTTCTGGTGTCCCGGCGGTTCATGGCCGCGCCGACCACGGCTCCCACCAGGAAGGGCATCAGGTTCGGCAGGTTGCGAACGGTGCGTTTCATGATCCGCTGGCGCAGTTCGCGCTTCGTGCGGCTGCTCATCGCCGCGCGTACGGTCGAGGGTCTGGTCGCCTCGATCCCGCGCTCCTGCGACCAGGAGTTCAGGTAGACGGTGCTGCGCTGGGTGAGGTTGCCGGCCGGCCGTACGCCGTAGACCTCGTGCAGTTCGGCGATCAGCTTGAGCTCGATCGCCGCGACTCCGGTGACCTCGGCGGCCAGCTCCGCCGGCATCGCGGGCGGTACGGGCATCGCCGCAGCGGCGCCGACGCCGGCGCCGACCGTCGCCGTGGCCCTGACGGCGCCCGCCACGAGCTTCTCCGCGATCTCCTCGGGACCGAGCCCCGGGAACTGCCTGCGCAGCGCCTCCAGGTCCCGTACGGGCACCCGCGGGGCGAGCTCGATGATCCGGTCCGTGAGGTACGCCAGGCCCGCACGCGTGCGGGTGCCGCCCTTCTGGGCGCCTTCCCTGGCCTTGTCCCGGAACGCGGCGGCGCGCCCGCGGGCCGCCGGAGCGGTGGCGGTGACCTCCGCGGGCGCCGGGAGGTCACCCCGGTCGGCTGCGGGATCGAGCGAGGCCGCCCCGGTATCGGCCGGACCTGTGTCGGTCGAGCCGGTATCGGTTGGGCCTCGCTCGTGGTCACGCGCGTCGCGCTGGGGGCCGTCCTGCGGCCCCGGGTCCGCTCCCCTCGAGAGGAAGCGGCGCTTCCGAGGAGGGGTCGAGCCAGTCACGGCCGACCCGCCCTCAGTCGCAGTCGCGGCAGATCGGCTGGCCGTTCTTCTCCCGGGCCAGCTGGCTGCGGTGGTGCACCAGGAAGCAGCTCATGCAGGTGAACTCGTCCTGCTGCTTCGGCAGGACACGGACGGCCAGCTCCTCGTTCGAGAGGTCCGCGCCGGGCAGCTCGAGGCCTTCCGCGGCCTCGAACTCGTCGACATCCACGGCCGAGGCCGACTTGTCGTTGCGGCGGGCCTTCAGCTCTTCGAGACTGTCCGAGTCGACGTCGTCGTCGGTCTTGCGTGGAGTGTCGTAATCGGTTGCCATGGTCGCTCTCCCCCTCTGGGTGTATGCGGTCTCTTCAGCGCACGTAACGCGCGAGGGGCCGGACTTGTGCCCGACCCGAGGCGGAGATTTTGCCTCACATCAAGGTCTGTTACTCAATCGACACCCAACCGAACCCCTCACGGGCGATCGGCTTGGATGGCGAGGGGGACCGTACACGGTCCGAACGCGGCACTTCAAAGCCGCCTCACCGTGTACTTCCCGTAATCGAAGCCCCTGAAAACCGGGACTTGTCCGGCCTTTCGGGGGCTCCAAGATCACGGAGAGTCGACGGACCGAAAATCGCCCCTGTGATCGATCCCACACGGGAGCGCCGGAGGGACTTCCCGGAATTTCCGCCCAAAGCGAACACCTCGTCGTGTCGGCGACATGATGTCAGATCGGCAGGGTGACGCGCATCACGAGCCCGCCGCCCTCACGCGGCTGGGCATAGATGTGCCCGCCGTGCGCCCGCGCCACCGACCGGACGATGGAGAGCCCCAGGCCGACGCCCTTGTCGCTGCCCGTCCGCTCGGTGCGCAGCCGCCGGAAGGGCTCGAACAGGTTGTCGACCTCGTACGCGGGTACCACCGGACCCGTGTTGGACACCACCAGGACCGCCTGCCCGTGCTCGACGTCGGTGGTGACCTCCACCCAGCCCTGCTCGGCCACGTTGTAGCGCACGGCGTTCTGGACCAGGTTCAGGGCGATCCGCTCCAGCAGGACGCCGTTGCCCCGGACGACCGCGGGTTTCCGGTCCCCGCGGATCTCCACGCCCCTGGCCTGCGCCTCGGCGTGCACCTGGTCGACGGCCTGGGAGGCCACCTCGGCGAGATCCACCGGCTTGCGCTCGACGATCTGGTTGTCGCTGCGCGCGAGGAGCAGCAGTCCCTCCACCAGCTGCTCGCTGCGCTCGTTGGTGGCCAGCAGCGTCTTGCCGAGCTGCTGGAGCTCCACCGGCGCGTCGGGGTCGGAGAGGTGCACCTCGAGCAGCGTGCGGTTGATCGCCAGCGGGGTGCGCAACTCGTGCGAGGCGTTGCCCACGAAGCGCTGCTGGGCGGTGAAGGCCCGCTGCAGCCGCTCCAGCATGTCGTCGAAGGTGTCGGCCAGCTCCTTGAGCTCGTCGTCCGGGCCGTCCAGCTCGATCCGGCGGGACAGGTCGGAGCCCGCCACCGCGCGCGCGGTGCGGGTGATCCGGCCCAGCGGCGACAGGACGCGGCCGGCCATGGCGTACCCGAAGGCGAAGGCGATGACCGCGAGACCGAGCAGGGCGAGGAGCGAGCGGCTGAGCAGGTTGTCCAGGGCGTGCTGGCGCTGTTCGTTGACGCAGGCGCTCAGCGCGCTGTTCAGCTCGTCCGCGGGCAGCTGCGCGCTGCGCAGCGGGCAGATGTCGCTGGACACCTGCCCGGACAGGATCCGGAAGGGCAGGTCGCTGCCCACGTTCAGCGCGTTCGCGGCGAGCAGGTAGATGATCGACAGCAGCAGGATCCCGGCGATCAGGAACATGCCGCCGTAGAGCAGGGTGAGCCGTATCCGGATGGTCGGGCGCAGCCAGGGGAAGGGCGGTACGGGCCTGCGCGGGTCCCAGGTGGGCTTCGGGGGGGCCGGCGGGGGCGGCGGGGTGGGAGCGGGTGCGGCGGACACGGGATCAGATCCGGTAACCCGAGCCGGGGACGGTCACGATGACCGGCGGCTCGCCCAGTTTGCGGCGCAGCGTCATGACGGTCACCCGCACCACGTTGGTGAACGGATCGGTGTTCTCGTCCCAGGCCTTCTCCAGGAGCTGCTCCGCGGAGACGACGGCGCCCTCGCTGCGCATGAGCACTTCCAGGACGGCGAACTCCTTGGGTGCGAGCTGGACCTCCCTGCCCTCGCGGAAGACCTCGCGACGGTTGGGGTCGAGCTTGATGCCGGCGCGCTCCAGGACCGGCGGCAGCGGCACGCTGGTACGCCGTCCCAGCGCGCGTACGCGCGCGATGAGCTCGCTGAACGCGAAGGGCTTGGGCAGATAGTCGTCGGCGCCGATCTCCAGGCCCTCGACGCGGTCGCTGACGTCGCCGGAGGCCGTGAGCATCAGCACGCGCGTGGGCATGCCGAGTTCGACGATCCTGCGGCACACGTCGTCACCGTGCACGAGGGGGAGGTCGCGGTCGAGGACGACCACGTCGTAGTCGTTGACGCCGATGCGCTCGAGGGCGGCCGCACCGTCGTACACGACGTCGACGGCCATGGCCTCCCGGCGCAGTCCGGTGGCCACCGCATCGGCGAGCAGTTGCTCGTCCTCGACGACGAGTACGCGCACGTCGCTTGTCCTTCCTACGTCCTGCCGGGCAGCGCTCCTCAGCGCACGCGCGCAGGGGTCTGGTGGGTGTGTTGCCTCCATCCTGCCCTTTTCGGCCATAAGTCGGCTGTAAGCCGGGGGACCGGCGGGCAGCGGGGGCAGGGTGCCGGACAGCAGGCTGCGGCGGGCGGACGTCCGCGGCGGACACCCGAGCGGGAAGCGGGCGGGGGCGGCCGGTCGGCACCGGCGGTCGGCGCGGCCCCGGGGAACGGAGGGTGGCGCGAGGGCGGGAGACCGGGGACGTCCCGGAGAACGGAACGGTAATACGAGATTTTCTCGTCCGGTTGGGTTTCCGCGGGAGGGAGCTTGGGGAGGACGGGTTTTACATCCCGCGATCACGCTCTGCTCGCACCGCGCCACCATGCGGTGCGCTTCAGTCCGTTTCCGCAGAGCGGACCCGGATGTCCGAAGCCGTAGCCCCCCGGCCGAGCGGCGGCGGTCATCCACCGGAGGCGTGATCATCCCTTCCGAACCGGCACACCCCCGTGCCATCGACCCACGACCCAGGACGAGGGGGCGCAGCATGGACGCTTTCACCGCAGGACTTCTGCAGCGCATAAGGACGACCGAGTCCGATCTGTCCCGGGCCCGCGACGAGGGCGACGACTTCCTCGTCGCGGTGGAGCAGGGCGAGCTCGACGACCTGCGCCGGCTCGCCGCCGAGCACGGTGTGGAGGTCGGCGTGTCCTGCGTCTGATCAGCCCGATGAGATGAGGCGGCTCGACGTGGGCGGGCCCCGGCGAATCCAGCGCCGGGGCCCGCTTCGTCGTTCTCGGGGGTTCTCGTCGTTCTCCCGGTTCTCCGGGTTCTCCGGGTTCTCCGGGTTCTCCCGGTTCTCGGATCCGTAGGAGCCGCAGGGATCCAGGAGGTCACGAGGACCTCCCGGTCCGTCTCCCGACCGTCCGTCAGTCGTGCCAGGCGCCGAGGTCCTCCAGCAGCCGCTGGAGGGGCTCGAAGACGCCGGGGGTGGCCGCGACCGCGAGATCCCATGAGGGACGTTCACCGGGCCGTCCACCGGTCAGCGCGCCCGCCTCCCGGGCGATCAGGTCCCCCGCGGCCAGGTCCCAGGGGTGCAGTCCGCGCTCGTAGTAGCCGTCGAGCCGCCCGCAGGCCAGGTCGCAGAGTTCGACCGCGGCCGAGCCGCCGCGCCGGATGTCGCGCAGCAGCGGGATCATTCGCTGCGCGACATCGGCCTGGTGGGCGCGGACCTCGGTGACGTAGTTGAAACCGGTCGAGACCAGCGCCTGGTCCAGGGGCGGCGACGGGCGGCAGGTCAGCGTGCGCTCGCCCTCCCACGCGCCGGTGGCCCGTGCCCCGCCGCCGCGGACCGCGTGGTACGTCTCACCCCGCATCGGGGCGGCGACCACCCCGACGACGGTCTCGCCGTCCTGCTCGGCGGCGATGGAGACGGCCCAGGTGGGCAGCCCGTACAGGTAGTTGACCGTGCCGTCGAGCGGGTCGATCACCCAGCGGACGCCGCTGGTGCCCTCGGTGGAGCCGCCCTCCTCGCCGAGGACGCCGTCGTCGGGCCTGCGCTCGGCGATCAGCCCGGTGATCAGCTTCTCGGCCGCGATGTCCATCTCGGTGACGACGTCGATCGGGCTGGACTTGGTCGCGGCGACCTCGAGATCGGCCGGGCGGCCGTCCCGCAGCAGCTCACCCGCGCGGCGTGCCGCCTCGCGGGCCAGCTCCAGCAGTTCCGCGTGCAGGGGGTGGTCGGTCACGGCGCTCCTCAGGCGTAGGGGCTGTCGGCGCCCGCGGCGGCGGGGCGCGGGGCACGGGCCGGGCAGCAGCCCGCCGGGCAGAGGTTGTGGCTCGCGCCGAGACCGCCCAGGACGCACGGGGTGGCGTCCCGGCCGCGTTCGGTGGCGGCACGCTCCGTGATCAGGTCGCGGACCGCGGCGGCGAACCGCGGGTCGGCGCCCACGGTCGCCGAGCGGCGCACCGGCAGCCCCAGCTCCCCGGCCTTGGCCGTGGCCTCGGTGTCGAGGTCGTAGATCACCTCCATGTGGTCGGAGACGAAGCCGATGGGGGCCATGACGACGGCCGGGGCCCCGGCCGCGTGCCGCTCCTCGAGGTGGTCGCAGACGTCGGGCTCCAGCCAGGGGATGTGCGGGGCGCCGGAGCGGGACTGGTAGACGAGCTGCCAGGGGTGCTCCACGCCGGTGCGCTCCCGTACGGCGTCGCCGATCACCCGGGCGACGTCCAGGTGCTGGGCCACGTACGCGCCGCCGTCGCCGTGCCGCTCGACCGGTCCGGAGGTGTCGGCGGAGGCGACGGGGATCGAGTGGGTGCAGAAGGCGATGTGCGCGCCGTCGCGCACCTCCTCGGGCAGGTCGGCGAGCGAGCGGACGATCCCGTCGACCATGGGCTCCACGAAGCCGGGGTGGTTGAAGTAGTGCCGCAGCTTGTCGACGCGGGGCAGTTCGAGGCCCTCCGCCTCCAGCGTCGCCAGGGACTCGGCGAGGTTCTCGCGGTACTGACGGCAGCCGGAGTAGGAGGCGTAGGCGCTGGTGGCGAAGACGAGGATGCGGCGGCGCCCGTCGCGGACCATCTCGCGCAGGGTGTCGGTCAGGTACGGCGCCCAGTTGCGGTTGCCCCAGTACACCGGGAGGCCGAGGCCGTGGTCGGCGAAGTCCTTGCGCAGGGCGTCCAGCAGGGCGCGGTTCTGTTCGTTGATGGGGCTCACCCCGTCGAACAGGAAGTAGTGCTCCCCGACTTCCTTCAGTCGTTCCTTGGGGATGCCCCGCCCGCGCGTCACGTTCTCCAGGAACGGGACGACGTCGTCCGGGCCTTCGGGGCCGCCGAAGGAGAGCAGGAGCAGTGCGTCGTAGGGGGTGGGATCGAGCTCGTCAGGCATGCCCCGATCCTGCCACCCGCCACCGGCGGCCGGGCAACGGTGGGGGGCCGACCGGGCCGACCTCTGCGACCAGGAGACATTAGGGTTACCTAACCCGTAAGCTGTATCGCCTGCGGTCGCGCCTTACTGAGATGTCCGGAGACCTCGTGCCCAGCCCTTATCTCGCCCTGTTCGCCGCCCCCGGCAGCAAGGCCTTCTCGGCCGCGGGGTTCATCGGCCGGATGCCGTTGTCCATGATGGGCATCGGCGTGGTCACGATGGTCTCCCAGCTGACCGGACGGTACGGGCTCGCCGGCGCCCTGTCGGCCACCATCGCCCTGGCCGCCGCGGTCGCGGGCCCCCAGGTCTCCCGCCTGGTGGACCAGTACGGGCAGCGGCGGGTCCTGCGTCCGGCGACGCTGCTCGCGCTGGCCGCGGCGGCGCTGCTGCTGTTCGCCGCGCACTACGGCTGGCCGGACTGGGTGCTCTTCGTCGCCTGCGCCGGCATCGGCTGCGTGCCGAGCCTCGGCGCGATGACCCGGGCCCGCTGGGCCGCCGTGTACCGCGGCACCCCGCACCTGCACACCGCGTACTCGTTCGAGTCCGTGGTGGACGAGATGTGCTTCATCTTCGGGCCGATCATCTCGATCGGGCTGTCCACGGCGTGGTTCCCGGAGGCCGGCCCGCTGCTCGCGGCCTGCTTCCTCGCGGTCGGCGTCTTCTGGCTGACGTCCCAGCACGCCACCGAACCGGCCCCGCACCCGCGTGAGCGCCCGGGCGACGGCCGCAAGCGCGCGGGAGGCGGTACGGCGCTGAGCTCCCCGGGCCTGCAGGTCCTGGTGGCCACCTTCGCGGCGACGGGGGCGATCTTCGGCGGCGTGGACGTGGTCACCGTGGCGTTCGCGGAGGAGCGCGGGCACAAGGCCGCCGCCAGTGTGGTGCTCGCGGTGTACGCGCTGGGCTCCTGCGTGGCAGGCCTCGCGTTCGGGCTGATGCGCTTCGCCGGGGCGCCCGAGCGCCGCTGGCTGCTGGGCATATGTGCGATGGCCGTGAGTATGATCCCCCTCCTACTGGTCGGGAACCTGCCGTTTCTGACCGTGGCGCTGTTCCTTGCGGGTCTGTCCATCGCTCCCACGATGATCACGACGATGTCCCTCATCGAAGAGCACGTACCACGCGCGCAGCTCACCGAAGGCATGACCTGGGTGAGCACCGGGCTCGCGGTCGGGGTCGCTCTCGGCTCCGCCGCGTCCGGCTGGGTGATCGACGCGGCAGGGGCGCGCGCCGGGTACGGGGTTCCGGCGGTGTCCGGAGCCGTCGCGGTCGCGGTCGGTTTCCTCGGGTACCGCCGGCTCAAGCGGCCGGCTCCGGGTCGGGGAGGCTCCGTTGGGCAGCACGGCGAACACGAGGAACGGAACGTGGCGTAACTGGGGAGGCACCGTCCTCTCCCACCCCGCGCGGGAGGTCACGCCGGCCTCCGTCGACGAACTGGCGGCGGCCGTGCGCCGGGCCGCCGAGGACGGCCTCCCGGTGAAGGCGGTGGGCACCGGGCACTCCTTCACCTCGATCGCGGCCACCGACGGTGTGCAGATCCGCCCGCACCTGCTGACCGGCATCCGGCACATCGACCGCGCGGCCGGCACCGTCACGGTCGAGGCCGGCACCCCGCT
This sequence comes from Streptomyces sp. NEAU-W12, assembly GCF_026242095.1. Taxonomy (NCBI): domain Bacteria; kingdom Bacillati; phylum Actinomycetota; class Actinomycetes; order Kitasatosporales; family Streptomycetaceae; genus Streptomyces; species Streptomyces sp. NEAU-W12. The sequence continues at coordinate 210,605 of NZ_JAPJDM010000005.1, forward strand.
CAAGCGGCTCAACGCGGCTCTCGCGCGGGAAGGGCTGTCGCTCACCAACATGGGCGACATCACGGAGCAGACCGTCGCCGGGGCCACCAGCACCGGCACCCACGGGACGGGCCGCGACTCGGCCTCCATCGCCGCGCAGATCCGGGGCCTGGAACTGGTCACCGCCGACGGCTCGGTGCTCACCTGCTCGCAGCAGGGGACCGACGAGGAGCGTGCGGTCTTCGCCGCCGCCCGGATCGGCCTCGGCGCCCTCGGCATCGTCTCCGCGATCACCTTCGCCGTCGAGCCGATCTTCCTGCTCACGGCCCGCGAGGAACCGATGCCCCTGGACCGCGTCCTCGCCGAGTTCGACGAACTGCACGCCGAGAACGAGCACTTCGAGTTCTACTGGTTCCCGCACACCGAAAGCACCAACACCAAGCGGAACAACCGCAGCGCCGGACCGCAGCGCCCGGTGCGTCCCGTCCGGGGCTGGTTCGACGACGAGTTCCTCTCCAACGGCGTCTTCCAGGCGGCGAACTGGGTCGGCCGCGCGGCGCCCGCGACCGTTCCCGCCATCGCGCGGGTCTCCAGCAGGGCCCTGTCCGCGCGGACCTACACCGACATCCCGCACAAGGTGTTCACCTCGCCGCGCCGGGTGCGCTTCGTGGAGATGGAGTACGCGGTGCCGCGCGAGGCCCTGGTGGACACGCTGCGCGAGCTGAAGGCCATGGTCGACCGCTCCCCTCTGCGGGTCAGCTTCCCGGTCGAGGTGCGCACGGCCCCGGCCGACGACATCACCCTGTCCACGGCCTCCGGCCGCGACACCGCGTACATCGCGGTCCACATGTTCCGCGGCACGCCCTACCAGCAGTACTTCACGGCGGCGGAGCGCGTCTTCACCGCCCACGAGGGACGGCCGCACTGGGGGAAGATCCACACCCGGGACGCCCGGTACTTCTCCCGGATGTACCCGCGCTTCGCCGAGTTCACGGCGCTGCGGAACCGCCTTGATCCGGAACGTCTGTTCCAGAACGACTACCTGCGGAAGGTCCTGGGGACGTAGCGGACGCGTCCGGTCCCGGGCTCGCGGTGTCGCCGGAGTCCTGGTCCCCGGTGCCGTCCGGGGTGGCCGCCGGCGCGTCGCCGCCGCCCGGCGCCTCCCCGCCGGGGCCGGTGGTCGTTCCCTCGTCCTGCGGCGTCACGGAGGGGGCGGGCGTCCGTCCGTCCTCTCCGGAGCCGCCGGACTCCCCGGAACCCTCGGAGTCCTCCGAGGTGCCGGGATCGTCCGCCGTCCCGGAGGTGCCGGAATCCTGCTCGCCCGAACCGCCCGAACCGCCCGAACCGCCCGAACCGCCGGAGCCGTCCGAGTCACCGGAACCCGACGCGTACTCCCCGGTGAACGCGTTGCCGACCGTGGTGTCCGGTGCGCCACTGAGGCTCCGGCCCGAGGCGAGTTCGTAGGTGGTGATTCCGGCCATCGTGACGCCGAACACCAGCGCCGTCGCGACCACGGTCCGCTTCCAGCCCCACCGCACTCCCCTGGCCCGGCCCCGGTGGACGGTGCCCTCGGTGAACCCGCCGGGGGTTCGCGCGGGCCGCTCCCCGGCCGGCCGGCCCGGTGCCGCGGGCGCCACGCGCAGCTGCTCGCCGGTGCGCGTGAAGAAGTGCTGGAAGATCGTTCCGCCGCAGGTGGCGACGATGCTCACGACTCCGGCGCCGGTGATCGTCCCGTAGACGCCGAACGAGGAGGCGAGCTGGGCGCCGAGCACCGCGGCCACCGCGCTGCCCGCGACCTGCGGCACGCTCAGATCGATCCGCGCACGCTTCCCCTCCTCCGCGTCACCGTGCTCGCCCGCGACAACCGGTGTTCCACGCATTTCCGAACCTTGCCTGCCTTTCCCGGAATTCCCGCACACGAACGATCAACTGCACGACAAACGGACGTCCGGACGAAACCATTGGCTCCGTTTCTGGTGATTGCCTGAAGCTCCCCACGCCGGGATCGGCGGATCCGGGCGGTGACGGCCGAGTAGCCCCCTTGCGCGAAGTCGGACGGCGCGCCAATCCACGCACATGGCCCGAATGGAGTACTGTTGCGAGCCCTGGGTCCGGTCGCCCGTCAGGGCGCTCGAGTCCCTCGCGGACCGCCGGGAAGGGGGCCAGTTGCACAGGGTGACGCAGTTGGTCACTTAGCGTTGCGAATAGGTAACCGTGCCATAACGGCGAGCCCGGGCCCACGCCCGACACGCCGGGCAACTCGGCAAGGTTGTGGCAGGCTGCACCCGGGCAGGCCACACTCGACTAGCGGAAGCAGCGACGCACGTGACGTCGGCAGGCACCACCCGGGAGGTCCCCATGCCCGAACTGCGTGTCGTGGCCGTCTCGAATGACGGCACACGGCTGGTGCTGAAGGCTGCGGACAGCACGGAGTACACGCTTCCGATCGACGAACGCCTGCGCGCCGCGGTGCGCGGCGACCGTCCCCGCCTCGGCCAGATCGAGATCGAGGTGGAGAGCCATCTCCGCCCCCGCGACATCCAGGCGCGCATACGAGCCGGTGCGACCGCGGAAGAGGTCGCCCAGATGGCCGGCATCCCCGTGGACCGCGTCCGCCGCTTCGAAGGCCCCGTACTCGCCGAGCGCGCCTTCATGGCGGAGCGCGCCCGCAAGACCCCCGTCCGCAGGCCCGGCGAGAACTCCGGTCCGCCGCTGGGCGAGGCCGTGCAGGAGCGGCTGACGCTGCGCGGTGCGGAGAAGGACACCGCGCAGTGGGACTCCTGGCGCCGCGACGACGGCACTTGGGAGGTACTGCTGGTCTACCGGGTCGCGGGGGAACCGCACTCGGCGAGCTGGACGTACGACCCGCCCCGGCGGCTGGTCCAGGCAGTCGACGACGAGGCGCGCTCGCTGATCGGCGAGTCCGACGACCTCGCCGCTTCGCCCGAGCCCAGCTTCCCGTTCGTGCCGCGCATCGCCCGGCTGCCCCGTGACCGTCCGGACGAGCGCGAGCCGCAGAGCCTGCCGCCGGGTCAGGACTACGAGTCCGACGAGGAGTTGGCGGTCACCGCCGGCGGTGAACGGGACTCGCTCACCAGCCTGCTGGAGGCGGTGCCGAGCTTCCGGGGTGACCTGGTGGTTCCCGAGCGGGCCCCCGAGCCCGGCGTCGAGGAACCCGACGACGAATCCGAGGCGGAGGAGCCGCCGGCCCCCGCGGCCTCGGCCGGTTCCGCCTACGCGGACGTCCTCATGCCCCGCGCCGTCACCAGCCACCGGGACCGCCTCGTCGGCTCCACGGACCGTCAGGCGGAGGCGGACGGCGTCCGTCCGGGCCGCCGCGCGGCGGTGCCGAGCTGGGACGAGATCGTGTTCGGGACCCGGCGCAAGAAGCAGGAGTGACCCTGCGGGAGCGGCCGCCGAAGCAGTTGAACCCGCCTGGGACGTCGTGACAGGGACGCTCGCCGTGTGCGAGCGCCCCTGTCACGCTTCCGGCCTACTGCGGGTCCGGTCCCACCGCGACCGGCCGCTCCGGGTCCGACGACCACTCCGACCAGGAGCCGACGTACAGCTCCGCCGGGATGCCCGCCACCGCCAGTGCCAGCACCTCGTGCGCCCCCGAGACCCCCGAACCGCAGTACACGCCGACCCGCGTGTCCGCGGACACACCCAACTCCCGGAACCGGGCGCCCAGTTCTCCGGCGGGCAGGAAGCGGCCGTCCGGGCCGACGTTCTCGGTGGTGGGCGCCGAGACCGCGCCCGGGATGTGGCCGCCGACGGGGTCGATCGGCTCCACCTCACCCCGGTAGCGCTCCCCCGCGCGGGCGTCGAGGAGCAGCCCGGACCGGGCCAGGGCCGCCGCGCCGTCGGCGTCGAGCAGCCCGTCCGGGCCGGGTACGGGCACGAAGTCGCCCTCGGCCGGTTCGGGTTCCGTGGTCTCCAGCGGGCCGTCCCAGGACGGCAACCCGCCGTCGAGGACCCGCACGTCCGGGTGACCCGTCCAGCGCAGCAGCCACCAGGCACGGGCGGCTCCCCAGCCCAGCCCGCCGTCGTACACGACCACCGGGGTGCCCGCCGACACGCCCGCCCGGCGCATCGCGGCGCCGAACTCCTCCGGACCGGGCAGCGGATGGCGTCCCCGCCCGGCCGGTGGCGCGGCCAACTCCTTGTCCAGGTCGACGAACACGGCGCCGGGAAGGTGCCCGGCGCGGTACGCGGCCCGTCCGTCGAACGGCGGCTGGCCGGCCGCCGCGGCCGTGCTCAACTGCCAGCGGACGTCGAGCAGTACCGGCGGGTCGCCGCCCGCCAGTCCGGCGGCGAGTTCGGATGCGGAGATGATGACGTTCATGGCCACCATCCTGACGTACGGGGTGGCCGTCTCGTCCAGGTCCGGCTACTCTGCTCGGCCGGGCAGACCCGATCACGAGGCGTAGGGGATCGGGCACATGCTGTACTACCGATCGATATCCTCCGGCAAGCGCGCCGAAAAGGACGGGGTCCCGCACATCGGGCACCCTCCGGAGACAGGAACCGTCGTACGGGGCGGTCCCGGAGCGCGCGACACCGTGGCCGACGCCTGTACCAGCACGGGGACGAATCCGCAGAGCGGACGCGGCACGGCCCTCGCCGGGTCGAGAAGAGCACGGCCGCCTCGAGGGGGGCCGAGAAGAGAGTGACGATGACCGACGCACGGGGGTCCGCCCGCCGAGAGGGTGAAGCGCCCGTTCGGCACGCACCCGGTACACCCTGCTGGGTGAGTCTCATGGCGCACGGACCGGACAGGGCCCGGAGGTTCTACGAAGCACTGTTCGGCTGGGAGTTCCGGTCCGGTCCGCAGCAACTCGGCCCCTACGCGCGTGCGCTGCTCGACGGCTGCGAGGTGGCCGGCATCGGACTGCTGCCGCCGGACGTGCGGCTGCCGGTGGCCTGGACGCCGTACTTCGCCTCGGCGGACGTGGACCGCACCGCCGAGGCGGTGCGGTGGCGCGGCGGCACCATCGGCGTCGGCCCGCTGGACGCCGGCGAGGCCGGGCGGCTGGCGATCGGATCCGACCCGTCGGGCGCCGTCTTCGGCATCTGGCAGGCGTCCGCGCGACGGGGCGGCCGGGCGGCCACCGGGGTGCCCGGCGCGCCCGCCTGGTACGAACTGACGACCCGCGAGTCGGAGCGCGTGGCCAAGTTCTACGCGTCGGTTTTCGGTCACACCGCCCAGCCCGAGGTGTCCACCGACATCGACCACATGACCCTGAGCGTGGACGGCAGGCCGGTGGCCGGGATCCACGGCGTGGGCAACGGCCCACTGGGGGACCGGGGGCCGCACTGGACGACGTACTTCAGCGTGGCCGACCTCGACGACGCGGTGGACCACGTCCTGCACCTGGGAGGCCAGGTCCTCGAGCGACCCCACGCCGGCGTCCGGGGCCGCGTCGCGGCGGTGGCGGACCCGGAGGGGGCACGGTTCTCGTTGTTGCAGGGGCCGCGGTGACCCACAGGCTCCCCATCAGCTCGAAGGCCGGCCTGTTCGTCACCGTCCCGGCGCGGTTCGGAGTCACACCGACGCGTGCCACGCCCGGTGTGCCGAGCTCGAGTGAACCGCAGGCCGGTCGGCCGGTTCATGCACCAGTGGCGGGCCGGCCGTGCTTGTTCACAGACGAAGGGCCGACGGCTCACGTGGTGGCCCCTTCGTAGGAGATGCCGCGCGGGCACGAGTGGCGCAGCAGTGTCGACGCCCCTTGGAACAGCTCAGGAGTTCAGGTCGATGACACGTACGGACTGCCCCTTCCACACGTCGGGGGCCGTGGTGGCGACCACGGCGCCGTTCGGTCGTTCCGCGGTCGGCTCGGCGGCGTGACGCGTGTGGGCGGGAGCCCAGGACGTTTCGCGGGCCACGGCAAGTGCAGCGGGCAGATCCAGGTCGAGCAACGTGACACCTGGGAGCGCGGCGAGGCGTTCCGCCGTACCGGGCCGCACCCGGTCCGCCTCGACCAGAGCGCATGCGGGGGCGTAGAGGAACCAGTCCGCCTCGGAATTCGCGCGATGGATCAGGCGCGAGGCGAGCACGTTGCCCTGCCCTGCCGCCACCATCACCGTCTCGTCCAGGACGATGTGCAGAGCCTCCGTCACCTTGCTCCCGCCTCACCGAGGCGCCGGTCCAACTCGGCGTCCAGAGAAGCCTGTTCGCTCACGCTCGGGTTGTAGCCGTTCCACTCCCGCAGGGCGGTGCGCGCTTGCTCGGCGCGGGCCGTGCGCTCCTCGGGCGTCAGCAGGGTCTCGGCGAGGTGGGACAGGTAACCCCGTAGGGACATACCTTCCGAGGAAGCTATCCGGGCAAGCCGGTCGCGGGCTTCGGCGGGGATACGGACGTTGGCATCGGGCACACAAGCCTCCTCATTCGACCTCCGAGGATACGGGTACGGGTACGTACCCGTCCAGTCCGCGCCGGGCGCTCCGGACGAGTTCACTTCTGAGGACATGAGGGGAATGCGCACTCCGCGCCTCGCCGCACCCCGCGCTCGTCCGGGCGTCCCCGGACTCCGGGACTTCCACCGGCGCACTCCGGGCTGGTGGAGGAGTTCGGCCGCAGACTCCGCGTAGCCCGTTCGAGCACGACCCGCAGCGGAGCCGCCTGCACGGCCGGTGGCGCGGAGGACGGTCCGTCGAAGAAGAGCAGGCCCTGGTCGGCTCGGGTGAGCCGACCGCTCAGTCGGGCGGGGCCACCGGCACGCCGGTCACAACCGGGGCGTCCCCGCCGATCGGCTGTCACACCGGACGCCGTCCCGCCATGGAGGCGCCGCGAGTGCGGGAAGGGTTGGAACTCGTGGAGTTCGGGAGACGACACGGGCACGTGGCGTCCACGATCGCGTCGTCCGGGCAGGGGCGGAGGATTCCGTCGCCGGGACCGCAGTGCCCGCTCCCCGGCCGGGGGCCCGGTCCGCCGCGGAAGTGCGCGGAGTCGGGCCCCCGGCCCGGGGCTCACTTGTTCAGGTGTGCCCAGAACTCGTCGAAGGACAGGAGCCTGTCGCCGTCCAGGTCGCGGGACTTGATGACGGCCTCCGCCACCGGCTCGGTGACGTTCCAGTCACCGCCCTGGGCCAGGGCGGTCTTGAACTCGGCAGCGGTGACGAACCCGTCCCCGTCCGCGTCGATCCGCTCGAACTGCCTGCGCGCTTCCTCGATCTCCGCCACCGGTCCGCCCCTTTGTTCCTCGTACTCCGCCGGACTCTCTGGGAGTCCTGATGACGCAGGTCAGACTATCTGCCCACGCGAGTCCCCGGTGCGGTGATCCCTCACACGGACTCCGCCTCGCGGGAGTTTGGGAACGCCGGTCAGGTGACCGGCAGGACGTCCGGGGCCGGGGCGGCCGCGTGGGCCGTCGCGACCGTCATGCGGCGGTGGTGGCGGCGCAGGACCTCGTAACCGACCTCGTCCGGGGAGCCCGTGGCATCACCGACGACCACTTGCGCGCCTCCCGCCACCCTCACCCCGCCGACCGTCCGGGCGTTGTGGGTGGCGCGGGCGCCGCACCGGCACAAGGCCTCGACCAGCAGCCGGGGCCGTACGGCGAGGGCGCGCGATCGCCATCCGCTGCCGTCGGCCTCCACTGAGCCAGGGCCGGGTGCTCGTCCGCCCTGGCGTCCGGCCGGCCCGAGCCGTCCGGCCGGCTGTCGCCGTCGCCCGCCGTCCGGCGAGCGCCGTCCGGCGAGCGCCGTCCAAAAGGCGAGGGCGGTGTCGTCGGCGGCCGCGGCGTCGACGACGTCCGGGCCCGACTCGCGCACGTGCGCTTCGTCGGGCAGATCCGTGTACGGCACTACGCCCGGCCGGCAGAGAGGGATGCGCCGGTCCGGTGGCCCGGCGACCGTCGGCAGGGGACGACAGCACCTCGCGACACAGGACGCCGCCCCATGTCCTGTGCTCCTCCGGCCTGCCGAGGGTCCGCCGGCAGGCGCTGTGCCGCCTGGGCACGAGTGGGCGGCCGGGCGGCCGGAAGGAGGCGAGGGCATCGGCGGAGTCGACCGTCGGAGCAGGAGATCAGCCGGTCCGGCGGGGCGGCCCGGGGGCTTGTCCCCCGTGCGAGCTACAGCCAGGTGTCCACCGTGAGGTGACGATCTCCGGCCGCCGGATCCGTAGCGTTCGGTGCAGCCCGCGGCGCACCGGTCGCGGTCCGGCAGAGGGGTTCCCGTGAGGTTTGTCTGGCAGTTCTTGGCCGTCGTGGCGATGGCCGCCCTGGGCGGCGCTGGCGTCAACGCGGTGAAGGAGAACGACTGGTTCACGCTCGTCCTCGGCGTCACGGTCGCCGCACTGGCCGTGCTCGTGTACGGGTGGGTGGTGCGGCGAACCGAGCACCGGCCCGCCCTGGACGTGGCCCGGGGGGGCGCCGCGGCCCGGACCGGCTGGGGCGTCCTGATCGGCGGCGGGATGTTCGCGGCCGTCATCGTGAACCTCTTCGCCTCCGGGCACTACGACGTCGACGGCCTGGGCTCGGTGACCGGCGCGCTGGGGCTGCTCGGCTTCATGGCCTTCGCCGCGGCGACCGAGGAGGTGGTGTACCGCGGCGTGCTGTTCCGGATCGTCGAGGAGCACATCGGTACGTACATGGCCCTGGTGTCGACAGGACTCGTGTTCGGCCTCTCGCACCTGCTCAACGAGCACGCGACCCTGTGGGGCGGCCTCGCCATCGCGATCGAGGCCGGCTTCATGCTCGCCGCCGTGTACGCCGCCACCCGCAGCCTCTGGCTGACGATCGGCGTGCACTTCGGCTGGAACTTCGCCGCGGCCGGCGTCTTCAGCACCGAGGTCTCCGGCAACGGCGCCAACCAGGGGCTCCTGGACGCCTCGATGTCGGGCCCGGAGCTGCTCACCGGCGGTGGGTTCGGGCCGGAGGGCAGTGTGTACTCGGTGGGCTTCGGGGCACTGCTGACCCTGGTGTTCCTGTGGCTGGCCCACCGGCGCGGGAACATCGTGCCCTTCGGTTCCCGGCGAGCCGCGGGCGTCGACTCCGCCGCTACACTGCCCCGGTGACCGATCGTCGGCGTGTCCCGGAGCTGTGGCCCCGGCTCGATGTCACGGTCCGGGACCTCCCGCTCGGCATACTGCTCCTCGTGGCGTCGGCCGTTCCGGCGCTCCACGGCAACGGCACGGAGATCGGCGGCCTGCCGAACCGTCCCGTCGACGCGCTGGCCGGTGTGGCGGCCGTCCTGCAGTGCCTTCCGCTCGCCGTGCGCCGGCGGTGGCCGCTGGTCTGCCTCACCCTGGTGTCGTGCGGCTTCGCCCTCGACCAGTTGTGCGGCTACCACCTCGTGGCCGGCACCGCGCTGCCCATCGCGCTGCTGAGCGCCGGGTCGTATCTGGAGCGGTACCGGCGCGCCACCCCGGTCGCCTCCTCCGTGGCGTTCGCGGCTCTGGCGGTCGCGCTCCACCAGCGCGGGCCCGGCAAACCGGTGGCCGAGTTCGTGACGTTCTACCTGGCGCTGGCCCTCGCGTGGGGCATCGGCGCGTGGATGCGCTCCGTCCGGGCCGCGGAGGCCGAACGCCGCAGCCGCGTGGCCGAGGACGCCCGTACCGCCGAGCGCACCCGGATCGCCCGCGAGCTCCACGACGTCGTGACCCATCATGTGACGGCGATGGTCGTGCAGTCCGAGGCGGCCCGGTACCTGACCGCCTCACCCGACCGCCTCGACCAGGCCCTGGCCGCCGTCAGTGACACCGGCCGACGGGCCATCACCGACCTGCGGCACCTGCTCGACCTGCTCAACCCCGACCACGGCACCGGCCACTGTGGCGAGGACAGGACGCCGCCCGTCGGCCGGGTGCTCACCCTCGTCGAGCAGACGCGGCTGGCCGGGCAGCCGGTGGAGTTCGCCGAGGAGGGCACGCCGCCGGCCTCGACCGGCAGCGCCGACCTCGTGGCCTACCGGGTCGTGCAGGAGGCCCTGACGAACGCGCTCAAGTACGACCACGGCAGCCGGACCTCGGTCCTGGTGCGCCATGGTGAAAGGGAGATCACGGTGGAGGTCGGCACGGACGGTTCCGGTTCGCGGGCCGGTTCTCCCGGCGGCAACGGGCGGGGGCTGGAGGGCCTGCGCGAACGGGTCGACATGCTGGGCGGCGACTTCAGCGCGGGCCGCCGGACCGGTGGCGGCTTCCTCGTCCGGGCGCGGATACCCGCGGGAAGCCCGGCATGAGCGCGCCCGTCCGGGTCCTGGTCTGCGACGACCAGATACTGATCCGCACCGGGCTGTCGACCATCATCGACGCACAGCCCGACCTGGCGGTGGCGGGCGAGTGCGGGGACGGGCGGACCGCCGTGGAGCTGGCCGGCCGACTGCGCCCGGACGTCGTGGTGATGGACGTGCGCATGCCGGTCCTCGACGGCATCGAGGCCACCCGGCTGCTGGCCGGTGCCGGGGTCGAGCACCCCGTGAAGGTGCTCGTGGTGACCACGTTCAACCTGGACGAGTACGTCTACGAGGCGCTGCGGGCCGGAGCGAGCGGGTTCCTGCTCAAGGACGCGCCGCCGGACCGGCTGCTGCACGGAATCCGGACCGTGGCCACGGGCGCGGCGCTGCTGGACCCCGAGGTGACGCGTCGGCTCGTGGGCCGTTACGCCGCCCGTATCCGGCCCGCCGAGGGCGGCGCGCAGGACATCCCGCTGACACCCCGCGAACTGGAGGTCCTCCGCCTCATCGCGGACGGACTGTCCAACGGCGAGATCGCCGCGGCGCTCGTCATCAGCCATGAGACCGTCAAGACCTTCGTGTCCCGCATCCTCACCAAGCTCGGCCTGCGCGACCGCGTCCAGGCCGTCGTCTACGCCTACCGGCGCGGCCTGGTGACCTGACAGGTCGTCCCGTGCGGCCTGTTCGACCATCCGTCGACGGAGGAACTGTCGAACGGCTGGTGCCGGATGAGTTGGGGGAGTTGTTCCAGCGGGTGGTGCCAAAGGCGCCGACCCGCCCGCCTCGTTCGGGCCGTCGGGAGCCACAGCCCACCGGCGGTTCGCGGAGTGGCCGAGGGCCCGGGCGCGGGCCGAGCTCCACCGCCTGGTCCTCGACGGGCTCGGGCCGGTGGGCGACTCGTTCGACAACGCGCCGGCGGAGAGCCTGTGGATGCCGGTCGAGACCGAGTGCGTCCGCGGCCGGGTGTTCGCCACCAGGGCCGAGGCGAACCTTGCCGCCTCAGTCGGAGGCCACCGGCAGGACGTCCGGCGAGAGCACGCCGGCCCGGGCGGAACCGCTCGTCATACGGCGACGATGGTGCCGTCGGCACAGCACCTCGTAGCCGACCTCCGCGGCTGGGCGGTTCACATCACCGACGACGACCTGCTCACCCTCCACCACCATCTCACCACCCACGGTGCGGGCGTTGTGCGTGGCGCGAGCTCCGCACCAGCACATCGCCTCCACCTGGAGCGCCTCTATCCGGTCCGCCAGCTCGATCAGCCGCTGCGAGCCCGGGAAGAGCCTGGCCCGGAAGTCGGTCGTGATACCGAAGGCGAAAACGTCCAGGTCCAGGTCGTCCACGACCCGCGCCAACTGGTCCACCTGCTCCGACGCCAGGAACTGTGCCTCGTCCACGATCAGATAGTCGACCCTGTCGCCCTGCGACATACGACCCACCACATAGGCGTACAGATCCATCCCCGGCGCCGCCTCGACAGCATCCGTCACCAGACCGAGCCGCGAAGACAGCTTCCCCTCCCCCGCCCGGTCATCACGCGTGAAGATCACGCCCTGTAGACCCCTTGCCGACCGGTTGTAGATTCGCTGTAGGGCAAGTGTCGACTTCCCGCAGTCCATCGTTCCGGAGAAGAACACCAGCTCGGGCATGGGAGGTCGGGCACCTTTCGGCGGGAACGGGCGGTGAGGACGGGCCGGGTGGGCCTCAGGAGCGTACTTCGAGGAGGGGGACCAGTTGTTCGGCAGGGGTGAGGGAACCGTGGTTGCCGACCATCTCCGACTCCCTCGGCTCCCGCTCGGAGGCGATGATCAGGACGTCGTCCCGGGCGGCGGCGACCACGTCGCCGATACGGTGGTACACGCGCTCCTCGATCCGGGGGCCGAACCAGCCCGCGCCGATCGCCTCGTCCCGCGAGGCCACCCAGAACTGCTCGCCGAGCACCTCGCGCCAGCAGGTCAGGACGTCCCTGGCGGCGCCCGGAACGGCGTAGACGTGACGGGCGCGGCCCTCGCCGCCGAGCAGGGCGACTCCGGCGCTCAGCTCCCAGTCGTGGTCGAAGTCGATGCGGTGCTCCTCGTCGAAGGGCACGTCGACCATTCCGTGGTCGGCGGTGACGTAGAGCGCGCTGCGCGGCGGGAGTTGCTCGGCCAGCCGCTGGACCAGGCGGTCGACGTACATGAGCTGGCCGCGCCAGGTGTCGGAGTCGAGGCCGAAGCGGTGCCCGGCACCGTCGACCTCGGCGTAGTACGTGTAGACCAGGGAGCGGTCGGCGGCGGCCAGTTGAGCGGCCGCGAGGTCCATGCGCTCCTCGCCGGACAGCCTCCCGTGGAAGGTGCCGCCGCTGAGCGCGACCTTGGTGAGCGGGGTGTTCGCGAAGGCGGGTGAGGACACCTGGGCGGTGTGCACCCCTGCCCGGTGGGCCAGTTGGAAGACGGTGGGGTGGGGCTGCCAGGTGTCGGGCCGGGTCCAGGGCTGCCAGCGCAGCTGGTTCATCAGCTCGCCGGTGTCCGGGTTGCGCACGGTGTAGCCCGGCAGGCCGTGCGCGCCGGGCGGCAGGCCGGTGCCGACGGAGGCCAGGGAGGTGGCGGTGGTCGCCGGGTAACCCGTCGTGAGGGGACGCCCGGTGCCGCCCCGGGAGGCGGCCATCAGGGACGCCATGAACGGGGCTTCCTCCGGGTGCGCCTTCAGCTGCTCCCAGCCGAGGCCGTCGATCAGGAACACGCAGTTCCGGTCGGCGGGGGCAAGCTCCGGGATCGCGGCGGTGGTGCCGGGGACGCCCATGCCCGCGGCGAGGGTGGGCAGCAGGTCGGCGAGCGAGCCGGTGCCGTACTCGGGCAGGGGGGCGGAGTCCGGGGCGAGGGGCTCCGGGTGGACGTCCCAGCCGGTGGTGTGCGGGGACGGCGGGGTGTGCGGGGACGGGGAGGCGTGCGGCATCAGCGTGCGGAGTCCGCGGTCGCCTCGGAGAGGGCCTGCGCGAAGGCGAGCGCCTGACGCACCGTCTCCGGGCCGTCCCCGGCCTCGCTCACCCGCAGGCTGAGGTCGTCGGCCGTCGAACTGCCCGTGTAGCCGTGGTCGGCCTCGCAGTTGGGGTCGCCGCAGGCGGCCGGCTCCAGGTCGAGCCGGGCCACCGCGCCCCAGCCGATGGTGAGCACGATCTCGCGGGGCAGCGTGCCCGGCTTGTACGACTCCGGGTTGGCGACCACCCTGCTGACCACGATCGACGAGATCCGGCCGAGCTTGACCGACTCCGTGGACGTGGTGGCGTACGGGGTCGGGGACGTGGTGTCGGCGGCCTGCTCGTCGGTGTGGCTGACGATGAAGCGGTTGCCGGTGAGGACGAGCACGGTCACATGGCGCCGTACCTCGTTCTGGTCGAACGTCGTCTCCTGGTGGACCAGGTACGACCGGACGGGCTCGCCGCCCACGGCGGCCTCCACCGCCTCGGCCACGAGGGCCGGGTAGTAGCCGCTGCGCTCGATCGCCGCCCGCAGCCCCTGGGTCGTCGTACTGGTCTTGGCCATGACGCCCATCCTACGGGGGACCGCTGACTGCGAGGCACCGGTCACGGCACTCCCCCGCGCGCGCCGGGCCGGGCCGGGCCGGGAAAGGCCCGGCCGGTACGGCCGGCGGGACTCACTGGTCCGCGTCCTCGCGGGAGGGCTGTTCGTCCACCGGAGTGCCGTCCCGCGCGAGACGGTCGGCGAGTTCGTCCCGGAACAGCGCGCCGCGGTCGAGCGCCTGGACGCGGTAGGCGGTGCGGCCGACGATCTGGCTGGTGATCGGCGCGGTGAACAGCTGGAACAGGATGATGAGCAGCAGCACCGGCGCGTAGCGCAGGGGCATCTGCACGGCGGTTCCCGCCAGGACGAGCATCAGGCCGAGCGTCTGGGCCTTGGCGGCCGCGTGCAGGCGGCTGACGATGTCCGGGAAGCGGATCAGGCCCACGGAGCCGAGCAGGCAGAAGAGCGCGCCGGCCAGGAGCAGGACGGCGGTGATCACGTCGGCCACCGCGGTCATCGCAGGCCTGCCCGCTTCTCGATCAGGTGGGCGGCCGTCACCGATCCGATGAAGGCCAGCAGGGTGAGGACGACGAGCACGGGCAGGGGCGTGGCGTCCTCGCGCAGGACCATGCCCACGGCGGCCCCGACGATGATCATCGTCAGGAGGGCGTCGAGCGCCACGATGCGGTTGAGCGCGTCCGGACCGCGCACGAGACGCAGCAGGGCGAGCAGGCCGGCCGCTGACACCACGGACAGGGTGCCGGTGTACACGACGGTCATGAGGTTCCGCCTCCTTGATCAGGGTGGTCGGGAGGACCAGGGCGGTCGGACGGCCCCGGGTCGGCAGCAGGCCCGGGACCGCCGGAAGGTCCAGGGGCGTCGAAAGGCCCGGAATCGCCGCCGGGGCCGGGGCCCTCAGGGCCGGGGGCCGGTCCGGGGCCGGCCTCGGACCGGGAGGCCGGCCCGGGGCCCTCAGGGCCGGGGGAAGGCCACGGGCCGGGACCGGAACCCGGGCCAGAACCAAGGCCGCCGGAGCCCTCAGAGGCGGTGGCAGACCCTGAGCCACCCACAGGCCCGGAGCCGGAGGCAGGCCCGGAGCCGGAGGCAGGGCCGGGGCCGGGGCCGGAGGCAGGTCCGGCGGGGTCGTCACCCGCCCCTCCGGTGCGTCGGCCGCGGCCGACCGCCCGCGCCACCCTGCGCTCGACGGCCTGCACCACCTCTCTGCGGCGGGCGAGGTCGGTTTCGTCGCGGACCGGGAGCGCGTGGACGTACAGCCGCCGCCGGCGCCGGTCGATCTCCACCACCAGGGTGCCGGGGGAGATCGTCGTGAGTTCGGCCACCGCTGTGATCAGAAGGTCGCTGTCGACGTGCAGCGGGACTTCGACGATCGCCGCGGACGTCTTCCCCCCGTGTCTCAGGATCTGCCAGGCGACGGTGACCCCGGACCCGACGAGATCCTTCAGCAGGTCGACCAGCAGGCGCGCGATCGACAGCGGCCGGGGCACGGCGCCCGGCAGGACCGGCGGCAGGGGGAAGGACCCGACGACGGCCACGGCGGCGAGCAGGCCTCCGAGGAGGACCAGCGGGCCGGCGGAACCCCACAGCACGATCCACAGCAGCCACAGCCACCCGGTCATGGGCAGGCGGCGCAGGACTCGGCGGGCATGCTCCCGGCAGGTCAACGGTCCCCCTCGGTCATGACCGCGGAGCGGTACTCGCGCGGGTCGAGCAGGTCGTGTGCGGCTCGTTCGCCGACGCGGGCGAGCGGGCCCGCGCAGACGGCGACCGCGACACTGGTGACCACCATGACGACGGTGGCGGCGGTCATCAGCCCGGTCCCGCGCCGCACGGCGCGGCGCTCCGGGCGGAGGGCGGTGCCGGGGGCCGGCCTGTCCGGCGGTGGCGTGTCACCGCGGACCGGGTGCGGGTCCTGCCGCATGAAGGTCCTGGTCCAGACCCGGGTCATGGCGTAGAGCGTCAGCAGGCTGGTGAGCAGGGCGGTCGCGGCGAGGGCGTACGCCGCGGTGCCGCCCTGCCACGCACCGGCCCGCAGCAGGGTCAGCTTGGCCACGAACCCGGAAAACGGCGGGATCCCGGCCAGGCTCAGTGCGGGGAGGGCGAACAGTGCGGCGACCAACGGCCCCGGGGGCGGCCCCTGCGCCATGCGCTTCATGCCCGTTGTCCCCGCGTGGCGCACGGCGAGGGCGGCGGCGAGGAAGAGCGCCGCCTGGACGACGATGTGGTGGACGATGTAGAGGACCGTGCCGGTGAGTCCGAGTGTGTCGAACAGCGCGAGCCCGAACAGCATGAAGCCGATGTGGCTGACGAGGGTGAAGGACAGCAGCCGGTTGATGTCGTCCTGGGCGAGGGCCCCGAGGATGCCCACGATCATGGCGGCGATCGCCACGCAGGCCAGCAGGGTCCACACGCTGGAGCGCGGGAAGAGCAGGGTCTGGGTGCGCAGCAGGGCGTAGATGGCGACCTTGGTGAGCAGGGCGGCGAACACGGCGGTGATCGGCGCCGGCGCGGTGGGGTAGCTGTCGGGCAGCCAGAAGTGCAGGGGGACGATCGCCGCCTTGATGCCCAGGACGGCCAGGAGCAGCAGGGCGAGTGCGCCGCGCAGTCCGTCGGGGAGCTCGGCGAGCCGCGGTCCGAGCTGGGCCAGGGTGACCGTGCCGGCGGCCGCGTACACCAGGGCGACCAGGGTGAGGAACAGCAGGGAGGAGGTCAGGCTGGTGATCATGTACGTCATACCGGCGCGGGTGCGGTTTCCGTCGGCGTCCAGGGTGATCAGCACGTAGGACGCGGCGAGCAGCACCTCGAAGGCGACGAAGAGGTTGAACAGGTCGCCGGTGAGGAAGGCCAGGCTCACTCCGGTGACGAGCATCAGGTAGGCGGGGTGGAAGACCTCCGCCGAGCTCCGGCGTTTCTCCGCGGTGCCCTGGCCGATGGCGAAGAGCAGCACGGCCAGGGTCACCAGGAGGGACACGGCGAGCAGGAGCGCCGACAGCCGGTCGGCGACGAGCGTGATGCCCAGCGGGGCCGGCCAGCCGCCGACGTGCACGGCCTGCGGGCCGCGGGTGTCGGCGAGGACGAGCAGCGCGACGGCGTCCGCCAGTACGCAGGCCAGTACGAGGGTGCTCATGGGGCGGGTCACCCGGACGGGCAGTCCGAGCAGGGCCGTGGCGGCGCCCAGGGCCGGCAGCACCACGGGCAGGGCGAGCAGCAGTGCGGTCATCGGTGTTCCCCCGGAGCGGTGCCGTGGTCGCGGTGGTCGCGGTGGTCCGACTCGCCGTCGCCCTGGTCGCCGTCGCCGGGGTCGTCGGTGGCGTTTTCCTCGTCGGTGTCGGCTTCCTCGTCGGTGTCGGCGCGTTGCCGGGCGATGCGCCGGTCCTCCACGTCGTCGCGCACCTCGTCGCTGCCGGACAGCCGCCAGGAACGGTAGGCGAGGACCATCAGGAACGCCGTGAGACCGAACGTGATCACGATGGACGTCAGCGCCATGGCCTGGGGCAGCGGATCGGCGGCCTCCGCCGGGTCCACCGGCTTCCCCCCCAGCACCGGGGGCCGGCCGGTGGTGCCGCCCGCGACCAGGAGCAGCAGGTTGGTGCCGTGGCCCAGGAGGATGAAGCCGAGAACGATCCGCATCAGGGACCGTTGCAGCATGAGGTGGAAGCCGATCGTGAACAGGCCGCCCACCGCGACGGCCATCGTCACGTCGAGCGTGTTCAGCGTGATGTCGCCCGCGCCGTTCATCGAGCGGATCCCTCCTCCTGCCGGTCCGTCGCCGCGCCGGCCACTTCGAGTGAGACACCCACCGCCGACAGGAGTTTGAGGACGACGCCGACCACGAGCAGGTAGACGCCCACGTCGAGGAACACGCTGGTCGCCCACTTCACCTCGCCCAGCAGCGGCAGGTGCCACGTCACCAGGTCGCTGTCCAGCGGCGTACCGCCGAAGGCCAGCGGCACCAGCCCGACGACCGCCGCGATCAGCAGACCCGTGCCCGCGACCGCGACCGGACGCAGGCGTACGGCGGCGCCGAGGTCGGCCTGTCCGCCCACCAGGTACCGCAGGACGAACGCCAGCCCTGCCACCAGACCGCCCGAGAAGCCTCCGCCGGGGCGGTAGTGCCCGGAGAACAGCAGGAACAGCGAGAGCACCAGGGTCGAGGGGAAGAGCAGCCGGGTGGCCACTTCCATCAGCACCGAGCGCTCGCCGCCGGGCCGTTCGCCCGCTCCCGGCAGCCAGGTCTGCCGGGGCTCGTCCCAGTGCGTCGTGGGGAACCGGGCCGGCGGCTCCTCGTCGGTCACCCGTACCGCGCTGCGGTCGCGGAACCGGACCAGACTGCCGACCCCGACCGCCGCCACCAGGACGACCGAGATCTCGCCCAGCGTGTCCAGGGCCCGGAAGTCGACGATGATCGCGTTGACGACGTTGTAGGCACCCGTCTCCGACGCCCGGCGCAGGTACTCGGGTGAGATCGCCGGGGCCGTACGCGCGGCGGACGTCGCCAGCGCGAAGCAGGTGACGACGAGGCCGACCCCGACGGCCAGCGCACCCCGCAGCACGCGCCCCGGGGCCGCCGTCCGGCCGGGGTCGAACCGGGCCGGCATCCGGCGCAGCACCAGCACCACGACGACCAGCGTCAACGTCTCGACCAGGAACTGGGTGAGCGCCAGGTCCGGGGCGCCCCGCACCAGGAACAGGCCGGCCGCGCCGTATCCGACGGCCCCGGTCAGCAGCAGGGCGGTGAGCCGGTGCCGGGCGGCCACCACCGCCGCGGCGGCCGTCAGTATCACCACGGCCAGGGCGGGTTCGAGCGGATGCCGCCACAGGGGCGGTGATCCCAGTGAGGGGCCCGCGGCCACGAGCGCCGTGCCGGGCACGGCGACGACCGTCGCGAGCAGGACGGTCAGGTAGACGGGCAGGGAGCCGACCTGGGTGTGCCGGGTCAGCGTCACGGCCAGCCGGTCCACGCCCTCGCTCGCACGGTCGTACGCGTGCTGCACGTCGGGCAGGCGCGGCATGCGGTCCGTCGCAACGCCTCGGCGTTGCACCGCGTGGATCAGGAGACCGGTGACGAGCGACAGCGCGGACAGACCGAGCACGGGCGTGAACCCGTGCCACAGGGACAGTTCGTACGGACCGTCGGATCCCGGCGGATAGGCGTCGGCGTAGGCGGCGGCGAGGGCCCCCGTGGCGGTGTACGCCACGCCCAGCACCAGGCCCGCCCCGGACAGGACGGCCACCGGTGCGACGAATCCGGGTTCCGGGCTCCGCACGGAGCGCGCCGCCTTTCCCGACGGCCGGCGCCCGCCGAAGGCGCCGTGCAGGAACCGTGCCGCGAACGCCACGGTCAGTGCGGAGCCGCACACGAGCACCACCGTCAGCTGGTAGTGGTAGGCCAGTCCGGTGCCGTGCAGGAGGGCTTCCAGGGCTGCTTCCTTGCCCAGGAAGCCGACGAGGGGCAGCAGAGTGGCCATCGACGCGGTGGCCAGTGCCGTGACCCAGAACAGCACGGGCAGCCGGCGTTTCAGGCCCGACAGTTCCCGGATGTCGCGTGTGCCCGTGCTGTGGTCGACGACCCCGACGGACAGGAAGAGTGCCGACTTGAACGCCGCGTGCGCCAGCAGCATCACCACCCCGGCCAGCGCCGCCGTCCGCGTTCCCGCGCCCAGCAGGGCGGTCAGCAGGCCGAGTTCGCTGACGGTCCCGTAGGCGAGGAGCATTTTCAGGTCGGTCTCGCGCAGTGCCCGCCACGCGGCCACCACCATCGTGGCGAGTCCCACCCCGAGCACCATCGGCCGCCACGGGGCCACGTCGGCCAGGGCGGGCGCCAGCCGGGCCACCAGGTAGACCCCGGCCTTGACCATCGCCGCCGCGTGCAGAAAGGCACTGACCGGTGTGGGGGCGACCATCGCCGCGGGCAGCCAGCCGTGCAGCGGCATCTGCGCGGACTTGGCGAACGCGCCGACCAGGACGAGCACCACGGCGGCGGAGACTCCGCCGCCCCGCGGGGGGTCGGCGAGGATCTCGGAGACGCGGTACGTGCCGGCCTCCTGGCCCAGCACGATGAAGCCGAGCAGCATCGCCAGGCCGCCGGCCGCGGTCACCAGCAGGGCCTGGCGGGCGGCGCGCCGCTGCTCCGCGCCCTCCCCGCGCCCCGCGATCAGCAGGAAGGAGGCGACCGTGGTCAGTTCCCAGAAGACGTACAGCACGAAGAGGTTGTCCGCCAGCACCAGCCCGGTCATCGCCCCGGCGAAGGAGAGCAGCAGGGCGGCCAGCCGGCCGGCGTCGCGCTCGACGTAGTACCGGCAGTACAGGAGCACCATGGCTCCGACACCGGCCACCACCCACAGCATCAGGAGTGACAGGGCGTCCAGGCGCAGGTCGATCGTCAGGCCGAGCGCCGGGGCCCAGGACAGGGACTCCCGGTACGCGCCGCCGTCCAGCACGCGGCCCGCCCGCGTGCCCGCCCAGACGACGGCCGCCAGTGGCACCAGGGCGGCCACGGCCCACATCGCACGGCCGAGCCGCCTCTCCCACCACGGCATCGACACTGCGGCCACCGCATGGGCGGCCAGCAGGACCAGCACGTCAGCACCAACTCCTTCGCGGTGGCCGGACCGCTGACACGCGGTCGGCCTCCGCCCGAGCCCTGAGGGTTGTGCCCCGGTTCGTCAATGATGGGGCGTTCAGTGCTCTGTGTAGCAGGGGTCAGCCGTCCGGCGGGGTACCGCCGCGCCACACCTCACCGGCGGAGGGGCGGGCAAGGACGCCGGCACCTCGGGACCGCCGCGGGCGACGTGCCGGACGAAGGGGGAGCCGGCCCTGCCGGCGTCGATGGCCCCGAGATGCATGCCGTTGTCTCCGTCCTGTGCCCGCGGCAGGTGCCGCTGCCGGCCGCAGGCACAGGTAACCCGTTCGACGCACCGTCAAACCCACGGTGACCTGCCGAGTGGGAACGGACGGAGGGCTCACGCCGCTCTCAGTACGCCGGGAGGGTCCGGGGGCCGAGGTCGTCGCGGGCGGGTGGCGGTGCCAGGCGTACGGAGGCGCCGAGGACGCTCACCCCGCGGGTGGCGACGACGACCGGCTCGAGGCCGACCTCGACGACCTCGGGGTGGTCGTCGACCAGCCGCGACACCCTCAGCAGCAGTTCCTCCAGGGCGGGGGTGTCGACCGGGGTCGAGCCGCGCCAGCCGAACAGGAGGGGTGCGGTCCTGATCGACCTGACCATGGAGTTCGCCTCTTGGTCGGTCACCGGGATCAGCCGGTGCGCCATGTCCCCGAGCAGTTGCGACGGGGGACCTGCGAGCCCGAAGGAGAGCGCGGCTCCGGCGGCGGGATCGATCACCGCGCGGACGATGGTGTCGACACCGCGCGGCGCCATCCGCTGCACGACGAGGCGCAGTTCCCCGGGCGTGCCGAGCTGCCGCGTCAGCTCGGCGTAGGCCCGGCGCAGCTGCTCCTCGTCCGCGATGTCCAGCCGTACGCCGCCCAGGTCGGCGCGGTGCCTGAGGTGCGGGGCGGTCACCTTGAGGGCCACGGGCCGGCCGAGGGCGCGGGCGGCATCGACGGCGGCGTCCGCGGTGGGGGCGGGGAGGGCGCGGTGGACGTGGATGCCGTAGGCGCCGAGCAGGGCGCAGGTCTCCTCGGGGCCGAGGGTGAGGCTCTCCCCGCGGGTGAGCTGCGCGTCGACGAGGGCGGCGGCGCTCCGCTCGTCGATGTCCTCGTACGCGGGGACCTTGCCGGGGTCGGCGGCGTCCCGGCGCCACTGGGCGTAGGCGACGGAGTGGGCGAGGGCCCGGACCGCGCGTTCGGAGGCGGGATAGGCGGGGATGAGGTGGGCGTCGTCGGGGAGGCTCGCGGGCGGGGCTGCCTGGCCGGGGCTCCCGGGGGCAGGCGGGCCGGCCGGGCCCCGTGGAGCGACCGGCGCGGGTGCGGTGGCCGGCGCCGCGGGGGCGGCCGTTCCGTCGGCGGCGGACGGTGTCCCGGAGCCGGCCGGGCGCTGACCGGCGGAGGGTGCGGGGCCGGGGTCCCGCGCCCGGAGGCGGTCCTCGGTGGCCGGGGCGGGCTGCGGGGCCGTGCCGGCCGCCGCCGAGAGGGCCTCGGCGAGGCCTCCGAGTTCCACGTGGACCACCAGGACCGGCTTGGACGGCGTCGCGGCGGCGGCCGAGCGCAGCGCCCCGGCGAGTGCCGCGTCGCCGGTCGGCGGCTCCCCCAGTGCGGGGATCGCGGTCACGACGACCGCGTCGCAGGTGTCGTCGGCGAGCGCCCGGGACAGCGCGGTGTGGAAGTCCGCCGCCGAGGCCCCGGTGGTGAGGTCCAGCGGGGGGTGCGGGCGCAGCCCCTCGGCGAGGCAGGCGTCGTAGGTGAGCAGGCCCAGGGACTCGGAGTTGCCCAGGATCGCCACACGGGGGCCGGACGGCAGTGGCTGGCGGGCGAGCAGGAGGCCCGCGTCGACCAGTTCCGTGATGGTGTCCACCCGGATGACCCCGGCCTGCCGCAGCAGTGCGGAGACGGTCGCGTGGGGCATGCGCGTCGCGGGTACGGCGTGGCCGCGGGGGCCGGAACCGTGACGGGCGCCCTGGACCACGACCAGCGGCTTCGCGGCGGCGGTCCGGCGGGCGAGGCGGGTGAACTTGCGGGGGTTGCCGATGGATTCCAGGTACATCAGGACGACATCGGTGTCGGGGTCGTCGTACCAGTACTGCAGGACGTCGTTGCCGGAGACGTCGGCCCGGTTGCCGGAGGACACGAAGGTGGACACACCCGTGACACCGGTGACGCCCCCGCCGCGCCGGTGCAGCCGCGACAGCAGGGCGATGCCGATGGCTCCGGACTGGGCGAACAGGCCGATGCGGCCGGGGCGCGGCATCTGCGGTGCGAGCGAGGCGTTCAGGCGTACGTCCGAGGAGGTGTTGATGACGCCGAACGCGTTCGGTCCGATGATCCGCATGCCGTACGAGCGGGCCTGGCGGACGAGGGCGCGCTGGCGCTCACGGCCGTCGGGGCCCGCGTCGGCGTACCCGGCGGTCACGACCACGAGTCCCTGCACCCCGTGTTCGCCGCATTCGGCGACGACCTCGGAGACCTGTCCGGGGGGGACCGCGACGACGGCGAGGTCGACCGGGCCGTCGATGTCCCGCACCGAGCGGTGGGCGGGCACCCCGGCGACTCCGTCGAGTTCCTCGCACTCCGGCGGCAGGGCCTTGTTCACGGCGTACAGGCGGCCGGTGTACCCGGCGTCCCGGATGTTGTCGAGGAGACCGCGGCCCACGCCGCCGGGCGCACGGCCGGCGCCTATGACGGCGACCGAGCCCGGGGCGAGCAGCCGCTGCACCGAGCGGGCCTCGGCGCGCTGCTCGCGCGCCTGCTGCACGGCCAGGGAGCGGTCCGTGGGCTCGAGGCCGAACTCCAGGCGGACGACACCGTCCTCGAAGCTGCGCTTCTGGGTGTACCCGGCGTCCGTGAACACCTTGATCATCTTGCTGTTGGCCGGCAGCACCTCGGCGGCGAACCGGCGGATGCCGCGCTCCCGAGCGACGGCGGCGATGTGCTCGAGCAGGGCGGAGGCGATGCCCCGGCCCTGGTGGGCGTCCTGCACGAGGAAGGCGACCTCGGCCTCGTCGGCCGGCGCAGACGCGGGCGTCCCGTCGGGGCCGATCCGGTCGTAGCGTACGGTGGCGATGAACTCGCCGCCCACGGTGGCCGCGAGCCCCACCCGGTCCACGAAGTCGTGATGCGTGAAGCGGTGCACGTCCTTGGCGGACAGACGGGGGTAGGGCGCGAAGAAACGGTAGTACTTCGACTCGTCCGACACCTGCTCGTAGAAGCTGACCAGGCGCTCGGCGTCGTCGACGGTGATGGGGCGGATACGCGCGGTGCCGCCGTCCCGCAGCACCACGTCGGCCTCCCAGTGGGCGGGGTACTCATGCCGGTCCGACGAGATCTGCATGGGCCCCAGAGTACGGCTCGCGTACGGCAACGGCGCGAGGCAGTCTGTGGGGGCACGCACCGGACCGGGGCCGCGGTCCGGTGCCGCCGGGGAGCGGGGGCGAGTGCCCCTCCCCGGCTTGCTTCACGATATGGAAAACTGGTCTAGACAACCTGAACTTCGAAGGGCAGCAACACATGGCTGAGCGCCGCGTCAACGTCGGCTGGGCCGAGGGCCTCCATGCCCGTCCCGCCTCCATCTTCGTCCGATCCGCCACGGCCACAGGCGTCCCGGTGACGATCGCCAAGGCCGGCGGCAACCCCGTCAACGCGGCCTCCATGCTGGCCGTTCTGGGCCTGGGCGCCCAGGGGGGCGAGGAGATCGTCCTCGCCTCCGACGCCGAGGGGGCCGACGCCGCCCTCGACCGGCTGGCGAAGCTGGTCTCCGAAGGCCTCGAGGAACTCCCCGAGACCGTGTGAGACGCCCGGAAAAAACGGAGCCGCGGCACCCCTTGCGGGGGTCGCGGCGCCCTTTTTTCAGGGGGCGCGTTTTACCAGCCCCCCGGCTCATCCGGCCGCCACTCCCCCGCACACAATCAGGCGTTCACGGAAAACGGCAGGCGGATTTCACTTCCACCGAATTTCCTTCTCTTGTATACGGTCTCCGTGTTAATGCCGGAGGCTCGGTGTGTTTACGGGATGTTGCGAGTTCCTCACACGCTCGGCACGGGCCGCCCGGTCCGCGCGCCCGGCCCCCGCGGTGAAGCGCGGGCGGTGGGCGGCGGTGGCCCGCTCGGTGTGCAGCGCCATGACCGCACGCGCGCGCTCGCCGTCGCCGCGCACCACGGCGTCGACGATCGCGCCGTGCTCCGCCCAGCACTCCACGGGGTCCCTCGCCCCCCGCACCTCGTACATCCAGCCGATCTTGTGCCGGAGCCGGATCAGCGTCGACGTCAGCGCCGGACTGCCGGACGCCTGGGCGAGCGTCTCGTGGAACCAGCCGCCCAGGGAGCGCAGGTCGTCGCTGTGACCCTGCCGGGCCCGCTCCTGGCCCAGCCGGACCAGACCGCGCAGCACCTTCAGATGGGCCTCGGTGCGGCGCTGCGCGGCACGCAGGGCGCCGAGCGGCTCCAGCAGCAGCCGCATCTCCAGCAGGTCGGCGGCCTCCTGCTCGGTGGGTTCCGCCACGCACGCGCCCGCGTGCCGCCGGGTGACCACGAAGCCCTCGGCCTCCAGGGTGCGCAGGGCCTCCCGGACGGGGACGCGCGAGACACCGTAGCGGCGGGCGAGGAGTTCCTCGGTCAGCCGGCCGCCACGCTCGTAGACACCCGAGACGATGTCGTCCCGGATCGCCGTGCACACCGAGTGCGCCGGAATACGCATGACCGACCTCCGAATTGATCCCCGCACAACGTCAACGGGTGACACCTGTTCCGTGACTCTATTGCAACGCGCGAGGATTTCCGACGGCGGGCCGGAAATCATGTTCGTTTTTTGGACAACGGTCCGCCGGAAACACCGAAAGCCCCGACTCGGAGAGCCGAGTCGGGGCCATTCCGCGAAAGCGGACACCTGGGGCGTCAGGGGACCACACGGACGTCGAGGTGCGCACGGCGGCCGGGGAACGCGTCCCCGGTCAGACGTTCGCTCCGTGCGCGCGGAGGTACGCGACGGGGTCGATGTCGGAGCCGTACCCGGCGGTGGTGCGGGCCTCGAAGTGCAGATGCGCGCCGGTGACGTTGCCGGTGGCGCCGGAGACGCCGATCTGCTGGCCCGGGGTGACCTGCTGGCCCACCGAGACGCCGACGGACGACAGGTGGCCGTACTGGGTGTACGTGCCGTCGTGCATCTTGATCACGACCTGGTTGCCGTAGGCGCCGCCCCAGCCGGCCTCGACGACGGTACCCATGCCGACCGAGAGCACGGGGGTGCCGCTCGCGGCGTGGAAGTCGACACCGGTGTGGGTGCCGGAGGACCAGACGGCACCGCCGGACAGATAGCCGGTCGAGACGTACGAGCCCGCGATCGGGGACACGAAGGTGTTGAGGCGCTTGCGCTCGGCCTCACGCGCGGCGCGTTCCTCGGCCTCGCGGGCCTTGACGGCCTCCTCGGCCGCCTTCTCCCGGGCGGCCTCCTCGGCGGCTTCGCGTGCGGCGGCCTGGGCCGCCTCGCGTGCGGCCTCGTGCTGGGCGGAGGCCTGGGCGTCGACCCGGGCGGCGGCCTCGTCGCCCATGGTGACCACGGGGGTCAGGCCGGTCTGCCCCGCGGCGGGTTCGGCGGCGAGCGCCGGAGCGGAGAGGGAGCCGATGACACCGGTGGTGGTGAGAGCCGCGGCGCCCGCCGCCCTGGCGGTGCCGCGGTGCACGCGGCTGGGACGGCGGTGCTTTCCGGTGGCGCGGGTGAACGCCATGTACAGGGTGGTCCTTTCCTTCCTTCTCGCCTACCGGGTTAGCTGACGGGTTCGGAGCAGGAAGGTCTCCTACGGACCCCCTCGCGACACGCGCGGGCGTCCGATTCACCCCAGGGACTGCTGACGGGTCCCCGGCTCCCCTGGCTCGCGCCGTACGGGGACTCGGCGATGACTGTCCGGTGCCGCGGGTGCGGCGCACTGCCCGACGAACAGACCGCCTGACGCTAAACGGGACGGCTTTCCCTCCCCAAACGGATCCCGGATTTTGTAGCGCATCCCACAGGGCAGACAGGTATCTCCCGGACCAATCAGGACACCAGGGGGCCCTGGTGGCGTTCTCGTCACCAGGGCCCCGCCCGCGTGCGTGTCCGGCGTGCGGCCAAACGGCCGCCGACGGCCCGTCTACTCGGCGGACACCACCGTGACTTCGCCGATGCCGAGCGCCTCGACGGGCTCCTTGATCTGCGCCGCGTCACCGACCAGGACGGTCACCAGGCGGTCCACCGGGAAGGCGTTCACCACCGCCGCGGTCGCCTCCACCGTGCCGGTGGCGGCGAGCCGCCGGTACAGCTCGGCCTGGTAGTCGTCGGGCAGGTGCTGCTCCACCTGATCGGCGAGGGTGCCGGCGACGGCCGCGGCGGTCTCGTACTTGAGCGGTGCCACGCCCACCAGGTTCTGCACGGCGACGTCGCGTTCGGCGTCGGTGAGGCCTTCCGCGGCGAGGGTGCGCAGCACCGTCCACAGGTCCTGCAGGGCGGGTCCGGTGTTCGGGGTGTCGACGGAGCCGCTGATGGCGAGCAGCGACGCGCCGGTGCCGTCCGGGGCGGACCTGAGGACCTGGCCGAACGACCGCACACCGTAGGTGTAGCCCTTCTCCTCGCGCAGGACGCGGTCCAGGCGGGAGGTGAGGGTGCCGCCGAGGCAGTAGGTGCCGAGCACCTGCGCGGGCCACACGCGGTCGTGCCGGTCCGCGCCGACGCGGCCGATGAGCAGCTGCGTCTGTACGGCGCCGGGGCGGTCCACGATCACGACGCGGCCCGTGTCGTCGGCGGTGACCGGCGCGACGGGCCGCGGCTGGGCGGCCGGTCCGGTCCAGGCTCCGAGGGTGTCGCCGAGCAACTCGTCCAGGTCGGTGCCGGTGAGGTCGCCGACGACCACCGCGGTGGCGGTGGCGGGGCGGACGTGCCTCTCGTAGAAGGCGCGTACGGCCGTCGAGTCGATGCCGGCGACCGTCTCCTCGGTGCCCTGGCGCGGGCGGGACATGCGCGACGTCGCCGGGAACAGCTCCTTGGAGAGTTCCTTGGCGGCGCGGCGGGACGGGTTGGCCAGCTCGTGCGGGATCTCGTCGAGGCGGTTGCGGACGAGACGCTCGATCTCGCCGTCGGCGAACGCGGGCGCCCTGAGGGCGTCGGCGAGCAGTCCGAGTCCCTTGGCGAGCCGGGAGGCCGGCACCTCGAGGCTCAGGCGGACGCCGGGGTGGTCGGCGTAGGCGTCCAGGGTCGCGCCGCAGCGCTCCAGTTCGGCGGCGAACTCCTCGGCGGAGTGCTTGTCGGTGCCCTCGGAGAACGCCCGCGCGGTGATGGTGGCGACGCCGTCGAGGCCGGCCGGCTCGGCCTCCAGGGGCGCGTCGAGGAGTACCTCGACAGCGACGATCTGCTGGCCGGGGCGGTGGCAGCGCAGCACCGTCAGACCGTTGCCGAGGGTGGTGCGCTCGGGGGCCGGGAAGGCCCAGGGCCGGGCCTCGCCCGCCTGCGGCTGGGGGTGGAAGTCCATCGTGGCGAGCTCGGTCACTTCGCCGTCTCCTCGTTCTCGTCGGTGCCTGCGGCCGCGGCCTCGTCGGTGCCTGCGGCCGCGGCTTCTTCGGACTCCCCGGCCTCGGGGGCGACGGGCTCGTAGACGAGCACCGCGCGGTTGTCGGGACGCAGGCGGGCCTCGGCGACCTCCCGGACGTCCTCGGCGGTCACCTCGAGGATGCGTCCGACGGCGGTGAGGGCGAGCTGCGGGTCACCGAACAGGACGGCGTACCGGCACAGTTCGTCGGCCCGGCCGGCGACGGTGCTGAGCCGGTCCAGCCACTCGCGCTCCAGCTGGGCCTGGGCGCGCTCCATCTCCTCGGCCGTGGGCCCCTGCTCGGCGAACCGGGCGAGCTCCTCGTCGACCGCGGCCTCGATCACGGGTACCTCCACGTCACCGGACGTCTTCACGTCCAGCCAGCCCAGGGAGGGCGCCCCGGCCAGCCGCAGCAGACCGAACCCGGCCGCCACCGCCGTACGGTCCCGTCGTACCAGCCGGTTGTAGAGCCTGGAGGACTCGCCGCCACCGAGGATCGTGAGCGCCAGGTCCGCGGCGTCGCTCGCGCGGGTGCCGTCCTCGGGCAGCCGGTAGGCGGCCATCAGCGCACGCGAGGGAACCTCCTCCTCGACGAGCTCGCGCAGTTCCTCGCCGATGATCCCGGGCAGCGAGCCGTCACGGGGCTCGGGCTTGCCCTCGTGGGAGGGGATGGAGCCGAAGTACTTCTCGATCCAGGCGAGCGTCTGCTCCGGGTCGATGTCACCGACGACGGAGAGCACGGCGTTGTTCGGCGCGTAGTACGTGCGGAAGAAGGCGCGGGCGTCCTCCAGGGTGGCCGCGTCCAGGTCCGCCATCGATCCGATGGGCGTGTGGTGGTACGGGTGGCCGGCCGGGAAGGAGAGGGCGGTCAGCTTCTCGAAGGCCGTGCCGTAGGGGACGTTGTCGTAGCGCTGGCGGCGCTCGTTCTTGACGACGTCCCGCTGGTTCTCCATGGACTCCTCGTCCAGGGCTGCCAGCAGGGAGCCCATGCGGTCGGCCTCGAGCCAGAGGGCGAGCTCCAGCTGGTGGGTCGGCATGGTCTCGAAGTAGTTGGTCCGCTCGAAGCTGGTGGTGCCGTTGAGCGAGCCTCCGGCGCCCTGGACCAGCTCGAAGTGGCCGTTGCCCTTCACCTGCCCGGAGCCCTGGAACATGAGGTGCTCGAAAAGGTGAGCCAGGCCGGTGCGGCCCTTGACTTCGTGGCGCGAACCGACGTCGTACCAGAGGCACACCGCCGCGACTGGGGTCAGGTGGTCCTCTGAGAGCACCACGCGCAGGCCGTTGGACAGCCGGTGCTCGGTCGCTGTCAGGCCGCCGGAGCCTGCCTGGGCGGTGGCCGTGTGACCCATGGGCATGTACGTCCCTTCGATCGCGGAGGCGGTCGTCGCATCCGCCGTTGGTGCCGGTCCTGCCACTGTATGCAAGCGTGCGGAGGACCGGTGAAGTTCCCGGACGGGACCGGATACGCCGAGAGCGAGAACCGCGGGTACGGGTGGGGCCGCGCGGTATGCACGGGGTTCGTGGGGCGTACGGGATCGCAGACGGCGCACGGGGTCGTGCACCCGGTGCCGGTTCTCCCCCGCCCCCGCTCGCGGCGTCGGCGGGAGGTGCGCGTACCCTTCCGGCACCCCGCCCCGGCCCCCGGCGGAGGGCGGCGGCGGGGGCCATGGTCCCGGTTGTCGGTGCGGCGGTCCACAATGGTCCGCGTCAGATACCGTCCCACGCTTCACAGCAAGGAGCCGGCAGCGATGGCCCGCCGCAGCACGAAGACCCCGCCGCCCGACGACTCGTACGAGGAGCGGATCCTCGACATCGACGTCGTCGACGAGATGCAGGGCTCCTTCCTCGAGTACGCGTACTCGGTCATCTACTCCCGCGCCCTTCCGGACGCGCGCGACGGCATGAAGCCGGTGCACCGCCGCATCGTCTACCAGATGAACGAGATGGGACTGCGCCCCGACCGCGGCTACGTGAAGTGCGCGCGCGTGGTCGGCGAGGTCATGGGCAAGCTGCACCCCCATGGCGACGCGTCGATCTACGACGCCCTGGTACGCATGGCGCAGCCCTTCTCGATGCGGGTCCCCCTGGTCGACGGACACGGCAACTTCGGATCCCTGGGCAATGACGACCCGCCGGCCGCCATGCGCTACACCGAGAGCCGGATGACCGAGGCCACGAGCCTGATGACCGAGTCCATCGACGAGGACACGGTCGACTTCGCGCCCAACTACGACGGCCAGGAGCAGGAGCCCACGACCCTGCCCGCCGCGTTCCCGAACCTCCTGGTGAACGGTGCGTCGGGCATCGCGGTCGGTATGGCCACCAACATGCCGCCGCACAACCTCCGCGAGGTGATCGCGGCCGCCCGCCACCTGATCCGGTATCCGAACGCGGACCTCGACGCCCTGATGAAGCACGTCCCGGGCCCCGACCTGCCCACCGGCGGCAGGATCGTCGGCCTCCCGGGCATCCGGGACGCGTACGAGAAGGGCCGCGGCACCTTCAGGATCCGCGCGACGGTCACCGTGGAGGAGGTGACGGCCCGCCGGAAGGGCCTGGTCATCACCGAGCTGCCGTTCACGGTGGGCCCGGAGAAGGTGATCGCCAAGATCAAGGACCTGGTCGGTTCGAAGAAGCTCCTGGGCATCGCCGACGTCAAGGACCTCACCGACCGCGCCCACGGCCTGCGTCTGGTCGTCGAGATCAAGAACGGCTTCGTGCCGGAGGCGGTCCTGGAGCAGTTGTACAAGCTGACGTCCATGGAGGAGTCCTTCGGCATCAACAACGTGGCCCTGGTGGACGGCCAGCCGCTCACCCTGGGCCTCAAGGAGCTCCTGGAGGTCTATCTCGACCACCGCTTCAATGTGGTCCGCCGCCGCTCGGAGTTCCGCCGCGGCAAGCGGCGCGACCGTCTGCACCTGGTCGAGGGCCTGCTCACGGCGCTGCTGGACATCGACGAGGTCATCCGTCTGATCCGCTCCAGCGACAACTCCGCGCAGGCGAAGCAGCGCCTGATGGACCGGTTCTCGCTGAGCGGGATCCAGACCCAGTACATCCTGGACACCCCTCTGCGCCGCCTCACCAGGTTCGACCGCATCGAGCTGGAGGCGGAGCAGGAGCGGCTGAACGCGGAGATCGAGGAGCTGACCCGCATCCTGGAGTCGGACGCGGAGCTGCGCAAGCTGGTCTCCTCCGAACTGGCCGCGGTGGCGAAGAAGTTCGGCAACGACCGCCGTACGGTCCTGCTGGACGGGGTGGCCGCCCCGGTCGCCGCCGTGCCGCTTCAGGTGGCGGACGACCCGTGCCGGGTGCTGCTGTCCGACACGGGCCTGCTCGCCCGTACGGCGGACGCGAGGCCGTTCCCGAAGGGCGCGCACGCCAAGCGGGTCAAGCACGACATGATCGTCTCGGCGGTGCCGGCCACCGCCCGTGGCGAGGTGGGCGTGGTCACCTCCACGGGTCGCCTGCTGCGGGTGAACGTCATCGACCTCCCGCAGCTGCCGGAGTCGATGCCGACCCCGAACCTCTCGGGCGGGGTGCCGATCTCGGAGTTCGTCTCCCTGGAGGACGACGAGCGGGTGATCTGCCTGACGACGCTCGACGAGTCCTCGCCGGGTCTCGCGCTCGGTACGGAACAGGGCGTCGTCAAGCGGGTGGTGCCCGACTACCCCTCCAACAAGGAGGAGCTGGAGGTCATCACCCTCAAGGAGGGCGACCGGATCGTCGGCGGCGTCGAGCTGCGCACGGGTGAGGAGGACCTGGTCTTCATCACCGACGACGCGCAACTGCTGCGCTACCAGGCCGCGCAGGTCCGTCCGCAGGGGCGTCCCGCCGGCGGCATGGCGGGCATCAAGCTCGCCGAGGGCGCGAAGGTCATGACCTTCACGGCGGTCGATCCGGGGGCGGACGCGGTGGTGTTCACGGTCGCCGGCTCGCGCGGCACACTGGACGACTCCGTCCAGACGACGGCCAAGCTGACGCCGTTCGACCAGTTCCCGCGCAAGGGCCGGGCCACCGGCGGTGTGCGCTGCCAGCGGTTCCTCAAGGGCGAGGACTGCCTGTCCCTGGCCTGGGCCGGCCCCACCCCGGCCCGCGCCTCCCAGAAGAACGGGACACCGGTCGACCTGCCGGAGCCCGACCCGCGCCGCGACGGCTCGGGAGAGCCCCTGCCGAAGACGGTGGCGGTGGTGGCGGGCCCGGTCTAACCCTGCGGGTCGTCCTGGTCCTGCGGGTCGTCGGGATCCCGTACGTACCGCAGCACGCCCCACATGCCCTGCTCGTCGGCGTGTGGGGCGCCGGGGCCGCCGGGGGCGTCGCTGCCGCAGGCCTCCTCCAGCTCCTTGCGAAGGGCTACGGCGTCGATGCCGGTCCCGATGAGTACCAGCTGCGTGAGCCGCTCCGCACCGGCCGGCCAGGGCTCCGGGGAGAACCGGAGGAACCGCCCGACGGCATGCACGGCGTACCGGTTCCCGGCGTCGTACGGGCCGAAGTCGACGTATCCCTTGATCCGGTAGAGCCCTTCCGGGCGGCTGTCGAGGAACCGGATCAGCCGCCGCGGATCGAGGGGTGCCGCGGAGGCGAAGGACAGGCTGTCGTACCGGGCGTGCAGGTGCCCGGCGTGCTCGTCGTCCGCGTCGGAGCCGTGCCGGTGCAGGTCGTCGAAGGAGAGCTGGCCGACACGCTCCTCGCCGGGCCGGCAGTCGAAGAGGAACTCCGGGTCGACGCGGCCGTGCGTGGCGGGAACGACGGCGGCGCGGTCGACGAGCGACCGCACGACGTCGAGCACGCCGTCCGCGTCCGCCGCCCGGTCGAGCTTGTTCACGACGACCAGGTCGGCGAGGCCGAGGTGCCGGTCGATCCCGGGATGCCGGGCCCTCGTCTCCTCGAACTCGGCGGCGTCCACGACCTCGACGAGCCCGCCGTACACGATCCGGGGATGTTCGCAGGCGAGCACCATCCGCACGAGTTCCTGCGGCTCGGCGAGACCGCTGGCCTCGATGACGATGACGTCGATCCCGGCGGACGGCCGCGCCAGCCGCTCGAGATACACGTCCAGCTCGCTGCCGTCGACGGCACAGCACAGGCACCCGTTGCCGAGCGAGACGGTCGAGTCGCCGAGCGCTCCGGCCACCGCCATGGCGTCGATCTCGATGGCACCGAAGTCGTTGACGACGGCCCCGATACGGCTGCCACCGCTGTGGTGGAGGAGGTGGTTGAGCAGGGTGGTCTTCCCGGATCCGAGAAATCCGGCCAGGACGACGACCGGAATCTGCCGACCACTGCTGCGCTCCACCACGCGACCCCTCTCACGCCTACCCGTACCCCGGCCCGCGCCTCGGCGTACGCCGGGGAAGTGACCGACTGGCCAGGATAGGCGCGGCGGACCGACTCGTGGCGCCGGACCGCGGCAGGCCCCGAGCGACGACAGAACGGTCCGAGCCGTTTCGTCCCCTGTCGCGCGGGAGGGGAGGAAGGCCGCGGCGGGAACAGGGTACCCGTGAGCCGGACAGCAGTCTTGGGGCAACTCAGGTTAGGCTCACCTCTGTGAGTACGTGCTCAACCGCTTCCCGCGAGCTCGACGAGCCCGTCGCGGGAACCGCGGCCACCGCGAGGACCTGGCTCCTGCTGGAGCAGTCCGGTCCGTGGGGCCCCAAGGCGCTGACCTCGAGCCACCTCGACCCGGCCCTGGGCCGCGCCCTGGAGGCCGCCGCGTCGGGCACCGGGGTGCGGATCGCCCTGATCAGGCGCTCCGGACGGCACGCGGACCGCGGGACGTCCGCCACCCGTCAGGTGTACGCGGCCCATACCGTGCCCGGCAGCACGTGGCTGCACACCGCCACGACCACGGACCCGGAGCGCCTGCTCGACCTCGACTTCGCCGCCCTCGGCAGGGGGCACAGCGGCACCTTCGCCACGGCGCTCGGCGGGCGGCCGCACGAGGGCGCCCCGCTCGCCCTCGTCTGCACCAACGGCAGGCGCGACCGCTGCTGCGCACTCCTCGGCCGGCCCCTTGCGGCCGAGCTCGCGCTCTCCGGCGTCCAGGGCGTCTGGGAGGTCACCCACCTGGGCGGACACCGTTTCTCGCCCACGGTGCTCGTGCTGCCCCACGGCTACGCGTACGGCAGGGCCGAGGCACACGCCGTCAAGGAGGTGCTGCACAGCGCGCGGGAGGGCCGGGTCGTCGTGGAGGGGTGCCGCGGGAGCTCCGCCTGGGGGCGCCCCGGCCAGGCGGCCGAGCTGGCCGTGCGCACCGAGGTGGGCGAGTACGCCGCCGAGACGCTGACCGTCGTACGGACGGACGGCACGGCCCCGCGCTGGGAGGTGCTCGTCGCGCACGCCGACGGGCGCCGCTGGCGGGTGGAGGTGGCACAGGGCTCGTCCCTGCCGCCCCGAGCGGAGAGCTGCGGGTCGGCACTGGGCTCGCCCGCGCGGATGGACGTGGTGGCGGTCCGCGAGGTGACCATGGCGGCACTCGCGGGCTGACCCGCCGCGCGGTCCCCCACGGAGACCGGCACCGCCTCGCCCGTGCGAGCGCACACGGGCTCCTCCCCGCGCGTGCGGGGGCGATCCGCGCCACACGCCCGCGGTCCCCGGCGGCCGTCCACGTACCGTCATGGGTATGCGCACCGCTCCCTTCGCCCACCGCCTGCGCCTCGGTCTGCCTCGGCGGGTCTTCTCGCAGGTCCTGCTGATGCAGCTGGCGATCGCCGCGGGAGTCGTGGTGCTCGCGACCGGGCTGTTCCTCGCCCCGCTCGGTGAGCAGCTGGACGACCAGGCGATGCGCCGTGCGCTCGCCATCGCCCAGACCACCGCCCAGCAGCCGCAGGTCGCACGCGACCTGCGCGGTACGGCCCCGGCACCGAACGGGCCGGTGCAGCGGGAAACGGAACGGATCCGGAAGGCCACCGGCGCCGAGTACGTGGTGGTGCTGGACCGGCGGGGCGTGCGCTGGTCGCACACCGATCCCCGCAGAATCGGCGACCCGGTCTCCACCGACCCCGGCGAGGCCCTGGCGGGGCACGAGGTCATGGAGATCGACGACGGCACCCTGGGGCGCTCCGCACGCGGCAAGGTCCCGCTGCGCGACGCCGACGGCGAGATCGTCGGTGCGGTCTCGGTCGGCATCGCCTACGACAGTGTCCGGGCCCGGCTGATCCACGCGATCCCGGGGCTCTTCGCGTACGCGGGCGGGGCGCTGGCCGTGGGTGCGCTCGCGGCCTGGCTGATCTCCCGGCGGGTGCAGCGGCAGACCCGGGACCTCGCCTTCTCCGACATCGCGGCGCTGCTCGCGGAGCGCGAGGCCATGCTGCACGGCATCCGGGAGGGCGTCGTCGCGCTCGACCGCACCGGCCGCGTCCGCCTCCTGAACGACGAGGCCAGGCGTCTGCTGGACCTCGGTGACGAGGCTGTGGGCCGCTCCCCCGACGAGGCGCTCGGCGCGGGCCGGACGGCCGACGTGCTGGCCGGCCGGGTGACCGGCACCGACCTGCTCACCGTCCGCGGGCAGCGCGTCCTGGTCGCCAACCGCATGCCGACCGACGACGGCGGGGCCGTGGCCACCCTCCGCGACCGCACGGAGGTGGACCGGCTGGGCCGGGAACTGGACTCCACGCGCGGACTGATCGACGCGCTGCGCGCCCAGGACCACGAGCACGCCAACCGCATGCACACCCTGCTCGGGCTGCTGGAGCTCGAGATGTACGACGACGCCGTGGAGTTCGTCGGCGAGGTGGTCGGCGATCACCGGGCCACGGCGGAGCAGGTCACCGAGAAGATCCGGGACCCGCTGCTCGCCGCCCTGCTGGTGGGCAAGGCGACGGTCGCGGCCGAGCGGGGGGTCGCACTGCGGGTCTCGGACCGGACGCTGCTGCCGGACCGGCTGATCGACCCCGGAGGGCTCGTCACGGTCGCCGGGAACCTGGTGGACAACGCGCTCGACGCCGTCGCGGGCGCGCCGCACGCGCGCGTGGAGGTCGAACTGCGCACCGAGGGGCGTACGGCGGTGCTCGGCGTACGCGACACGGGACCCGGAATTCCTCCGGAGCACCGTGAGTCGGTCTTCACCGAGGGCTGGTCCACCAAGAGGCCCCCGGACCACCGCGGGCGGGGCATCGGGCTCTCCCTCGTCCGCAGGCTCGCCGAGCGCCAGGGCGGCACCGCGACCGTGGGCGAGGCACGGGGCGGAGGCGCGGAGTTCACCGTCGTCCTGCCCGAGGCGCTGACCGATCCGGGCCCGCGGCCCGCCCTCACCGGGGCCTGTGGCCCCGCGCGGCTCTCCCCGTCCGTTCCGCAGATCACCGAGGAGGAGCCGTCATGATCGAGGTCCTGGTCGTGGACGACGACGTCCGGGTCGCGCGCGTCAACGCCGCCTACGTCGGGAAGGTCCCGGGCTTCCACGTCGCCGGCGAGGCGCACAGCGCGGCCGAGGCACTCGGCCTGCTGGAGACGCTGCCCCGGCTGGACCTGGTGCTCCTGGACCACTACCTGCCCGACCGGACCGGGCTGGCGGTCGTCCAGGAGATGCGCCGGCACGGCCGCCAGACCGACGTGATCATGGTGACGGCGGCGCGTGACGTGTCCACCGTGCAGGCGGCCATGCGGCAGGGCGCGCTGCAGTACCTGGTCAAGCCGTTCGCCTTCGCGGGCCTGCGCGCCAAGCTGGAGGCGTACGCCGGGCTGCGCCGCACCCTGGACGGCGGCGGCGAGGCGGAACAGGCCGAGGTGGACCGCATCTTCGGCGCCCTGTCGGCGTCGGCGGAACCCGGCCTGCCCAAGGGGCACTCCCCCACCACCGCGGAACTGGTGCGCCAGTGCCTGATCAGGGCCGACGGCGCGCTGTCGGCCCAGGAGATCGCCGAGCGCACGGGGGTGAGCCGGCAGACCGCCCAGCGCTACCTCAAGCTCCTGGAGCGGACCGGCCGGGCCGTGCTGACCCTCAAGTACGGCGACGCGGGCCGTCCGGAGCACCGTTACGTGTGGGTGCCCCGCACCTGAGCACGTCGTCGCACGGCCCGGCACCACACGGGCCCCCGCCACACGTGCTCGCGTCACACCGCCCCCGCGCCCGTCAGCGACCGCACCTCGACCTCCGCGTGCTTGGCCTCGTCCGGGGTCTCGGCCGAGGTCACCGTGCCGAGCCAACCGGCGAGGAAGCCGAGCGGGATGGAGACCAGGCCGGGGTTCTGGAGCGGGAAGAGGTGGAAGTCGACGCCGGGGAACAGCGATTCCGGACTGCCGGAGACCACCGGGGACAGCAGGACCAGCGCCATCGCCGGGACCAGCCCGCCGTGGACGGCCCACACGGCGCCCCTGGTGGTGAACCCGCGCCAGAACAGGGAGTAGAGCAGCACGGGCAGGTTGGCCGAGGCGGCCACGGCGAAGGCCAGCCCGACCAGGAAGGCGACGTTGAGGTCGCGGGCCAGCAGGCCGAGCGCGATCGCGAGCACGCCGATGCCGAGCGCGGCCACCCGGGCCACGGCCACCTCGCTGCGCGGTTTCCTGTCGCGGCGCCGCAGGGAGGCGTACAGGTCGTGGGCGACGGACGCCGACGAGGCGAGCGTGATCCCGGCGACGACGGCGAGGATCGTGGCGAAGGCTATCGCGGCGACGATCGCGAACAGCACCGTCCCGCCGGTGGAGCCGGCACCGCCGCCGAGGTCGAGCGCCAGCAGCGGAACCGCTGTGTTCCCGGCCGCGTTGGACCCGCGTACGGCCCCCGGTCCGACGATGGCCGCGGCACCGAAGCCGAGCACGATCGTCATCAGGTAGAACCCGCCGATCAGCCCGATCGACCAGACGACCGAACGCCGGGCCGCCCGCGCGGTCGGAACGGTGTAGAAGCGGGACAGGATGTGCGGCAGCCCGGCCGTGCCCAGCACCAGCGCCAGTCCCAGGCTCATGAAGTCGAACCGGGAGATCCAGTCACCGCCGTAGGCGAGTCCGGGGGCCAGGAACGCCTCCCCGTGACCGCTGCGCCCGGCCGCCGTGCGCAGCAGCCGGTTGAAGTCGCCGTGGAACCGCAGCAGGACGAGGACGGTCAGCGCGATGGTGCCGCCGAGCAGCAGGACCGCCTTGACGATCTGGATCCAGGTGGTGGCCCGCATCCCTCCCATCGACACGTAGATCACCATGAGTGCCCCGACGCCGACGACGGTCCAGGCCTGCGCCGCCTCGCTCCGGCCGCCGAGCAGCAGCGCGACCAGGCTGCCCGCGCCGACCATCTGCGCCACCAGGTACAGGACGGACACGGTGACCGACGACGTTCCCGCGGCGATGCGCACGGGGCGTTCCCTCATCCGGGCCGCCACCACGTCGGCGAGGGTGAACCGGCCGCAGTTGCGGACCAGTTCCGCGACCAGGAGCAGCACCACGAGCCAGGCCACCAGGAAGCCCACCGAGTACAGCATCCCGTCGTAGCCGAAGAGGGCGATCAGTCCGGAGATGCCGAGGAAGGAAGCGGCGGACATGTAGTCGCCCGCGATGGCAAAACCATTCTCCATCGGTGAGAAGAGCCGGCCGCCGGCGTAGAACTCCTCGGCCGATCCCTGCCTGCTGCGGCTCGCCCAGGTGGTGATCCCCAGGGTGACCGCGACGAACGCGCTGAACAGCAGCAGTGCCAGCGCCTGGTGATCGCCCGTCATGAGGCACCGTCCCGGACGCGCGCCATCTCCTGGGTTTCCCAACGCAGTTCCAGCGCGGCCCGGTCCCTGCGCAGCCGCGCGTGGCGCGCGTAGGCCCAGGTGAGCAGGAACGTGGTCAGGAACTGGCCGAGCCCGGCGGACATCCCCACGTTCACGGCGCCGGCCACCGGTCGCGCCATCAGGTCCGGCGCGGTGGTGGCGGTCACGACGTACGCCACGTACCAGGCGCAGAAGGCGATGACGGCCGGGACCACGAACCTCCGGTAGCGGCTGCGTACTTCCTGGAACGCGGCGCTGCGCTGGACCTGGAGGTACGCGTCGGCCGCCGCCACGGTGCCTTCCCGCCCGCGCGCGTCCGGTACGACCGCTGTCTGCGTCGGCGCGGGCGGCGCCTGAACCGCCGTGGCTGCTCCGGCACCCTCGCCCCAGCCCGAGGCGAGGGCGTCGTACCACGGGTCGCCGTAGTCCACGCCGCCGGACGGGCCGCCGTGGAACGGGACGTGGCCGCCTTCCGGCGGTCCGGCGGAGCGTCC
Organism: Streptomyces sp. NEAU-W12; assembly: GCF_026242095.1. Taxonomy (NCBI): domain Bacteria; kingdom Bacillati; phylum Actinomycetota; class Actinomycetes; order Kitasatosporales; family Streptomycetaceae; genus Streptomyces; species Streptomyces sp. NEAU-W12. The sequence continues at coordinate 249,609 of NZ_JAPJDM010000005.1, forward strand.
CCCGGGAGGTACGGAGCGTCTTTCGGCAGGTCCGGCGGGACTCTCGGGACCGCCTCCGCCCGGGTGGGGGCGGTCGTCTCTTCGGCGCATGCCCAAGGATGGGCAGAACGGGAGGAGCTCCGGCCCCTCTTCCCGTTCCGCTTCACCCCATCAGGTGACCGCGGGCCCCCTACGCGTCGATGCGCGACCGGTCCAGTGTCGCCGCCGAGCTGGAGATGAACTCCTTGCGCGGAGCGACGTCGTTGCCCATGAGCAGGTCGAAGACCTGCTCGGCGGCCTCCAGGTCGGTGAGGTTGATCCGGCGCAGGGTGCGGTGGCGCGGGTCCATGGTCGTCTCGGCCAGCTGGTCGGCGTCCATCTCACCGAGGCCCTTGTAGCGCTGGATCGATTCCTTGTAGCGGATGTTCCTGGCCTCGAAGTCCATCAGCTTGTCGCGCAGCTCACGGTCCGAGTACGTGTACACGTACTTGTCCTGGCCCTTCTTGGGCTGGACGAGCTCGACGCGGTGCAGCGGCGGCACCGCGGCGAACACCCGGCCGGACTCGACCATGGGCCGCATGTAGCGGTGGAACAGCGTCAGGAGCAGGGTGCGGATGTGGGAACCGTCCACATCCGCGTCGGTCATCATGATGATCTTGCCGTAGCGCGCCGTGTCGATGTCGAACGTCCGTCCGGAGCCGGCTCCTATGACCTGGATGATCGCTCCGCACTCCGCGTTCTTCAGCATGTCCGTCACGGACGACTTCTGAACGTTGAGGATCTTGCCCCGGATCGGCAGCAGCGCCTGGAACTCGGAGTTCCGGGCGAGCTTCGCCGTGCCGAGGGCGGAGTCCCCCTCGACGATGAACAGCTCGCTGCGCTCGACGTCGTCGCTGCGGCAGTCGGCCAGCTTGGCCGGCAGCGAGGAGGACTCCAGGGCCGTCTTGCGGCGCTGGGCGTCCTTGTGCTGACGGGCGGCGATGCGCGTACGGGCCGCGGCGACCGCCTTCTCCAGGACCACCCGGGCCTGCTGGGCGTCGTCGCGCCTGGTGGAGGTCAGGAAGGCCTTGAGCTCACGGGAGATCACGGTGTTCACGATGCGGCGGGCCGCCGAGGTACCGAGGACCTCCTTGGTCTGGCCCTCGAACTGCGGCTCGGCCAGGCGGACGGTGACGACCGCCGTGAGGCCCTCCAGGGTGTCGTCCTTGACGACGTCGTCCTCGGCCACGCGCAGCATCTTCTTCGTGCGCAGCACCTCGTTCACCGTCTTGGCGACGGCCTGCTCGAAGCCGGCGACGTGGGTGCCCCCCTTGGGGGTGGCGATGATGTTGACGAACGACCGGAGGGTCGTGTCGTAGCCGGTCCCCCAGCGCATCGCGACGTCGACGCCGAGCTCCCGGGTCACCTCGGTGGGGGTCATCTGGCCGCGCTCGTCCAGAACCGGAACCGTCTCCTTGAAGGTGCCCTGCCCGGTGAAGCGGAGGGTGTCGCAGACGGCCTTGTCGGTGGCCAGGAACTCGCAGAACTCGCTGATGCCTCCGTCGAAGCGGAAGGACTCCTCGCCCTTGCTGCCGCCGTCGCCGAGCCCGAGCTCGTCGCGGACGACGATGGTCAGGCCGGGCACCAGGAACGCGGTCTGGCGGGCGCGCTGGTGCAGGGTCTCCAGGGCCAGCTTGGCGTCCTTGAGGAAGATCTGGCGGTCGGCCCAGTAGCGCACGCGCGTGCCGCTGCGGGCCTTCGGGATCTTCTTCGTCCTGCGCAGTCCGCTCCCGGCCTCGAACTTCGCGTCCGGGCCCAGGGCGGCGAAGGCGCCGGGGACGCCGCGGCGGAAGCTGATCGCGTGGGTGTGCCCACCGCGGTCCACCTCGACGTCCAGTCGCGCGGAGAGCGCGTTGACCACGGACGCGCCGACGCCGTGCAGGCCGCCGGAGGCGGCGTACGAACCGCCGCCGAACTTGCCGCCGGCGTGCAGCTTGGTCATGACGACCTCGACGCCGGAGAGGCCGGTCTTGGGTTCGACGTCGACCGGGATGCCCCGGCCGTTGTCCCGGACCTCCACCGAGCCGTCGTCGTGGAGGATCACATCGATGTGGTCGCAGTGGCCCCCGAGGGCCTCGTCCACCGAGTTGTCGATGATCTCCCAGAGGCAGTGCATCAGACCGCGGCTGTCGGTCGACCCGATGTACATCCCGGGGCGCTTCCGCACGGCCTCGAGCCCCTCGAGGACGAGCAGGTGCCGCGCGGTGTAGTTGGAACCGTCCCGGTCTGCTCCTGCCAGCAGCGCTGTGGACGGCACGGACGTCTCGGCGGTCACGCGGTTCGCTCCTCGCTGAATTTCAGATGGGGCCCTCATGGGTAAGGGCGCGTCGCTTGTCACCGGTGAGAGGGTACCGAGGCCTGGTAGAGCCGTTGTCACGCCACCCTCGTCTGAAACCTAGACTAGTCCAGAGTCGTATACCTGTTCGATCTCTCGATGGAGTGAAGCACACATCACGTTCCCTTCCAGGCATGAACCATTTAGGCTCCGGGCACGTCCTCAACAACAAACCGGCAACCCAGCCGGGAGGGCCGACCACCGATACCACGCGAATCCGTACGACACAGAGACACGCGATACGGCACATTCGCCGCCAACCGGCAGCACCCAGCCACTTCGGAAAGATTTTTTCGAAGAGAAGCCACGAGCGGGAACGTTTTGGGGCTGGTTGGATGTTGACCCTGGTACGACAGCTCGTCGAGCTAGAGAAGAGGCGACGTGACTACTGTTCTGACCCCCGCGAGCCCACTGACGGCCGCCGATCGCTGCGACCGCTGCGGCGCCCAGGCCTACCTGCGCGTCGTCCTGCTGAGCGGCGGAGAACTGCTCTTCTGCGCCCACCACGGCCGCAAGTTCGAGCCGGAACTCAAGAAGATCGCCGCCGAGATACAGGACGAGAGCGAACGGCTCACCTCCCCGTCGGCCCCCGCCATCGAGGAAGAGCACTGACACGGTGACTCTCTGACACCTCGCGCACGACGACGAGCCAACCCGGCACAGGCCGGCGAGAGGGGCGGCTGCCTCCGCTGCGGAGACAGCCGTCCCTTCCTCGTGCGCTCGTTCCCGTCGCCCCGCGCGCTCTCGCTCCCACGGGAGCCCTCCGGGCGTCCGGAGGCCGCCAGGGCCTCGGGAAGGCCCCGGGAGGCCCGCTCAGGGCCCGCCAGGCGCCTTCAGGCGCCGCCGGGCGCCCTTCCGGACCGGTGGACCAAAGGCCCGTCGAGCGTTCGCACGACCTCGGACACACGCGTGTAGACCCCGGGAGAGTCCGCCCAGCCGCATCCGCCGCCCCAGGACACCAGGCCGATCAGTCTCCCCTCGGCCACCAGCGGTCCGCCGCTGTCCCCCTGGCAGGCGTCCGGCCCGCCGGCCTGCTCACCGGCGCACAGCATCGTCCCGGCACGGTACGCGCCCTCGGCTCCGCCCGGGTACGCGGCCTCGCACACGGTGTCGCGCAGCACACGCACCCGTGCCGCGTGCAGGCTGCCGGCGTAGGTCCCAAAACCGGTGGTGTCCCCCCAGCCGTAGACGGTCGCGGGGGTGTCGGCCCGGTACCCGGGATCGTCCGCGCCGGCCATGCCGATCACCGAGCCGGAGGGCAGCGGCGCGGCCAGGGTGAGCACGGCGAAGTCCCCGGAGTTGCCGACCGGGTCGTAGCCCGGGTTCACCCAGGTCTCGCGCACCGCTATCTCCTCGCCCTGCTCCGAGAGCAGGTCCGTGCGGCCCGAGATCACCCTGAGGTCGGGCACCCGGTCCGGACGCGCCCCCAGGACCTCCTCGTCCATGCAGTGGGCGGCGGTGAGCACGGTGGTCCGGCCGACGGCGACACCCCCGCAGAACTGTCCCGCCCGGGTACCCCCGAACCGGTCACGGCTGGACAGCGCCACGGTCCACGGGCTCTGGGCCACATCGACCGGGAAACCGCCGACGACGATGCGGTCCGCGACCGCCGGAGCCGCCGGAGGCGCCGCGGCCAGGGGTATCGCGGTCGTGGCGGTGGCGAGAACCAGTTGCCGGGCCAGGAGCCGGGCCAGGCGACGACACATGCGCTCTCCTCACACTGGGGCGTCGATGGGACACCCAGAGTGGTCCACCCCGTCCCGCACCGCACCCGCGGACCGGCACCCGGGGCTGCCCGGCGGACCGTGCCGGACAGCCCGTGCCGGACGGCACCGGGCCACAGCAAGGGCCACAGGCCCGGCCCCGAGAACGGGACCGGGCCTGTGGCCGGCTTGCGGGGCTGTCGTGCCCGCCGTCGTGCTCGCTGTTCCTAGTCGAGGTAGTCGCGCAGGACCTGGGAGCGCGAGGGGTGACGCAGCTTCGACATGGTCTTGGACTCGATCTGGCGGATCCGCTCGCGCGTGACGCCGTACACCTTGCCGATCTCGTCGAGGGTCTTCGGCTGACCGTCGGTGAGACCGAAACGCATGGAGACGACGCCCGCCTCGCGCTCGGAGAGGGTGTCCAGGACGGAGTGCAGCTGCTCCTGCAGGAGCGTGAAGCTGACCGCGTCCGCCGGGACGACGGCCTCGGAGTCCTCGATGAGGTCACCGAACTCGCTGTCGCCGTCCTCGCCCAGCGGGGTGTGCAGGGAGATGGGCTCGCGGCCGTACTTCTGGACCTCGATGACCTTCTCCGGGGTCATGTCGAGCTCCTTGGCCAGCTCCTCCGGGGTGGGCTCGCGGCCCAGGTCCTGGAGCATCTGGCGCTGCACACGCGCGAGCTTGTTGATGACCTCGACCATGTGCACCGGGATGCGGATGGTGCGGGCCTGGTCGGCCATCGCGCGGGTGATCGCCTGACGGATCCACCAGGTGGCGTAGGTGGAGAACTTGTAGCCCTTGGTGTAGTCGAACTTCTCCACCGCGCGGATCAGACCGAGGTTGCCCTCCTGGATGAGGTCCAGGAAGAGCATGCCGCGGCCCGTGTAGCGCTTGGCCAGGGAGACCACCAGACGGAGGTTGGCCTCCAGGAGGTGGTTCTTGGCGCGGCGTCCGTCCTCGGCGATGATCTCCAGTTCGCGCTTGAGCTTCGGCGCCAGCTTGTCGGAGTTGGCCAGCTTGTCCTCGGCGAAGAGACCGGCTTCGATCCGCTTGGCGAGCTCGACCTCCTGCTCGGCGTTGAGCAGGGGCACCTTGCCGATCTGCTTGAGGTAGTCCTTGACCGGGTCGGCGGTGGCACCGGCGGCGGCGACCTGCTGGGCGGGCGCGTCGTCCTCGTCCTCGTCGGAGAGGACGAAACCGGCGTTCTCCGTGCCCTCCGGCTCGTCCGTCGCCTTGACCTCCTCGACGGTCTCCTCGTCGGGCGCCTCGGCGTCGTCCTTCTTGGCCGCGGTCTTCTTGGCGGCCGTCTTCTTCACCGCCGCCTTCTTGGCGGTCGCCTTCTTCGCGGTGGTCTTCTTGGCAGCCGCCTTCCTGGCGGGTGCCTCCTCTTCGGCGACGGCGTCCGCGGCGGGCGCGGCCGACGTGGCGGCGGCACTGGCCTTCCGCGTGGTCGTCGCCTTCGCCGCGACCGTCTTGGTCGCCGTGCGCTTGGCGGGACTCTTCGCTGCGACGCTCTTTCGGGTGCGCTTGGGCTCCGCGGCACTGACCATCAGCGTCACACCCTCTTCCTCGAGGATCTGATTGAGGCTGCGCAGTACGTTCTTCCACTGAGTGGCCGGAATCTGGTCAGCTTCGAAGGCCCGACGCACGTCATCGCCGGCGATCTGCCCCTCAGCCTTTCCCCGCTCGATGAGCGCCATGACAGAGACGGATTCGGCGATCTCCGGCGGGAGCGTACGGGATGTGCTGGCCGACACGAACAACCTCTCGGGACGTTGAGAAACGGCTTCCGGCCCCGTCCACGACGGACAGGAGCCGACCGCCGGCTTGGGGATGGGCCGACGATGCGGGCGGGGGCCGGGGAGATGCAACAGCGCCGTGAACGGCGTCCGTATTCCCTCCGCGACTGTCACCTCTTAGGTCATCGCGTTCTTTCCAGGAGCGTTACGTCCAATCCGCGTGGCCCGAGTCACACCCCGTAAGCATCCAGAATCGATCAGATCGGGACAAAGACGGTCACTCAGGGGTGACAGCGGCACCGTGCCGGACCTTACGGCCCCCTCATCACTGTAGGACCCCGCGGGATCGAAGGGGATCCCGCGGGGTCCTACAGCGGGCGGCCCACCGGCCGGACGGTGCCGCAGGAGGGGGCGGCAGACCCGGCCGGGCCGCTCGCGGAAGGCGGTCAGCGCTCGCGCGGGGCGGGCACCACCCGCTCGACCTCGGGGTGGACCGTCAGCAACTGGCGCATGGCCGCCTCGGCCGCCGCGCCGTCACCACCGGCGAGCGCGTCGACGATCCGGCCGTGGTGCCCGAGCGACGCCTCGTTCGGCCGCTCACAGCCCGCGACCGGTCCGCCCGAGACCTGCAGCGCGGCGGACACGATCCCGGAGAGGTGCTCCAGCATGCGGTTGCCGGCGACCTGGATCAGCAGCGAATGGAACTCGGAGTCGGCGCGGGCGAAGGTCAGCGCGTCCCCCTGCCCCATGGCGTGACCCATGATCTCCACCATGTCGGACAGGCGCTGCTGGACGTCCTCGCGCCCGTGCCCGGCGGCGAGCCGGGCGGCCAGCGGCTCGATCGTCCAGCGCAGCTCGCTGAGCTCACGGCGCTGGTCGTCACGCTGCGGCCCGAAGGCCCGCCACTCGATGATGTCCTGGTCGAGAAGGTTCCAGTCGCTGACCGGGCGCACCCGCGTGCCGACATTGGGCCGGGCACTGACCAGGCCCTTGGCCTCCAGGACACGGAGCGACTCACGGACGACGGTGCGGGAGACCTCGAAGCGCTGGCCGATCTCCTCGGGAACCAGAGGACGGTCGGCGCCCAGATCCCCCGAAACGATCATCTGACCCAGCTGCTGGACGAGTTGGCCGTGCAGCCCGCGGCCACGGCTGCCCGCGCTGCGGCGCCCCGCACGACCCAGCTCGGGATCGGTGTCCCAGACAGGGGCCCCGGCACGGCCGCCGACGGGCGCGTCGGCGTAGGGGTAGCGGTCGAGTTCGCCCGGACCCGTGAGGCCGGAGTCTGCGGAGCGGGCGGTGGTCATCATGGTGTGCGCAAGGGTACTCACGCATCCTTTGTCGGCGTGGCTCCCAACTCCCTTGAGGAGTTTGGTGAAAAGCACACGAAAGGGTGATCGCTCACCCCGTCGCAATTGACGCCTTATCGGAAAGAAGCGGGCTCCCTGCGGGGAGTTGTCGGCAGTGACGGACCGATCGGGGCGCGCCCGGTCGTCATCGGACCCTGTTCCGCAAAAAGGCGAGCAGATACGCGCAGAGCAGCACCGCGAGGGACAACGCCATTGCGCCGCCCACCGGTTGGGCGACCATCCGCAGCACCCCCTCCAGATACCGTTCGCCCCCGAAGGGCCAGTGGAGCAGGGACACCTCACGCATCCGCAGAGGCACCCCGGCCACGGTCTCCACCGACGCCCCCTCCACCAGCCTGCGCATGAGGGGCACGACGAGGAGGGGGACGGCGAGGACCGCGGCGAGACCGGCGGCGGTCGACCGGAAGAGCCCCGCGGCCAGCACGCCCGCCCACGCGCACCCGATCACGAGTCCGAGCCAACTCGCTCCGAGCGAAAGCCAGTCGGCGGGGATCTCGACCAGCTCCCGTCCGTAGACGAGGTAGAGCATCTCGGCATCGCACCCGATCGTCAGGACGGCCAGGACGAGGGCGGAGACCGAGGCGACGAGGAGTTTGGCGGTCAGCAGTCCCAGCCGCCGGGGCACACCTGCCCGGTCCGCCGCCAGGACGGGGTGGCGGAACTCGTCACCGAAGGCCAGCGCCCCGAGCAGCCCCGCCCCGAGTGCCGCGGGCGGCAGGGGCAGCTCCCTGGGCCACGCGGCCAGCAGGCGCGGCTGCGGGGTGTGCCCGATCCGGGCCAGCAGCACGGCGGTGAGCGCGGACACCACCAGCACGGTCGCCCCGACGAGGAACCCGGTCCCGACGCCGGTGACCCGGCGGATCTCGTAGCGCAGCGGGCGGAGGGGGCGGGGGGTGGGACGGACGGAGAGGGGAGGCGGCAGCCCCGCCGTGGACCCGGACTCCGACGCCCGGGCCTCACCTCCGGCGCGGAGGCCGGAGAGTGGGGAATCGACGGGACGGGAGTCGACGGGGCGGGAGTCGGAGGAGTCACCGGGATGTCCGGCGTCGGAAGCGGCGGCGAGGGCCGACGCCGCGGCGGACGGCGTTTCGCCGTCCGGGGCAACCGGCTTCCCGGCATGGGACGAGGCACCCGCACCTGGCCCCATGTCCCCGATCTCTTCAGCGAGTTGATGGACGACGATGCCGTGGCGGAAGGCGATCTCGCCGACGTCCGCGCAGGTACTGCCGTAGACGGAGATGCGATTGCCGCCGTCCTCGGCCACCTCCACGGAACGCCGGGCGGTGCGGGCCTCCTTGGTGAGCAGCGCGGAGAGCCGGGCGGCGTGCGGGGTGCGGACGGCGACGCGGGGGCGCAGCCGGGTGCGCGAGAAGTCCGCGGCCGGCTGATCGGCCACGAGCCGGCCCTGGACGAGGGTGACCACCCGGTCCGCGGTGCGCGCCGCCTCCTTGGGGTCGGCCGTTGTACTCAGAACGGTGCCGCCCTGGGCCGCGTAGGCCCGGAGCATGCCGTGCAGCCAGCGGCTCTCGCCGGCGGACAGCCCGTGCGCGGGTTCGTCGAGCACGAGGGTGTGCGGGTCCGCCAACAGCGCGCAGGCGAGCCCGAGGCGTCGGTCCATGCCCCGCGAGAGGGTGCCGAGGCGTTCGTCCCGCAGACTCACGAGCCCGACGGCCTCCAGGACTTCGTCTCCGCGCCGCACCGGAACTCCCGCCGCGGCACACAGCATGCGGATGTGTCCGCGCACGGTGCGTGCGGGGTGGCCCGGCACCTCGCCCAGCAGTACGCCGACTTCGCGGGGCGGATGGCCGATGCGGTGCAGTGGGCGGCCCCTGAAGTAGGTGATGCCACGGCCCGGCTGGAGTTCGAGCATGAGTCTGAGCGTCGTCGTCTTGCCCGCGCCCGGCGCTCCGAGCAGCATCGTGACGCGACCTGCGTGTGCGTCGAAGGACACGTTGTCGACAGCGGGCGGAAGCTCTTTGCGCGGGTTGCTGGTCAGTCCGATGGCCTGGATCACCCAAAGCAAGATAGCGTGCCATATCGGGTTTTTCGGGCACCGCAAGGCCCGCCGGCCACGGGTAATTCAGCCGCACGGGGCCCGCGCCCACGACCCGCCCCCACCCGGGCCGGATGCCTCTGCAGTCACCTCCGCGCCCTCACCCGCTCCCGTCGCCCAGGCCGTTCGGTCCGGTGCGGTCACACCTCGGGGCGCAGCATCGGCGGATTGAGCAGGGTGGCTCCGCCGGCCCGGAAGAGCTGGGCGGGACGGCCGCCCTGCCGGGTGGTCGTGCCACCTGTCGGCACGAGAAAGCCCGGTGTCCCCGTCACCTTGCGGTGGAAGTTGCGCGGGTCCAAGGCAACACCCCACACGGCCTCGTAGACACGGCGCAGCTCGCCGACCGTGAACTCGGGCGGACAGAAGGCCGTGGCCAGTGACGAGTACTCGATCTTGGAGCGGGCCCGCTCCACCCCGTCCGCCAGGATCTGCGCGTGGTCGAAGGCGAGCGGCGCCACCGGCTCGCCTTCCCTGCCGTAGCCCGCCTGTTGCAGCAGTTCCCCGACCTGGGCCCAGCGCGCGTTGCTGGCGTCGCCGCCCGCCCGGGGTGCGGGCAGGTCGGGGGCGAGAGCGAGGTGCGCGACGCTGACGACCCTCATCCGGGGGTCGCGCTTGGGATCGCCGTAGGTGGCGAGCTGTTCCAGGTGCGCCCCGCCGGCCTGGGCGGGGGTGGCGGGGTCGTGCACGCTCAGTCCGGTTTCCTCCGCCAGTTCACGTGCCGCCGCCTGCGCCAGGTCCTCGTCGGCCCGGACGAATCCGCCGGGAAGCGCCCAGCGCCCCTGAAACGGCGGTTCCCCCCTGCGCACCGCCAGCGCACACAGGGCGTGACGGCGCACAGTCAGCACGACCAGGTCCACGGTGACGGCAAAGGGCGGAAAGGCTGACGGGTCGTAGGACATGCGGCGATCATAGTCGTCTTCCTGACGATAAACACTCCCTTCACCGACGACGTCGACGGCTGGTCGACTTCGGCCCGGTGCTGCTCCCGCCGCGGGTCGGCGACGGTCAGCTCAGCTGCGGGACGGGTTCCGGGGGCGCCTGCGCCCTCCCCTTCGCCCGACCGGTGGCCCCCCTCCCGCCCGGTCACTCCTCACCGGCACCGCCTTGACTCCGGATCTGCGTGCGTCCCCGCGGGGCTGCGGGGCGACGGCGGACAGCACCCGGCCTCTCGACACCGGGACGCGCCCCGTCCGGACACGCGTCCCCCACCGCCGTACGGGGATACGGAATCCGCACATTCGGGCGGCTGTCTTCCGTCCGCCCCCGACGCGGGGAACTGCCACCGGCACCGGCACCGGCCCCAGCACCGGAGAGACGCTCGCGGCGTCGGCGGCGCGAACGCGCTTCCCGGACCAGGGCAACCGCGGGCCCGGAGGGTGTGGACTCTCCCGCCGCACCGGGCTCTCCGTCACCCGGCTCTCCGTCACCCGGATCTCCGTTGCCCGGATCCTCGTCCTCCGCACCGGTGGCCGCCGGACCGTCGCCGTCCGCCTGACCCTGGCCGTCGCGTTCCGAGCGCAGGCAGCGGCGGATCGATTCCGGGTCGAGGCCCTCGTTGCAGGCCTGGTGCAGAAGACGGGCGAAGAGATAGTCGGGATCGGCCCCCAGGGCCATGGCCAGTGCTTCCCTGGCCTCAAGTTCGTCGCCGATGGACCAGGCGACCCACCCTGCGAGTGTCAGGGGCGCCGCGGCGTGTTCGCCGTACGATCCGACGCAGCGGCGGGCCAGCGCCCGCCACAGGCGGAGGGCGGGGCCTGCCTCTTCACCCTCCATCCACTCCGCCGCCCGGTCCCGGGTCGTGCGGTCCTGCAGACCGAGGATCAGCGTGGCGGCCTCGTCGTGCCGGAGCGCTTCGTCGTCCCGCAGGTCCGCCGGGAGCGTGCCGGGCACGGGCGGGGTGCAGGCCAGCCTGCCCATGACACGCTCGGCCAGTTCCAGCGTCTGCCGGGCGACCTCGTTCCGTCCCGCCGCGTCGAGAATCCTGGGGACCAGCGTCCGGTGGGCGGCGTCCAGAGCGGTTTCCTGGTCGAGGGCGGCGGCGTTCTCCCACGGGAGGAACCTCGCCCGCAGTTCACGCAGCGTGCCCCGGACCTGGAGTCCGGCGTAGGTCGCGGCGGCGGCCAGCACCGAGGTGCCCGGCAGCCCCATCGGTGTCCCGGCCTCGGGGCAGCACCCCTCGTCGTCGCAGCAGTACGACCAGAAGCGGCCGCCCGAGAGGCACAGGGCCTCCACCACAGGGACGTCGAGGGCACCGCACTCCAGGCGCAGCGCGTGGGCGAGCGGGCCCAGCCGTTCCCTGACCTGCTGTCCGGATTCGCGGTCCCCCGGTTCCTGGCAGAGGAAGACGATCATCTGCTCGGGCTTGGCGCCTCGGCGCTCGCTGCCCGTGACCAGCCCTTGGGCCAGCTGGCGGGCGGCAGCGGGCCAGTCGTCCCGGTGGGCGGGGATGCCGAGCCTGGCCCGGCCGCCGAACCTGCCCCGCCCGTCCTTGTCGTACAGGGCGACCAGGACGATGCTGTCCTCGGGGTGGTAGCCGAGCAGGTAGGGCAGGGCGTCGGCGAGTTCGGCGGGGGTGCGCAGCGTGACCTGCTGTTCGCCGCCGTGGCTGCCGTAGGCGGTACAGGCGATGTCCGGCGCACGCCCTGCGTGCGTGCCCCCGTTCCCGCGGGTCCCCGGTCCCGGGACCCCGGCGCCGCGGTCGTTGTCGTCGCGTCCCGGAAGGCCGGCGCGCTCGCCCCGCCCCCGGCCGGCGACATCACCGTTTCCCGGGGATCCGTTCGTTTCGTTGCTGTTCGTCATGAAAGGACGATCGCTCGGATCAGGAAACTCCGCTCGCCCTGTGGACAACTCCTTCCAGGGACACGTCACGCACTTCGTGTGACCTGCACTTTCCATTTCACTGCGGTCCGATTGCCACACCATCACGCGAGCGTCTCCGCCACCGGGACGAGGGGCGACCGAACGGTTTCCCGGCGCTCTCCAAATCGCCGCGGGCACGCAGGACGCCGCCGGCGAACTCGAGGAAGAACTCCTCGGCCGGGGCCGGCACGGGAGTCCCGGAGACCGGACCGGGCCGGCGACGGAGGCTCAGCCTGCCGCGGCGAGGACCAGGGGAAGGACCTGTGCGCCTCCTGCCCTGCGGAGCAGGCGGGCGGCGACAGCGAGGGTCCAGCCGGAGTCCGTGCAGTCGTCCACCAACAGGACAGGCCCCTGCGCGTGCGCCAGGGCGCCCGCCAGCTCGTCGGGGACGGCGAAGGCACCGGACAGCGCCTTCAGGCGTTGGGCGGAGTTGCTGCGGCGTGCCGTGCGGGCGCCGTCCGGCGCGGTGTACGTCAGGGTGCCGAGCAGGGGCAGGCGCCCGACGGTCGCGATGCCCTGGGCGAGGGAACCGACCAGCTGCGGACGGGTGAGGGAGGGCACGGCGACGACTCCCACCGGCCGGGCGGAGGCGTCCGGGCCGTCCGTCGCCCAGCCGCCCGGAGAACGTGCCCAGTCCGCGAGGACCTCCACCGCGGCCCGCAGGACGTCATCGGGGACCGGCCCGTCGGGCGCGTTCTCGGCCAGCAGCGGACGCAGCCGGTTGCCCCAGCCGATGTCCGAGAGCCGGCCCAGGGCGCGTCCGGTGGAGCACTGTTCTCCTGCCGGGATGCGTCCCTTGAGCTCGATCCCCAGGGCCGGCATCCCCGTCGGCCACATCCGGCGCGGCTCGACCTCCACTCCCGGGCGGTCCAGTTCCTTCGCCGCCGCCGTCAGGGTCTCGGCCGAGACGGAGGAATCGGCCCAGGGCCCCACGCAGTTGTCGCAGCGGCCGCACGGGACCGCTCCTTCGTCGTCCAGCTGCCGTCGCAGGAACTCCATCCGGCACCGGTCCGTGCTCACGTAGTCGCGCATGGCCTGCTGCTCGGCGGCCCGCTGCCGGGCGACCCAGGCGTACCGCTCGGAGTCGTAGGCCCACGGTTCGCCGGTGGAGATCCAGCCGCCCTTGACCCGCTTGACCGCGCCGTCCACGTCGAGCACCTTGAGCATGGTCTCCAGGCGGGTGCGCCGGAGGTCGACCCGGGCCTCCAGGGCCGGCACGGACAAGGGCCGTCCCGCCTCGGCCAGGACCGAGAGCGTCTGCCGGACCTGCTCCTCGGGCGGGAAGGCGGTGTCGGCGAAGTAGCGCCAGATGGCCTCGTCCTCCTTGCCCGGCAGCAGCAGCACGTCGGCGTGGGCCACGCCCCGGCCCGCCCGGCCGACCTGCTGGTAGTAGGCGATCGGCGAGGACGGGGAGCCCAGGTGCAGCACGAAGCCCAGGTCCGGTTTGTCGAAGCCCATTCCCAGCGCCGAGGTCGCGACCAGCGCCTTGACCCGGTTGCCCAGCAGGTCTGCCTCGGCCTGCAGCCGGTCGGCGTTCTCCGTGCGCCCGGTGTACGAGGCCACCTGGAAGCCATGCTGCCGCAGGTGGGCGGTGGCCTCCTCGGCCGCCGCGACGGTCAGCGTGTAGATGATCCCGGAGCCCGGCAGCTCGTCCAGGTGCTCGGCGAGCCAGGCCAGGCGGTGCGCGGCGTCCGGCAGCCGGACCACGCCCAGCCGCAGGCTCTCCCGTTCCAGAGGGCCGCGCAGGACCAGGGCCTCGCCGGCGCCGGTGCCCAGTTGCTCGGCCACGTCCGCGGTGACGCGCGTGTTGGCGGTCGCGGTGGTGGCCAGCACCGGTACACCGGGGGCGAGGTCGGCGAGCACGGCACGCAGTCGGCGGTAGTCGGGGCGGAAGTCATGGCCCCAGTCGGAGATGCAGTGCGCTTCGTCGACCACCAGCAGACCGGTGGTGGCCGCGAGCTTGGGCAGCACCTGCTCGCGGAAGTCCACGGAATTGAGGCGTTCCGGGCTGACGAGGAGAACGTCGGTCTCGCCGTGCTCGACCTCCTCGTAGATCGTGTCCCACTCCTCGGGGTTGGCCGAGTTGATGGTGCGCGCCCGGATGCCGGCCCGCGCCGCCGACTCGACCTGGTTGCGCATCAGCGCCAGCAGCGGCGAGACGATCACCGTGGGGCCAGAACCACGCCGGCGCAGCAGGGCGGTGGCGACGAAGTAGACCGCCGACTTGCCCCAGCCGGTGCGCTGCACCACCAGGGCGCGCCGGCGTTCTTCCACCAGGGCCGCCACGGCCTGCCACTGGTCCTCCCGCAACCGTGCCGAGCCTTCGGGGTCGCCGACGAGCTCGGCGAGGATGGCGTCGGCTTCGGTGCGCAGCTCCGGGGTGTCCATGCCCCCATGCAACCCGATGGCTACGACAGTCGGCCACCTCACCCCTGCGTTCACCTCGTGGTGACGCACCGCGCGTCCCGGCCTCCTGGAAACCGGCCACAGGCCACCGGCCCCGTACGTCACGTACCGACACGGCGGGATCGAGCGCCGCATGTGTGCCCCGCCGGCACGCGGGGCAGGGATATAAACACCCAATCGTCCGATACCGGTCGGCCCGCACGATTGCTCGTTGCCGCATCCTGGTTCGACAGGAAGAATTGAGGTCCGCACCCGCACGGCTCGTCCGCCACCCAGGTTGGGCTCCGTTGCGTGCGCGCTCCCCTGAATCCGACCCCGCCCGTCGTCCGGGCGTAGCCGAAGGGAGGACCGTGACCTTCGGATTCGCTCCGTCCTCGGCGGCATCGCTGTCCACACCCGCCGCTTCCGCCACTCGCCTGCTCGAACCCGCGGAGTGGGCTGCCGCGGGAATCCCGCTGCTGCGCAACCCGCGTGAGGTCGTCAGCGGCCTGCACGCCCGGCACCACCCGGGGCCGGCGACCGCGATCGTCGCCGTACTCGACCAGGACGAGCGGGTACGGGCGAGCGCTTCGTTCACCCGCCGCCCCGCCCCGGCCGACGGCTGGATGTTCCGCAACGCCCTGTTGTCCCAACTGCGCCGGGTCGTCCCGCACGACCTGCGGCGCCGTACACCGGTGCGTACCGCTGTCCTGCTCTGCTGCCGTGACGGCGACGCACGCTGGACGGAGGAGGACGGCGCGTGGATGTGGGGGCTGCGGGACGCCTGCACGCTGCACGGGCTGCGCTGCGGGGCGTACATCACGCTGACCCGTGACGGCTGGCAGGTGCTCGGTGAGGGCCGCGGCGGGCGCCGGCCCAGCACCGGCTCCGCGCCGGAACCGTTCGCCACGGCCGAGGCGCCGCCGCGCATACCGCGCACCGGCGGTGCCGCGTCCGACGTCCTGCGCCGCGCGGCAGCGCGCTGAGGGCCCGCCGGGCACCCGGGAACCAGGGCTCCTTCGCCGCCACTGCCCGCACGGCGGAAGGGCGGCCGCATGGCGCCCGTACGGACGGGCGCCATGACGTCACCTCAGACGCGGGTCCCCGTCACCGGGTTGATCCGCTGCGGGTCACCGCAGACGATCAGCAGGGTGGTGGCCTTGGTGCGCGCCACGGCCAGGGCCGACGCGGTCACCGGCTCGGGCCCCCCGTTGACGGCGACCACGACCACGGGGCGTGCTCCGGCACGGTCCGCGACAGCGGCGTCCGTGTAGAAGACGTCGTCGGCGGCGGCGTGCAGGGCCCAGTAGGAGGCCTCACCGAAGGAGAGTTCGTGGGTGGCCCACGGGTGCGGCTCGCCGGTGGTGATCACCAGCACGTCGCCCGGGGCTCGGCCGGAGTCCAGCAGCAGGTCCACGGCTTCCTCGGCGGCGTCGAGCGCCCCCTGGACGGGTGCCGGGATCAGCTGGACCTGGACGCCGGCCGCAGCCGGAACGGTCGGTTTCGAAGGGACGGGGTCGGCCGCCGCAGGGGCATCACGCGGCGTGCGTTGCGCCGAAGGCGCGGGCCGGACCGGGCCGGGCCGACCGGGTCGCGGCGGTGCGGCGGGACGGGGACCGGGTACGGGGCGGGGGGTCGGCGCGGTACGGCCGCTGGCCGGAGTGGCGCGGGGACCCTGGGCACTCTCGTGAATCTGAGACTCCTCGGGAATGAGAGGCATGGGCTGATTTTTATCAAACACTGGTACGGCTCGCGCCGTCGGGTGGCACATGAGTGCGAACGGAATCGTCAGAAATCGAAGCCGAGCTGCCCCTCGATCGCCGGAACGCTTCCATCCGCCCAGCTGCGGACCTTCTTGAGATGCCGCCACTGGGGCAGCGCATCAAGATACGCCCACGACAGCCGGTGGTGGGGGGTGGGGCCCCGGACCTCCAGCGCGGCCCTGTGCACGGGTGACGGATACCCCGCGTTGTCCGCAAAACCGAAGTCTGCATGCTCGGCACCCAGTTCGGCCATCATTTTGTCGCGGTGCACCTTGGCGATCACCGAGGCCGCCGCGACCGCCACGCACGACCGGTCACCCTTGATCACGGTGCGGACCCGCCAGGGGGCCCCGAGATAGTCGTGCTTGCCGTCGAGTATCACCGCGTCGGGACGCACCGGCAGCCCTTCGAGCGCGCGCACCGCCGCCAGCCGCAGCGCGGCCGTCATCCCCAGCCGGTCGATCTCCTCGTGGGACGCGTGGCCCAGGGCGTACGACGTCACCCAGTCCCGCAGCGTCCGGTCGAGCGCGTCCCGCCGCTTGACGGTGAGGAGCTTGGAGTCGGTGAGGCCCTCGGGGGGACGGCGCAGTCCGGTGACCGCCGCGCAGACGGTGACGGGGCCGGCCCAGGCGCCGCGCCCCACCTCGTCGACGCCTGCGACGGTCTTCGCCCCGGTCGTGGCGCGGAGGGAGCGCTCGACAGTGTGAGTTGGTGGTTCGTACGGCATGGCGCCCATAGCGTACGCCGCTCGGAACGGCCCGCGACACCCAGGTTCCCCGAGCGGTGCCGGAGTGCCGGCGACCTCGGCTCAGGGGCCTGCCGGCCGTAGCGCCGGAACCGTCGGCAGGTCGGTCGTCTCCTCCACGTCGACGTCCGCCCATTCACTTCCGCACACCTTGGACCGGTACACCGTCATCGCCGGGACGGCGTCGACGGCGCAGCCGCTCGCCACATCGGTACGCGCCCCTCCGCGCCCGGTTCGCCGCCCGATCACTTCTCGGAGCATCGTGACGGCCCACTCCACGACCCCGTCGAAGACACGGCACGAAACCGCTCGGCCTGCACGGAGTCGCATGCGTGAACGAACGGGCGCAGGACGGCACCCGGCCGGGAGAACATCGCGGCACGCCCTCGCGGGCACGGGGCCGGCCAATCGCGTGCACACGGTCCACGTCCGGCGCCGCGTCGAAGGGTCTCCGCCGGGCCGGGCGCCGGCCGACGAGGACCCGCCCCGGGCGGGACGGCCCGGCACCTCTCCGGCCGCCCCGGCAGGCCGGGGCGCGCAGGACGCCGGACCGCCCCGCGCCTGTCAGGACCGCGGTCGCGGAACCGAGCAGTACCGGGAGCGGTGCGGTGAACCGCCCGTTCACGATCACCGCCGGCAGGACTCGGACCCGTACGGCCGCCGCCTCGTCCCGGGCCTCATGCCCCACACGGCTGACGTCCCGACAACGGGCAGCCGGTCACGGAGAGTTCCCATGACGCACGGAGGGTTCCGAAAGCTCGCGCGTCCACGTCCGCCCCCCGCACGTCCGGGCCTGCCGGAGCTACACCGGCATCCAGCCCGGGAGCGCCTCGACCCGCTCGGCCCACCCGGCGGGCGGTCTCCCGGCCTTCCCCGCCGCGATCACCCCGCCCACGATGGCGCAGGTGGTGTCGACGTCCCCGCCGGCCTGGGCCGTGGTCCAGAAGGCCTCCTCGTAGTCGCCCAGGGCTCGGGCGGCCGACCACAGCGCGAAAGGCACGGTGTCGTGGGCCGTCGTCCGCCGTCCGCACCCCAGTACAGCGGCGACGGTGGCCGCGTCGCCGTAGTCGAACATGTCCCGGGCCCGGCGCAGTCCCGCACCGACCGCACTCCTCCCGGGCACCAGCGCGACGACCCCGTCGAGCAGTGCTTCGGGCCCGGGCGGCCCGCCGGGGGCGGCGGCGAGTGCGGCCGCCGCGGCGACGGCCATCGCGCCGACCACGGCCTCGCGGTGCTGGTGGGTGGGGTAGGCCGAGATCTCGGCCTGGTGGACCGCCTGCTCCGGATCGTCCGCGTACCAGGCGCCCAGGGGCGCGATGCGCATCGCGGCGCCGTTGCCCCAGGAACCCCGGCCGTCGAAGAGTCCGGCGGCGAGCTCGCGCCAGTCACCGCCTTCGCGGACCAGCCGCAGCAGCCGGTTGACCGCGGGCCCGTAGCCACGGTCGAAGTCATGGCGCCGGGCGAAGGACTGCGCGAGGGCGTCCTGGTCGATCCGCCGGTGGTCGGCGAGGACGGCGACGACCGAGCAGGCCATCTCCGTGTCGTCCGTCCACTGCCAGGAGCTCGGAGGCAGCTCACGGCGCATGAGCAGCGGATAGTTCACCGGGACGAAGAACTGTGAGCCCAGCGCGTCCCCCACGGACAGTCCACGCAGGCTGGCCAGGGCGCGGTCGAGGCGCCTGGCGGTGGTGGAGTCAGCGGTCATCGCCCTGCCACCCTATCCGGTGATCCCGTACGGTTCCGGCTGCCGCCACTGCTCGAAGGGCCGGTCGAGCGTGTACTTGCCGTCCTGCCCCAGGACGAGCACCCGCATCTCGGCGTTCCCGGGGTTGGACAGCGACTCGAACTCCGCCACGGTCCAGTGGAACCAGCGCATGCAGAACAGCCGCATGGCAAGGCCGTGCGTCACGATGAGGACGTTCGGCGGGTGGTCGGGGGCCTCGAAACTGCGGAACAGGCTCTCCAGGAAGCCTCCGACCCGGTCGTAGACGTCAGCACCGGACTCGCCCTGGGCGAAGCGGTAGAAGAAGTGGCCGTACGCGTCCCGGTACACCTTCTGCAGACGGACGTCCTTCTGGTCCTGCCAGTTGCCCCAGTCCTGCTCACGCAGTCGCGGCTCCTCACGCACACGTATGCGCTCCGGGTCGAGACCGAAGGCGCGCAGCGTCTCGTGCGTGCGGCGGTAGGGGGACACGTACACGCTGACCTGTTCCTCACCGAACAGGTCGTGCAGCCGCTTGCCCGTCTTCTCGGCCTGCCGCCGGCCCCGCTCGGTCAGGGCCAGCGCGTGATCGGGTTCGCGCTCGTAAACGGTGTCGTCAACATTGCCCGTTGATTCACCGTGCCGGACAAGGACGATGCGCCGTGGTCGTACCATACTGAAACCCTAGAACGGCTGACGGCGGACCGAGCACCCGTACGCGCCTCGTACGGCACAGGTCACACACTTCCTTCGCTTCGGGACCGTTTTCCGCCCCGGGACGTCAGACCGTCCAGACCGGCTCCATGTCCACGATGTCCCCCGTGAGCGCCGCGATGTCGGCCTCCGTCTGCGCACGCAGCGCGAGACGTTCCACACGCTCGGTGCGGTACTTGCCGTGCTCGGCAGCCGACCGCCACATCGACAGCACCAGGAACTCATGGCCGGGGGCCTCACCGAACAGTCCCCGGACCATGCCGGGCGAGCCTGCCATCGCCGGGTTCCAGACCTTCTCGTGCATCAGCACGAAATGCTCCGCACGTTCCTCGTGGACGCGGCACAGGGCCACTCTCAGCAGGTCGACGTCCGTGAAGCGCGGTTCGAATCCGGTCTTCACGTCGAAGCGGTGGTCGAACAGCCTGACCCGGGCGTCCTTGAAGGTGCCCGACTGGGCCGAGGCGAGCCGGTCGTAGGACCGCGCCATGAAGGAGTCGTAGAAGGCGCGGCTCTCCCAGAAGGAGAAGACGTGCGCCACGTCCTGTCGCCCCCGGCTCCAGCCCCCGCCCTGTCCACGAAATCCCGGCTCCCCCAGAAGCCCCGCCCACTTCCGCTGTCCCCGTTCGAACCCGCGGCGGTCCACCACGGTGCAGCGAATCCACTTGACCAGCACCGCGCCATCGTAAGGCCGCGGGGCGCGGCCCGGTCCTCCTCGGCGGGACTGCTTCGCCGCACTCATCCGGCCCGGCATGACAGGATGGACAACCTGCCGGGTTCGCCCGGCAGTTGGACAGCAGCTTCTGAAGCGGCATGACGGTCCCAGGGGGAAGGGGAAGACTGGTGAACGGCGTCAACAAGGGCATCGGCAAGGTCGAGATCGCGCTGAGGTGGGACCCGAGTCCCGCGGGACAACCGGCCACCGACCTGGATCTCGTCGCCGCGCCCTACCCGGCAAGCGATCCGCACGGTGACCCCTCGTACGTGGTGCACTTCGACAGCCGCTCTCCCGACGGCACGATCCTCCTCAGCCGGGACAGCAAGGACGGCAAGGGCTTCGGCTTCGACGAGGTCATGATGCTGGAGCTGAACCGGCTCGACGCGCGGTACGCGCGCGTGGTGGTCGGGGTCGTCATACAGCAGCATCAGGAGCAACGCACCTTCGCCGGCGTGGGCCGCCCCGGCCTGCGCATCCGCGAGGGGTACACCGTCCTGGCCGAGGACGACTTCAGCGGTGTCCTGGGGGCCACGGCGGCAACGGTCGCCGAGTTCACCCGGGACAGCACCGGCGCCTGGGACTTCCATCCCGGCGTCCAGGGTTTCCAGGGGGACCCGCTGACCTTCACCCGCTCCATGGGAGTCACCCGCCGCCCGTGAACCGGATCCCGGACACCGCCGGGCCCCGGTCCGGCGGGAACGGCGGCAGGAACGGGGAGAGGGGCACCGGCCGAAGCAGGTGCCCCTCTCCCATCGTCTCAACCGGTCGCACCGGGCGGGCACGCCCGGGCGGACGGTGTCACGCCCTGTCTCAGCTGCAGCCGCTGGTCGAGCCGCAGCCCTCGCAGATGTAGCAGGAACCGGCGCGCTGCATCTTCGTCCCGCAGGAGAAGCAGAGCGGGGCGTCGGCCTGGATACCCAACTGCATCTCGACCAGCTCGGCGCTGGTGTGGGCCTGCTGCGGGGCGGGCTCGGCCGCCTCGGTCCCGGCCTTCGGCGTGGAGACCGCCTTCAGCTCCTGAGCCGCCCGCGGCGCGGACTGGGCCAGGCCCTCGACGTCCACCTCGTCGTCGGTCGGCTCGTAGGAGCCGGTCTCGAGGTGACGCTGGCGCTCCTCGGCGGAGTGGATGCCGAGTGCGGAGCGCGTCTCGAAGGGGAGGAAGTCCAGCGCGAGGCGACGGAAGATGTAGTCGACGATGGACTGCGCCATCCGCACGTCCGGGTCGTCCGTCATACCGGCCGGCTCGAAGCGCATGTTGGTGAACTTCGAGACGTACGTCTCCAGCGGGACGCCGTACTGGAGGCCGACGGAGACCGCGATGGAGAAGGCGTCCATCATGCCCGCGAGGGTCGAGCCCTGCTTGGACATCTTCAGGAAGACCTCGCCGAGACCGTCGTCCGGGTAGGAGTTGGCGGTCATGTAGCCCTCGGCGCCGCCGACGGTGAAGGACGTGGTGATGCCGGGACGCCCCTTCGGCAGACGCTTGCGGACCGGACGGTACTCGACCACCTTCTCGACCGCGGCACGGATCGTGTCCTCGGTCCTCTCGGTGATCTCGGCCTTCTCCTTCTCCTTGGTCTTGGCGGAGAGGGGCTGGCCGACCTTGCAGTTGTCGCGGTAGATGGCCAGCGCCTTGACGCCCATCTTCCAGGCCTCGAAGTAGACCTCCTCGACGTCCTCCACGGTCGCCGACTCCGGCAGGTTGACCGTCTTGGAGAGGGCGCCGGAGATCCACGGCTGGATCGCGGCCATCATGCGGACGTGACCCATCGCGGAGATGGAGCGCTCGCCCATGGCGCAGTCGAAGACCTCGTAGTGCTCGTGCTTGAGACCGGGGGCGTCGATCACGTTGCCGTGCTCGGCGATGTGGGCGACGACCGCCTCGATCTGCTCCTCCTGGTACCCCAGGCGGCGCAGGGCCTGCGGGACGGTGCCGTTGACGATCTGCATCGAGCCGCCGCCGACCAGCTTCTTGAACTTGACCAGGGCGAGGTCGGGCTCGAGGCCGGTGGTGTCGCAGGACATCGCGAGACCGATGGTGCCGGTGGGGGCGATGACGGACGCCTGGGAGTTACGGAAACCGTTCTTCTCGCCGAGGCTCAGCACGTCCTGCCAGGCCTCGGTGGCGGCCGCCCAGACCGGCGTGTCCAGGTCGTCCATGCGAACGGCCTTGGCGTTCTCGTCGGAGTGCTGCTTCATGACCCGCAGGTGCGGCTGCGCGTTGCGGGCGTAGCCGTCGTACGGGCCGACGATCGCGGCCAGTTCGGCGGAGCGCCTGTACGACGTGCCGGTCATCAGGGAGGTGATGGCGCCGGCCAGGGCGCGGCCGCCGTCGGAGTCGTAGGCGTGGCCGGTGGCCATCAGCAGGGCGCCGAGGTTGGCGTAGCCGATGCCGAGCTGACGGAAGGCGCGGGTGTTCTCGCCGATCTTCCGGGTCGGGAAGTCCGCGAAGCAGATGGAGATGTCCATCGCGGTGATGACCAGCTCGACGACCTTCGAGAAGCGCTCGACGTCGAAGGACTGGTTGCCCTTGCTGTCGTCCTCGAGGAACTTCATCAGGTTCAGCGACGCGAGGTTGCAGGACGTGTTGTCCAGGTGCATGTACTCGCTGCAGGGGTTCGACCCGTTGATGCGGCCGGACTCCGGGCAGGTGTGCCAGTGGTTGATGGTGTCGTCGTACTGGATCCCCGGGTCGGCGCAGGCCCAGGCGGCCTCGGCCATCTTGCGGAAGAGCGCCTTGGCCTCGACCTCCTCGATGACCTCGCCGGTCATGCGGGACGTCAGGCCGAACTTGCCGCCGTCCCGGACCGCCTTCATGAACGTGTCGTTCACGCGGACCGAGTTGTTGGCGTTCTGGTACTGGACGGACGTGATGTCGTCGCCGCCCAGGTCCATGTCGAAGCCCGCGTCGCGCAGGGCGCGGATCTTCTCCTCTTCCTTGACCTTGGTCTGGATGAAGTCCTCGATGTCGGGGTGGTCGACGTCGAGGATGACCATCTTGGCGGCCCGGCGGGTGGCACCGCCGGACTTGATGGTGCCGGCGGACGCGTCGGCGCCGCGCATGAAGGAGACCGGGCCGGAGGCGTTGCCGCCGGAGGACAGCAGTTCCTTGGAGGAACGGATGCGGGAGAGGTTCAGGCCGGCGCCGGACCCGCCCTTGAAGATCATGCCCTCTTCCTTGTACCAGTCGAGGATCGACTCCATGGAGTCGTCGACGGACAGGATGAAGCAGGCGGAGACCTGCTGCGGCTGGGGCGTGCCGACGTTGAACCAGACAGGGCTGTTGAAGCTGAAGATCTGGTGCAGGAGGGCGTAGGCCAGCTCGTGCTCGAAGATCTCGGCATCGGCGGGGGAGGCGAAGTACTTGTGGTCCTCGCCGGCCTTCCGGTACGTCTTCACGATGCGGTCGATCAGCTGCTTGAGGCCGGTCTCGCGCTGCGGGGTGCCCACGGCACCGCGGAAGTACTTGCTGGTGACGATGTTGACCGCGTTCACCGACCAGAAGTCGGGGAACTCGACGCCGTACTGCTCGAAGTTGACCGAGCCGTCGCGCCAGTTGGTCATGACGACGTCACGACGCTCCCAGGCCACCTCGTCGTAGGGGTGGACTCCGGGAGAGGTGTGGATGCGCTCGACTCGCAGCCCCTTGCCGGCCTTGCCGCTGCCCTTGGTCCGGGAACTCCGTGTCGGACCGCTCGCCGTCTCTGTCATGCCGCCTCCCTGGTACGGGCGAAAACGCCCTGAAGTGCCCCGATGTTCCCGTGGCACGGTGTTTGTCATGATTGCTGCGGGTGTCCACGCGCGCGTCACCCACAACAGGTCTTCTCATCGCCGCGACCCGGCCGCCCCCGGCCGCGGGGCCCGCCGGTCAGCCGGCGGGGTGGGCGGGTTCCGGGACCCGGGCGGCCCCACCGGAGCCGCCGCTGTCCTCCCGGCCCTCCGCGGCAGCCCTCTCACGGTCTCCGTCGTCCGCGGCGGGGTGCTCCACCTGCCTGAGTTCCGCGATCGCGGCCTCGAAGTCCTCGAGCGACTCGAACGCCCGGTAGACGGACGCGAACCGCAGGTAGGCGACGAGGTCGAGTTCCTGCAGCGGGCCGAGTATGGCCAGCCCCACGTCATGGGTGGTCAGCTCGGCGCTCCCGGTGGCCCGCACCGCTTCCTCGACGCGCTGGCCGAGCTGCGCGAGCGCGTCCTCGGTGACGGGACGGCCCTGGCACGCCTTTCGCACACCGTTGATGACCTTGGTGCGGCTGAACGGCTCGGTCACGCCGGACCGCTTGACCACCATGAGCGAGCACGTCTCCACGGTCGTGAAACGACGGGAGCAGTCGGGACACTGGCGGCGCCTGCGGATCGACGTGCCGTCATCGGTCGTACGACTGTCGACGACACGGCTGTCGGGGTGCCTGCAGAAGGGGCAGTGCATGAAATCCCAACCCTCCCTCGCAGCAGACTCCATGGCCCCACAGGGCCTGCTCGGCCCCGCGAAGCTGCTCCAGCATAAGCGATCTCCGAAGGCCTCAGGACCGCGGGACCACAACTTCTGGGTAGCTGTTGCAATCCAACCACTAGATGTGGTGATTGGCTCATTCATACACTCCAGCACGCGTGTCGTTCGAATCCGGGCGCGAGGCACCCGGCGGGCCCTCCTCACGGTGCGCTCACACGGGGCCACGGTGCGGACTCGCGCGACCTCGCGCAGCCCCCTGCGGGCCCCGGGAAGGCCACACACGGGGAGATGTCGTGCCCACCGGAAGGAGGCGGCGTGCGACTCCCGAGGAGGCCCGGGAAGAGCCGGGCCGCTCACCGCATCACGCGGCACCCGGTGACAGACTGAGCCCCGGCCGGGAGGCCGCCGCCCCGGCGGCGGAGGGTGCGGCCACGGGGTTTTCACCGACGGGGAGAATCGCAGTCAATACACCTCGGTGGGCCACGACAGAGGGTAATTCGCGTTTTTTCACTCGAACGTGTGTTTGGCGCAACCTTTCGAAAGCTACTACCGTTGTCCTGCAGGGAGACCATCGAGAGGGGCCGACGTGACCACCACCGCAGACAGCGCCAGCATCACTGCCCAGGACCGCTCCCAGGGCCGGCTCGAGCCGGCGCATGCGATGAGCGAAGCCACGCAGCATCCTGAGGGACAGAAGCGCTCCTTGCCGGGCCGACCTCCCGGCATCCGGGCGGACAGCTCGGGACTCACCGACCGCCAGCGTCGGGTGATCGAGGTCATCAGGGACTCGGTGCAGCGTCGCGGGTACCCGCCGTCGATGCGCGAGATCGGCCAGGCGGTCGGCCTCTCCAGCACGTCCTCCGTGGCACACCAGCTGATGGCGCTGGAGCGCAAGGGATTCCTGCGTCGCGACCCGCACCGTCCCCGCGCGTACGAGGTGCGCGGCTCCGACCAGGCCACCTCCGTGCAGACCACGGACACCACGGGCAAGCCGGCCGCGTCGTACGTACCGCTGGTCGGCCGTATCGCCGCCGGTGGTCCCATCCTCGCCGAGGAGTCGGTCGAGGACGTCTTCCCTCTCCCCCGTCAGCTCGTCGGGGACGGTGAGCTGTTCGTCCTGAAGGTCGTCGGCGACTCCATGATCGAGGCCGCGATCTGTGACGGGGACTGGGTCACGGTCCGGCGCCAGCCCGTCGCCGAGAACGGTGACATCGTCGCCGCGATGCTCGACGGCGAGGCCACCGTCAAGCGTTTCAAGCGCGAGGACGGCCATGTCTGGCTCCTCCCGCACAACGCGGCCTACGAGCCGATCCCCGGTGACGACGCGACCATTCTGGGCAAGGTGGTGGCCGTTCTGCGCCGCGTCTGAGTCCGCCGCGGGGACCGGCCGGTCCGGCCCCGCCTCTGGTCCGGGCCCCGGAACCCCTGCGCCGGTTCCGGGGCCCTGCCCCGTCCGGGTTGCCCGGCCCTGGGTTGTCCGGTCCTGTGCTGTCGGTTCACAGCCCGGCACGCCCCCTTCATGGCCCATGCCGAGGGCCTCGCGCCTGGCGTCCACGCCGGGGCGTGCTCCTCGTTCCCGGCCCGCTTGTTCCCGGCCCGCTTGCCCCCTCGCCCCTCAGTCCGCCTGGCTCCCGGCCTGCCCGGCCGCCGCGTCGATCGCGGCCAGGGACTTCCTCACCTGGTTGCGGTCCGTGGTGAACCAGAAGTCGGGCAGCGAGGCCTTCAGATAGCTGCCGTAGCGCGCCGTCGCCAGTCGCTGGTCCAGGACGGCGACCACCCCGCGGTCACCCGTGGCCCGGACGAGGCGACCGGCGCCCTGTGCCATGAGCAGCGCGGCGTGCGTCGCGGCGACCGCCATGAAGCCGTTCCCGCCGGCGTCCTCCACGGCCTTCTGGCGGGCGCTCATCAGCGGGTCGTCCGGGCGCGGGAACGGGATCTTGTCCATGACGACCAGCTGGCAGCTGGGGCCGGGAACGTCGACGCCCTGCCAGAGCGACAGCGTGCCGAACAGGCAGGTCCTCGGATCGGCGGCGAAGTTCTTGATCAGCTCGCCGAGGGTCTCCTCGCCCTGGAGGAGGATCGGGAACTCCGGAATGCGGGAACGCAGTTCCTCGGCGGCGAGCTGAGCGGCCCGCATCGAGGAGAACAGGCCCAGGGTGCGGCCGCCCGCGGCCTGGATCAGTTCGGTGAGCTCGTCGAGCATGTCCGCGCGGTCACCGTCGCGGGCCGGGCGTGCCAGATGCTTGGCGACGTAGAGAATGCCCTGCCGGGGATAGTCGAACGGAGAGCCGACGTCGACGCCCTTCCACGGTGGGAGGTCGTCCCCCTCGGCGCCCTCGGGGCCGAGGCCCAGGGAGGCGCCCACGCCGTTGAAGTCGCCGCCGAGCTTCAGCGTCGCGGACGTCAGGACCACCGAGCGGTCGGAGAAGAGTTTCTCCCGCAGGAGGCCCGAGACCGACATGGGGGCGACGCGCAGCGAGGCGCCGCTGGGCCGGTATGCGGCTCCGCCGCGGGGCTCGTGGCGCTCGTACCAGACGACGTCCCATTCGGAGCCGTTGGTGATGCGCTCGGCCACGTCGTGCACGCTCTCCACCGAGGCGAGCGCCTGCTTACGGACCGCGTCCTCGTCCTGGACGGACTTGTCACGGGTGCCCCCGATCGCGGAGATGACGGCCCGGCAGGCGTCACGCAGCGCCATCAGCGCGTACCCGAGGTCCTCCGGGATCTCCTCGAGACGGCCCGGAAGGGCCAGCTCCATCAGGCGTTCGAAGCCTTCGGCCGCGGTCTGCAGCTGGTCGGCCGCCTTCTCGTCGGCCAGCTTCGCGGCCCGGCGCACGGCGCGGTTGACCTGGCCGGGGGTGAGCTCCCCCGTGGCGACTCCGGTGACCCGGGAGACCAGTTCGTGGGCCTCGTCGACGATCAGCACCTCGTGCTGCGGGAGCACCGGCGCACCCTCGATCGCGTCGATCGCCAGAAGGGCGTGGTTGGTGACCACGACGTCGGCGAGCTTGGCGCGCTCGCGGGCCATCTCGGCGAAACACTCGGCGCCGTAGGCACACTTCGTGGCGCCCAGGCACTCCCGCGACGACACCGACACCTGGGACCAGGCACGGTCGGAGACGCCCGGGGTGAGGTCGTCCCGGTCCCCGTTCTCCGTCTCGTCCGC
Source organism: Streptomyces sp. NEAU-W12 (assembly GCF_026242095.1). Lineage (NCBI taxonomy): Bacteria > Bacillati > Actinomycetota > Actinomycetes > Kitasatosporales > Streptomycetaceae > Streptomyces > Streptomyces sp. NEAU-W12. The sequence continues at coordinate 277,326 of NZ_JAPJDM010000005.1, forward strand.
CCAGTCGCGCAGGCGCAGCAGGTCCTGCCCCAGCTTGCTGGTGGGGGCGGCCGCCTCGAACTGGTCGAAGAGACCCTCCTCCTCGTCCTGCGGTACGCCTTCGTGGAGCCGGTGCAGACACACGTAGTTGGACCGGCCCTTGAGCATGGCGAACTCCGGACGGCGGCGCAGCAGCGGATGCAGCGCCTCCACCGTGCGCGGAAGGTCGCGCTCGACGAGCTGGCGCTGCAGGGCCAGCGTGGCCGTCGCCACGACGACCCTTTCTCCTTGTGCGAGCGCGGGCACGAGGTAGCCGAGCGACTTTCCGGTACCGGTGCCGGCCTGGACCAGCAGATGGGAGGCGTCGTCGATCGCCTCGGCGACGGCTTCGGCCATGGTCACCTGGCCGGGGCGCTCCGTGCCGCCGACGGCGGTGACGGCAGCGTGCAGGAGTTCGGGGAGTGAGGGCTTCGTCATAGCGCGACCACCCTACGGCCCGGCACCGACAATCGTGCGCCGATCGCGAGGGCCGTGGGCCGTGGACGCACAGGTGAGCGCGGCACGAGGTGGGGACGAACACGTTTCCGGTCGGATGCGTGTCACCGGGCACCAGCCCCCGGCAAAGAGCCGGCAGGGCATCGCATCGGCCGCTCTCCGGCGCGTGTCCAGGCCAGAGAGCTCGTAGCGAAACCGTTGCCGTTCCGGCGGTTGTCCACCACGGCGAACACATAGTGTGTGGTGCCGTTCCCGGTGGTCGTGCCACGGGTCCGGGCTCCGTTCGGGTCCGCGAGGCGGGCACGGCCCGAGCACCAAGTTCGTCCACATCAGGGGGAGTCAGATCATGCGATCCATACGGCCGTCGTCCACCGGTCACCGAGGCGGGAGGGCGCGCCGCGGCACCTCCCCCGTACTGACCGCCGTCGCGCTCGCCTCGGTGCTCGCGCTCACCGCTACCGCCTGTGGTGCGGGGGACGACGCGGCGGGCGGCGAAGCCTCCGCGACCGCCGCGGCCGGGGACGGCAAGATCCGGATCCCGAGCGACATCGCGGACCGGCTCAAGGAGCACGGGATCGATGTCGACAAGTGGAGGAACGGCGACTGGAAGAACTGGGACAAGGACGACTGGCTGCGCGAGGCCAACGACTACATCAACCCGATCATCGAGGACCTGTGGGACCCGGACCGCATGCGGGACGCCGAGCAGCCGGACCCGGAGGTCGACGAGAGCGACATCTCCGGTGACCAGGGCGTGACCGACCCGACGCCGGAGCCGGTGCAGGCGCAGGCCGTGCCGCCGTCGTACCACGACAACGCCCCCACGGCGGGCAAGGTGTTCTTCGACTCCCCCGAGGGCACCATGGTGTGCTCCGCCACCGTGGTGCAGGACCCCGCCAATCCGGGGAAGTCCAACATGGTGTGGACGGCCGGGCACTGCGTGCACGCCGGCAAGAAGGGCGGCTGGTACCGCAACATCGCCTTCGTGCCGTCGTACAACGACGCGGGCAGGCCGACCGGCGAGCTCGAGGGCGCCACCGAGGAGGAGGTCGCTCCGTACGGCGTCTGGTGGGGTGACTGGGCGCAGACCTCCGACCAGTGGATCGAGCAGGGCAGTGCGACCGGCGGTGACGGCGCCTCGCACGACTTCGCCGTCATCCATGTGACGCCGGAAAAGGGCGGCGACGGCAAGTCGCTGGAGGAGACGGTCGGTTCGGCGCTGCCGGTGGACTTCGGGGCTCCCGCCGTGCCCGACGTGAAGAGCGTGACCGCAACCGGTTACCCGGCCGGCGAGCCGTACGACGGCCAGACGCTGTTCAGCTGCGAGGACCAGCCGGGCCGGCTCTCGCTCGGTGCCTCCGACCCGACGATGTACCGCATCGGATGCAGCATGACCGCCGGATCGTCCGGGGGTGGCTGGGTCGCGGAGGGCTCCGACGGCCGGCCGGCGCTGGTGTCCAACACCTCCATCGGCCCGGTGACCTCGGGCTGGCTGGCCGGCCCGCGGCTGGGCGACGAGGCCGAGGGCGTGTACGACGCGGTCAGCGACAAGTTCGCCGGCCGGTGACCTGAGGCCGCTCCGGCGGCGGACAGCAGCAGGACGTTCCTTCACGGCACCGGGGGTCATCGCACCATGCGTTCCACCGGTAGGTCCGCTCCGCGCCGGCGTGGCCGTCGCGGAGCTCTCGCCGCCGCCGGGCTCGCCGCCGCCGGGCTCGTCGCCGCCCTGGCACGCACCGCGACCGCGTGCGGCGGTTCGGCCGACGAAGGGGCCGACGCGAAGAAGCCGGGTTCCGGCACCTCACCGGCCGCGGGCAGCGAGGCCGGGGGGTTCGGCCGGCATCACGGCCCGGCTCGAGGAGTACGGGATCGATGTCGACGAGTGGAAGGGCGGCGGCTGGTTCCGGGTGGTGGACGGCGGGACTGTACCGGTGTCGAAGACGTCGATCGGCCCGACCGGCAACACCTGGCTCGCGGGCCCGCAGCCGGGCCGGGACGTCGAGGCGCTGGACCAGAACATGAGGCTTCACCAGAACATGAGCAGGACCCACGGCGGCCGGTGAGCACGACGGTACGGGATCAGGGCGCCCGGTGGCCGAGGCGGCGGGTCGTCCGCACACGCCGACGGCCGGCGTGGGCAGGTACGGCGTGAGCTCCGCCGCCAGTTCCTCGTGCACCCGCACCTTGAGCAGGGTGCCCTCCGCGGTGTGCTCCTCGGAGACCACCTCGCCCTCGTCGTGCGCGCGGGCCACCAGCTTGCCCTGGGTGTACGGCACGAGTGCCTCGATCTCCACGGCCGGCCGGGGCAGCTCGTGGTCGAGGAGGGCGAGCAGCTCGTCGATGCCCTGGCCGGTGCGGGCCGAGACCGCGAGGGAGCGCTTCTCCTCCCGCAGCAGCCGCTGGAGCGTCAGTGGGTCGGCCGCGTCGGCCTTGTTGATCACCACGATCTCGGGTACGCCGGTGGCGCCGACGTCCCTGATCACCTCGCGCACGGCGGCCAGCTGCTCCTCCGGGACGGGATGCGAACCGTCCACCACGTGCAGGATCAGGTCGGCGTCGCCGACCTCCTCCATCGTGGAGCGGAACGCCTCGACCAGGTGGTGCGGCAGGTGCCGGACGAAGCCGACCGTGTCGGTCAGCGTGTAGAGCCGTCCGCCCGGCGTCTCGGCCCGGCGCACGGTCGGGTCGAGGGTCGCGAACAGGGCGTTCTCGACCAGCACGCCCGCGCCCGTCAGGCGGTTGAGCAGCGAGGACTTGCCGGCGTTGGTGTAGCCCGCGATGGCGACGGACGGCACCTTGTTGCGCCGGCGCTCCTGGCGCTTGATGTCGCGGCCGGTCTTCATCTCCGCGATCTCCCGGCGCATCTTCGCCATCTTCTCGCGGATCCGGCGCCGGTCGGTCTCGATCTTGGTCTCACCGGGACCGCGGGTGGCGAGTCCGCCGCCCTTGCCGCCGCCCATCTGCCGGGACAGCGACTGACCCCAGCCGCGCAGCCTCGGCAGCATGTACTGCATCTGCGCGAGCGCGACCTGCGCCTTGCCCTCCCGGGACTTGGCGTGCTGGGCGAAGATGTCCAGGATCAGGGCCGTACGGTCGATGACCTTGACCTTGACGACGTCCTCGAGGTGGATCAGCTGTCCGGGGCTCAGCTCTCCGTCGCAGATGACCGTGTCCGCGCCCGTGTCGAGCACGATGTCACGCAGTTCCTCGGCCTTGCCGGAGCCGATGAAGGTCGCCGCGTCGGGCTTGTCGCGGCGCTGGGTCACGCCGTCGAGCACGAGGGCGCCCGCCGTCTCCGCCAGGGCGGCGAGCTCCGCGAGGGAGTTCTCCGCGTCCTGCACGGTTCCCGACGTCCACACGCCGACGAGTACGACGCGCTCCAGGCGGAGCTGACGGTACTCGACCTCGGTGACGTCCTCGAGCTCGGTGGAGAGGCCGGCGACGCGGCGCAGGGCCGCACGCTCGGAGCGGTCGAGCTGGTCGCCGTCCCGCTCTCCGTCGATCTCGAGGCTCCAGGCGACGTCCGCTTCCATCAGGGCATCGGCCCGGAGGCCCTCGGGGTAGGTCTGCGCGAGGCGCTTGGTGTCCTGGGAAGGGGAAGAAGAGGAGGTCATTGGGTCCTTACGTCGATATGTGGATGGGGATGCGCAGGGGTGGCGGGGTACTCCCGTCACCCTTCACAACGCACGGGTCTCCCGGGAGATTCCCGTGTCCCGCGCCGTGGCGTCCTGATGATGGTGGCACGGCACGGCACGTCTCGTCACCGTGTTTGTTCCCGGTTCACGCCTGTTCGATGCACGGTCGGGGCGGAGCCCCCCGTGGGTTCGTGGGCCGCGGACCTCCAGTCCGGGTGGCCGGGCATCGGTGGGGTCCTCACGTCGTGCAGCCAGGCGTCCAGGAAGCCGGTCAGGTCCCGTCCCGCGGTCTCGGAGGCGAGCTTGACGAAGTCGGCGGTGGAGGCCGTACCGTCCCGGTGCCGGGTCACCCAGCGCCGCTCCAGGCGGTCGAACGCGGCGCGGCCGATCTCCTCGCGCAGGGCGTACAGCACGAGCGCGGCACCGTCGTAGACGATCGGCCGGAAGATGCTGATCTTCCGGCCGGGCCGGGGGGCCTTGGGGGCGGCGGGCGGTCCGCCCGCCGCGCGCCATCGGTCGGATGCCTCGTAGGCGGCCTTCATCCGGGTCTCGAGGGACCGGCCGGCCCTCTCCTGCGCGTACAGCGCCTCGTACCAGGTGGCGTGGCCCTCGCTGAGCCACAGGTCGGACCAGGTGCGAGGGCTGACGCTGTTGCCGAACCACTGGTGGGCCAGCTCGTGCACCATGATCGACTCGACGTACCACGCGGGGCGGGCCGGATCGGTGAAGAGGTCCCGCTCGAAGAGGGACAGCGTCTGGGTCTCGAGTGCGAAGCCGGTGGAGGCGTCGGCCATGAGCAGACCGTACGTCTCGAAGGGGTAGCGGCCGACCCTGGCCTCCATCCAGGCGATCTGGGCGGGGGTCTTCGACAGCCACGGTTCGAGCCGTTCGCGGTCGGCCGTGGGGACGACGTCGCGCAGCGGCAGCCCGTGCGGGCCGGTGCGGCGCAGGACCGTGGAGCGGCCGATGGACACCTGGGCGAGTTCGGTGGCCATGGGGTGCCGGGTGCGGTACGTCCAGGTCGTCGTCGCCGCGCGGGTGCGGTCGACGTGGATCGGCAGACCGTTGGCGACGGCCGTGTGACCGGCGGGTGCGGTGATGCGGAAGGTGAAGAAGGCCTTGTCGGACGGGTGGTCGTTGCACGGGAAGACCAGGTGCGCGGCGTCGGCCTGGTTGGCCATGGCGAGGCCGTCCGCGGTGCGCACCCAGCCGCCGTCACGGTCCTCGGCGGCCACCGGCTCGCTGGTGTGACGCACGGCGATACGGGTTCGTTCGCCGGCCTCCAGGCCGCCGACGGGGGTGATCACGAGGTCCTCACCGGCGGTGGTGAAGGTGGCGGGGGCGCCGTCCACCTCGACCGAATGAACCGTGCCCCGGGCGAAGTCGAGGTTGATCCGCTCCAGGTCCGTGCTCGTCCGGGCGTGGATCGTGGTGGTGGCCCGGAGCGGTGTGTCGTTGGTGCCGGGGTAGCCGAGGGCGAGGTGGTACGACGTCACGTCGTACCCGGGGTTGCCCAGGTACGGGAAGAGGCGGTCGCCGATGCCCAGCGGCGCGGCGGGGGCGCTCGCGGCGAGGAGGCAGACGGAGACGGCCGACGCGAGCAGCGCCGCGGACGTCCGCCGGGAACGACCGCGGGGGGTCGGCCTGCGGGCGGCCGGGACGGGGGCGTCCTGACGGCCGGAGGCCGGACCGTGCGGGGCGGCGGGACGTTCGAAAGCCGGCTCCGGGGCAGCGGGGCCGTGGGGGGTGAGCAGCATGGGCCCACGGCTATCAGCGCGCGCGTGAGCGCTTTCGGCGGCGCGCTCCCGGTTCACCCGACCGGGTGGACCGATGGCCCGGCAGGCACGCCGACAAGGTGTCCGGCCGCCCGGCGCCCGCGACGCCCGGCGCGGACCGCTGTCAGGTTCCCTGGGTCTGCGGTGTGGCCCGGCTCACGTCGTACACGCCCGCCACCCTGCGCATCGCGCGCATGAGGGTGGGCAGGTGGGCGGCGTCCGGCAGCTGCACGGTGTAGGTGTGCCGCACCTGCTGGTGGGTCGGTGGCTCGACGGTCGCGGAGACGATCTCGGCGCCTTCCACCGCCATGGCCTCGGTGAGGTCGGCGAGCAGATGCGGGCGGACGAACGATTCGGCGACCAGGGTGACCCGGCACTCGGCGCCCTCCCCCCAGCGCACCCCGACCTCCGCGCGCCCCGCGGCTTTCATGCGTGCCACGGCGGCGCACTCGGCGCGGTGCACGGTGACCGCCCCCCCGCGCACGAGGAAGCCGGTCACCTCGTCGGGCGGTACGGGCGTGCAGCAGCCGGCGAGCCGTACCGGCGCGCCGGGCCGGTCGGCCAGGACCTGGGCACCGCCGGAGGAACCGGGCACCGCTTCGGGGGCGTGTCCCGCCGGGGGCTCGCCCGTGGCAGGGCGGGGAGCCGGCTGTGCCGCATCGGACCCGGTGCGGTCGTTCCCGACCGGATCGGCGGGGTCGTTCCCGACCGGATCGGCGGGGTGGGCGGTCAGCCATCGCTGAATGGCGATCCGCGCGGCCGGGGTGTGGGCGTGCTCCAGCCACTCCCTGGAGGGCTCGGACGCGGGGTCCTGGCCCATCAGGAGCTGGACGGTGTCCCCGTCCCTCAGCACGGTGCTCAGCGTCGCCAGGCGGCCGTTGACCCGGGCGCCGATGCAGGCGTGCGCGTCCTCGCCGTACTGCGCGTACGCGGCGTCCACACAGGTCGCGCCCTCGGGCAGGCCGATCGTGCCGCCGTCGGGGCGGAACACGGTGATCTCTCGGTCCTGGGCGAGGTCCTCGCGCAGCGTGGACCAGAACGTGTCGGGATCGGGCGCGCCGCGCTGCCACTCGAGGAGCCGGGAGAGCCAGCCGGGCCGGGTCGGGTCGACGCGTTCGCCGTCGCTGGTCGACTGTTCCTCCGCCGGGACGGCGTAGGGGTTGCCGAGAGCGACGACACCGGCCTCGGCGACCTTGTGCATCTGGTGCGTGCGGATGAGGACTTCGACGACCTGGCCGTCGTCGCGCGCGACGGCGGTGTGCAGCGACTGGTACAGGTTGAACTTGGGGACGGCGATGAAGTCCTTGAACTCCGAGACGACGGGCGTCATGCAGGTGTGCAGCTCGCCCAGGACGCCGTAGCAGTCGGCGTCCTCGTTCACCAGCACCAGTACGCGGCCGAAGTCGGCGCCGCGGAGCCGGCCGCGTTTGCGGGACACGCGGTGCACGGAGACGAAGTGACGGGGACGGATGAGGACCTCGGCGGCGAGGTCCGCCTCGCGCAGCACCTTGCGCACCTCGGCGGCGACCTCGGCGAGCGGGTCGTCCGCGCGGGAGGCGTTGCGGAGGATCAGCTCACGCGTGTGCTTGTTCTCCTCGGGACGCAGAATCGCGAAGACCAGGTCCTCGAGTTCCGTCTTGAGCGCCTGGACGCCGAGCCGTTCGGCGAGCGGGATGAGGACGTCCCGGGTCACCTTGGCGATGCGCTCCTGCTTCTCGGGACGCATCACCCCGAGGGTGCGCATGTTGTGCAGCCGGTCGGCGAGTTTGATCGACATCACGCGGACGTCGTTTCCGGTGGCGACGAGCATCTTGCGGAAGGTCTCGGGTTCGGCCGCGGCACCGTAGTCGACCTTCTCCAGCTTGGTGACGCCGTCGACGAGGTAGCACACCTCCTCGCCGAACTGCTCACGTACCTGATCGAGCGTCACCTCCGTGTCCTCGACGGTGTCGTGGAGCAGGGAGGCGGTCAAGGTGGTCGTCTCTGCGCCGAGTTCGGCGAGGATGAGGGTCACGGCGAGCGGGTGGGTGATGTACGGCTCACCGCTCTTGCGCATCTGCCCCCGGTGCGAGGACTCGGCCAGGAGATAGGCGCGGCGCAGGGGGTCGAGATCGGCGTCGGGATGATGGGCCCGGTGGGCGTCGACGACATGGCCGATGGCGTCGGGAAGCCGGCCGCGGGAGGTGGGGCCGAGGAACGCGGCGCGACCCAGCCGGCGCAGGTCGAGCCGGGAGCGGGCCTTCCTGCGTGTCCCTGCGGGCGTGGCACGGCCCGACGGCACGGACCCCGATGGCACAGGACCTGGGGTCGCAGGTTTCGCGGCCTCCGCATTCAATGGGCACCTCCGGCTGCGTTGACCGGCGGACGTGTGCCCAGGGCGGACTCGGGCTGAGAAGACGGTGTTCGTTTCCCGTCCGGGCCGGTGCTTGATGCTACCGAGCCCAGCATGCGCGACCGACCGCCTCCCGCGGAGCGTGAAACGGATCACCCCATTGAGCGAAGGCCCTCACGGCGGCGATTTCACGCCACGGGGGCGGGCGGCGTGCCATGCTCCCGAAGCCCGATCGGGCCGCGCACCCGACGGGTGCGGGTGGCCGGGCCACTCGGCTCTTGGATACCAAGCCGGTACGGGGCTCAGCGGGGCAGGTTCTCCAGCCACTCGCTCTCGATCACTCCTTCGGCGACGATCACCGCCGGCCCGGTCATCTCGACCTCCCCGTCGGGCCGTTCCGTGATCACCAGGGTGCCGCCGGGCACATCCACCGTGTACGTCACCGGGGTTCCGGTGACCCGCGGGTCGACGCCGTCCCGGCGGGCCGTGGCCACGGCGACCGCGCAGGCGCCCGTGCCGCACGAACGGGTCTCACCGGCTCCCCGTTCGTGGACGCGCAGCGCCACGTGTCGCGGTCCCCGGTCGGCCACGAACTCGACGTTGACGCCGTCCGGATAGACCGGGGCGGGGCTGAACGGGGGCGCGGTGATCAGGTCGCCGGCGTGGTCGAGGTCGTCCACGAAGGCCACGGCGTGCGGGTTGCCCATGTTCACGTTCCGTGCGGGCCAGCTGCGCCCGCCGACGTGCACGGTGACGCCGTCGTCGGGCAGCAGCGCCCGGCCCATGCCGACGGTGATGTCACCCGCGGCGGAGCCGCTGCCGGACACGGTCTTGGCGATGTGCACCGCTTTCACGCCCCCGCGCGTGGCGACCGCGATGTCGCCCTCGCTCACATGTCCCGCGTGCTGGAGGTAGCGCGCGAACACACGCACGCCGTTGCCGCACATCTCGGCGACCGAGCCGTCGCCGTTGCGGTAGTCCATGAACCACTCGGCCTCGGCCGCCAGGTGCCGCGCCTCGGGGTGTGCCGCGGACCGCACCACGTGCAGCAGTCCGTCACCGCCGATGCCCGCGCGTCGGTCGCAGAGGGCCGCGACGGAGGCGGGGGGCAGGTCGACGGCGTTCTCGGGGTCCGGGACGATCACGAAGTCGTTCTCGGTGCCGTGTCCCTTGAGGAAGGCGATCCGCGTGCTCATCTTCCGATCGTACGGGGTGACCGCGGCACCGCGTACCGGCCACCGCTGCGCGCGGGAGTCCGCGCGGGGGGCCGGCGGAGGGCGGGCCTCAGCGGAGGCGGGCGACCCGCCAGACGGCCAGGGCCACCACCGCGGCGACCAGCACGGCGTAGGCGGCCATGACCCGCCAGTCGGGTCTGCGGCCGGAGCTCCGGGCCGGCAGACCGGGCCAGGTGTACCCGACCCTGCGGGCGGCCATCATGCCCCAGCCGGCCGCGCAGGAGCAGATCAGCAGGCCCAGCATGGCGATCACGGCGCCGCTGTCGCCGAAGTCGAAGGCGAGCGGGAACGCGAACATCAGGGAGCCGACCGCGGCCAGGCCGACGATGGGCGCGAGCTGCCAGAGGCGCAGCCGACGCTGCGGACGCAGCTCGACCTCGACCTCGTCGCCGCCCGCGAACATCTCCTCCGGCTCGGGACCGTCGTCGGTCACCTGGCCCTGGGTCTCGTCCGGCCCGTCGGGGCTGAGACCGTCAGGGTCCTGCTCCGGTGCACCCCGCTCGGTGGTGAGGTGTTCGGTGCCGTGTGCGGTGTCGCGAGGGCCGGCCTCCATCACCACGCGCCCTCCCAACTTGGACTCCACTGGTCGATCGAAGCTCGATGATGGCACGGCACCGGAGGCCCGGATGACGGCCTGGGCGTCCCGATGCCATGACGTGATCAGGCTGTAACCGGTCGTTCGACCAATGACAGCGCGAGTCGCGGAAGTTCCGTCAGGTCCGCCGCGGCCCCACTCAACCAGTGCACCCGCGGGTCGCGCCTGAACCATGAATCCTGACGGCGCGCGAAGCGCTTGGTGGCACGGACGGTCTCGGCCCGTGCGTCCTCCAGGGTGCACTTCCCGGCGAGCGCGGCGAGCACCTGCTGGTAGCCGAGCGCGCGCGAGGCCGTACGCCCCTCGCGCAACCCCTGCGCCTCCAGTGCGCTCACTTCGTCCACGAGACCCGCGTCCCACATCCGGTCGACCCGGCCGGTGATCCTCTCGTCCAGCTCGGGGCGTGCCACGTCGACACCGATCTGGAGGGTGTCGTAGACCGAGTCGTGGCCGGGGAGGTTGGCGGTGAAGGGCAGTCCGGTGATCTCGATCACTTCGAGCGCCCGGACGATACGGCGGCCGTTGCTCGGCAGGATGGCCCGCGCGGCCTCGGGGTCGGCGGCGGCGAGGCGGGCGTGCAGCGCGCCGGGTCCGCGCAGGGTGAGTTCGCCCTCCAGGCGCGACCGCACGTCGGGGTCGGTGCCCGGGAACTCGAGATGGTCGACGGCTCCGCGGACGTAGAGGCCGGAGCCCCCGACCAGGACGGGCCAGCGCCCTGCGGCGAGCAGCGCGTCGATCCGTTCCCGGGCGAGGCGCTGGTACTCGGCGACGGACGCGGTGACGGTCACGTCCCAGATGTCCAGGAGGTGGTGAGGGACTGCCCCGCGCTCCTCGGGCGTCAGTTTGGCGGTGCCGATGTCCATTCCCCGGTAGAGCTGCATGGAGTCGGCGTTGATGACCTCACCCCCGAGCTCTCGGGCCAGGAACACGCCCAGATCGGACTTTCCGGCTGCGGTGGGGCCGACGACGGCGATGACCCGGGGGGAGGGGGGTGCGCTGCTCACCGGTCCAGTCTCGCAAACCTCACAGCCGGCCCTCCAACGAGTTGCGTGGCACGACGGGCACGGCCCCCTCGCCCCTGGTCGGGTTCCGGCCACCGGAGCACCGCACGGCAGGGCGGGAGAGCACTCGCGCGGGTACCGTATGGGAGGGGTATGGGCGTTTTCACGTACGAGCCCACATGGGTCCCGCACGTATCCCGCATGAGCACGAGTGCACGTGAACCGCACCGCGAGGGAAGGTGGACCATGGGTCTCCTGGACAACATGAAGGCCAGGCTGGGTCCTGCCAAGGACAGGGTCTCGGACCTCGCGCAGCAGCACGAGGGCAGGATCCAGCACGGGCTGGACAAGGCCGCGAGGACCGCCGACGAGCGGACCAAGGGCAAGTACAGCGACAGGATCCAGAAGGGCACCGGCAGGGCCAAGGACGCCATGGGCCGGCTCGCCCACAGGGACGACCCCGGTCCGGGCGCGGGTGACACCACTCCCCCGGCGGGGCCGCCGCCCGCTCAGTGAGTGGTGGATCGGCGTACGGCCGGGAGCACCGACGGGCATCGGGCGCTCCCGGCCGACGGCCGTTTCGGACGGCTGTTTCAGGCCGCCCCCGTGCCGGGTCCGGCGTCCGGCGGAGCCGGCTGTCACGACCAGGCGGTTACGACCAGGTGGCCACGACGTAGCCCACCCCGTACGGAGCGTCCTCGTACAGCAGCGTGCCCCGGAGAGCCGGTCCCCCGGCTTCGGCCGCGCCCGCCAGGACCTGCCAGGGTGCCCGGCCGGACGCCTTGAGGACGTGTGCCAGGCCGCTGTCCAGCGCCCCCAGGGCCGCCGTGTCGGCCGCGCCCAGTGCCCGCGCGGCCTCCGCGTCGAAGGGCGCCGCCCGCTCGTCGAGGTAGCCCGGCGCCTTGAGCGTGCGGCAGGCGCTCCCGTCGCCCATGACCAGCAGCGCGACCCGCTCCGCGCGGGCGGCGGTGTCCCGTCCCTCGTCGAGGCACCTTCCGGCCGCGAGGGACTCCTCCACTCCGAGTCCTTCGACGGGTGCGTCCGCCCATCCCGCCCGCTCCAGCAGCCAGGCGCCCACCGCGAGTGCGGCGGGCAGCTCCCGGCCGGTCGCCGTGCCGCGGTCCGCTCCGAGCCGTACGTCGGGGCCGGCCCCGAAGCCGCGGAAGGACCCCGTGCTGCCCTGCGGGTAGCGCTCGGTGTCCACGCCGTCCGGCGCCGGGCCGACGACCACCAGGAGGTCGGGCCGGGCGGCGGCGAGCACACCGACCGCGTCCGCGCACGCGGCCCGCGCGGCGTCCAGCTCGGGGGCGGCCCCGGTGGCGACCTCGGGCACGAGCAGCGGCGGACAGGGACAGACTGCGGCGGCGACCATCATGATCGGCAGCGTAGCCCCCGCGGACCGCCCCACCGCCACGCCCACCGCCGCCTCGGCCCGCCCCGCCTGCTCAGCCGCGGCGCGATGCCCGTACGCCCGTACGGCGTCCCGGGCGCTGCCCGTGACGCCGTCGGCCGGCCGGTGTCAGTCGCAGCCGCAGCCGCTCGCCACGGCCGGGAGCGGCTCGGGGGCACCGATCTTCGGCAGACCGAGCATCACGCCCGCGGGCTGCGCCGCCTCCTTTGCGTTGCGCTTCTCCCAGGCGTCGCCCGCACGCGTGCGGCGCACCTGCAGGGCCGGGCCCTCGGCGAGGAGGTGGTGGGGCGCCGCGTACGTGATCTCGACGGTGACGACGTCGCCGGGGCGCACGTCCTGCTCCGGCTTGGTGAAGTGCACCAGGCGGCTGTCCGGGGCACGGCCGGAGAGACGGTGGGTGGCACCGTCCTTGCGGCCCTCGCCCTCGGCGACCATCAGCTCCAGGGTGCGGCCGACCTGCTTCTTGTTCTCCTCCCAGGAGATCTCCTCCTGGAGGGCGACGAGCCGCTCGTAGCGCTCCTGGACGACCTTCTTGGGGATCTGGCCGTCCATCTCGGCGGCCGGGGTGCCCGGACGCTTGGAGTACTGGAAGGTGAAGGCCTGGGCGAAGCGGGCCTCGCGCACGACGTGCAGGGTCTGCTCGAAGTCCTCCTCGGTCTCGCCGGGGAAGCCCACGATGATGTCGGTGCTGATCGCCGCGTGCGGGATGGCGGCACGGACCTTCTCGATGATGCCGAGGTAACGCTCCTGCCGGTAGGAGCGGCGCATCGCCCTGAGGACCGGGTCCGAGCCGGACTGGAGCGGCATGTGGAGCTGCGGCATCACGTTGGGCGTCTCGGCCATGGCGGCGATGACGTCGTCGGTGAAGTCGCGCGGGTGCGGGGAGGTGAAGCGGACGCGCTCCAGGCCCTCGACCTTCCCGCAGGCCCGCAGCAGCTTGCTGAACGCCTCCCGGTCCCCGATGTCGGAGCCGTACGCGTTGACGTTCTGGCCGAGCAGGGTGATCTCCGAGACGCCCTCGGCGACCAGGGCCTCGATCTCGGCGAGGACGTCGCCGGGGCGCCGGTCCTTCTCCTTGCCGCGCAGCGCGGGGACGATGCAGAAGGTGCAGGTGTTGTTGCAGCCGACGGAGATGGAGACCCAGGCCGCGTAGGCGCTCTCGCGGCGGGTCGGCAGCGTGGACGGGAAGGCCTCCAGGGACTCGGCGATCTCGACCTGCGCCTCCTCCTGGACGCGGGCGCGCTCCAGGAGGACCGGCAGCTTGCCGATGTTGTGCGTGCCGAAGACGACGTCCACCCAGGGGGCGCGCTGCACGATGGTGTCGCGGTCCTTCTGCGCGAGGCAGCCGCCGACCGCGATCTGCATGCCGGGACGCCGTGCCTTCCTGGGGGCGAGGTGGCCGAGGTTGCCGTAGAGCTTGTTGTCGGCGTTCTCGCGCACGGCGCAGGTGTTGAAGACGACGACGTCGGCGTCGCCGTCGGCGTCCCCGGGGGCGCGGACGTAGCCCGCGTCCTCCAGCAGCCCGGACAACCGCTCGGAGTCGTGGACGTTCATCTGGCACCCGTAGGTGCGTACTTCATAGGTGCGTGTGCCGCCCACGGACTGGCTCCGGTCGATGCTGCTCATGCCCTACAGGGTAGGCGGTCGCCACGACACCCCCGGGACTCCGTCCGCGACCGGCCTCCGGCCTCCGCCCGGGGCTCCGCCCAGTCGGCCGCCCGGGACTCCGCGTCCGGCGCCCACCCCTGCCGGCGCGGCACCCGGGACACGTCCGGTGCCTCGTAGTGCTCCCTCTCGAGGACCTTGCCGTCGAAGCGGCGGGCGATCTCGCCGCGGGGGCCGCGCCCGCTCATGTCGGCGCGGTGGATCTCGGGGATCACCGCGTCGGGGTCGATGCCGTGGACGAGCGCCGTGCCGCAGGCGACGTGGACGACGTCGGCGAGTTCGTGCGCGAGCCGGTCGAGGGGGCCGTGCACCGCCACCTCGGCGGCCTCCTCGGCGAGCAGCTCACCGCAGTGGGCGGCGAGTTCCGGCGAGACCTCGGTCGGTGTCTCCCGCTCGTCCAGCCCGAAGGCACGGTGGAACTCACGGGCGAGGTCGGCGGGCGAAGCACCCGTGCCGTGACTCCAGCGGCCGCCTCGGGCACCGTCCTGCCTCTCCCGCCCTGGTCACAGGGGCGCACGGCTGGCAGGATCGCACACATGTCCATCGCGCTGTCCCGTACCGGCAGGCGCCGGGTCCTGCGGGGCGCGGTCGCCGGCCTCGTGGCGCTCGGGCTGCTGCTGTGGTGGCTGGCGCCCTGGCGCGAGGATCCGCCGCGCGGGTCGGTCACGCTGAGTACGGGGACGCACGCGGGGGTCTACCAGAAGTACGGGGCGCTGCTGCACGCGTCGCTCGGTACGCACATGCCCGACCTCGAGGTGCGGCTCCGGACCAGCGACGGTTCGCAGGAGAACGTGCGGCGGGTGGCGACCGGGCAGGCGGACTTCGCGATCGCCGCCGCCGACGCGGTGGAGACGTACAGGCTGGACGGCCGGCCGGGAGCCGGTGAACTGCGCGGGGTCGCCCGTCTCTACGACGACTACGTGCAGCTCGTGGTCCCGCCCGGATCGGACATCCGCTCCGTCACCGACCTGCGGGGCAAGAGGGTCGCCATAGGACCGCCCAAGTCGGGGGTGCGGCTCATCGCCAACCGGGTGCTCAGAGCGGCCGGCATCGACCCGGAGAAGGACATCAGCCCCTCCGCGGACGGCATCGACTCCGGCCCCGGGCGGCTCGGGAAGGGACTGGACGCGTTCTTCTGGTCGGGCGGGCTGCCCACCGACGGCCTGCGCACGCTGTCCGAGGACGCCGGCCTCCGGTTCGTGCCGATCACGGCCGATCTGGTCGCCGAGCTGCACGAGCAGGGCGGTGCCACGCGCTACTACCGTGCCACCGACATGCCGGAGTCGGCCTACCCCGGCAGCCAGCACGGCTCGACCATCCCGACGATGGCCGTGTCCAATCTGCTGATCACACGGGCGGACACGGACCCACGGCTCACCGAGTGGCTGACCCGGATCGTGCTCAGGAGCCGGGACAACATCGGGGCGCACGTGCACTCCGCCCAGCTCGTCGACGTGCGCACCGCGATCTACACCGATCCGCTCCGGCTGCACGACGGCGCGCGCCGGTACTACCGGTCCGTCAAGCCCTGAACCGTCGCTCCCCCCGTGGGGGCGCTCCTGGGCACCGTCACCGTCACTCTCAGCCCGTGCGGCTCGTGCCGGTCGTACGCGATCGAGCCGCCGCCCGCCGTGAGCAGGGCGCGGGAGATGGACAGTCCGAGGCCGGAGCCCTTGATGTTCTGATGCCGCGAGCTGCGCCAGAAGCGGTCGCCGACGCGGGCCAGCTCCTCGTCGGTCAGACCGGGGCCCTGGTCGGTGACGACGACGGTGGAGGTGTCCCCGTTGGAGGCGACGGCCACCTCGACGGTCCGGTCCCCGGGCGTGAACTTCACCGCGTTGTCGATGACCGCGTCCAGCGCGCTGGACAGGGCGACCGGGTCGGCCCACGCCGTGGTCGGCGGGCAGTCCCCGGTCAGCAGGACGCCCTTGGCCTCGGCGGTGGGCGACCACGCCGCCACGCGTTCGGCGGCCAGGGCGCCGATGTCGGTGAGCTGGAGCTGGGCCTCGAGGTGCTCGGCCAGCGCCAGGTCGAGCAGGTCGTCCAGGACCTGTGCCAGGCGCCTGCCCTCGGCCTGGACCGAGGCGATCTCCTGGTTGCCCTCGGGCAGCTCCAGGGCGAGGAGTTCGATGCGCAGCAGCAGCGCGGAGAGCGGGTTGCGCAGCTGGTGCGAGGCATCGGCGACGAAGGCGCGCTGCTGCTCCAGCACGCTCTCGACGTTGTCCGCCATCTCGTTGAACGACCGGGCGAGCCTCCTCAGCTCCGGCGGCCCGCCGGCCACCGCGACCCTGGACTTCAGCCGTCCGGTGGCGATGTCGTGGGTGGTGGCGTCCAGGACCCGTACGGGCTTGAGCACCCAGCCGGCCAGCCGCAGGGCCGCGCCGACGGCCAGCAGCATCGCGGCCGCCTCGCCCGCCGCGATGAGCAGCCAGCCCCGCAGGATGCGGGACCGCATCTGCCCGGTGGGCGAGTCGGTGACGACGACGGCGACGACGTCGCCGTCCCGGATGACCGGTGAGGCCACCACGAGGCTGCGCCGCTCCCAGGGCCACACCTGCTCGGGGTCGTGGCTGCGGCGGCTGAGCAGCGACTCCTGGAAGGCCTCGCGCACCTCCCCCGTGCCGGGCAGGTACCAGTCGTCCGGGGCGTGCGCCATCGGGACGTCGTTGCGGTGGAAGACACCGGCCCGGATGCCGTACACCTCGTAGTAGCTGTGGAGCTCGCTGCTGAGGGCCTCCCGGCGCTCGTTGACGTCTCCGGTGCCGGGATCGGCGGGTTCGGTGACGAACTGGGCGAGGGCCGCGAAGCGTGCCGTGTCGTCGATCCGGTCGACGATGACCTGCTGCTGCTGCGCGCCGGCCAGGCTGACCGCGAGCGGGACGCCGAGGGCGAGCAGGACGGCCGCCATCAGGACGATGAGCAGGGGCAGCAGACGTGTGTGCACCCGGTCAGGCCCGCCTAGGCCGCGGGCTCGACGAGCCGGTAGCCGACCCCGCGCACGGTCTCGATCAGGGCCGGCATGCGCAGCTTGGAACGCAGGGAGGCGACGTGCACCTCCAGGGTGCGCCCGGTGCCCTCCCAGCTGGTCTGCCACACCTCGCTGATGATCTGCTCACGGCGGAAGACGACCCCGGGGCGCTGGGCGAGCAGGGCCAGCAGATCGAACTCCTTGCGGGTCAGCGGGACGACCGCACCGTTCACGCTGACCTGCCGGGTCGGCAGCTCGATGCGCACGGACCCGATCCGCAGCTCTCCCTCGCCACTGCCGGGGGCGTCCTCCTGGACGGTGCGCCGGCTGACGGCGTGGATCCGGGCGAGGAGTTCGCCGGTGTCGTAGGGCTTGACCACGTAGTCGTCGGCACCGAGGTTGAGGCCGTGGATGCGGGAGCGCACGTCGGCGCGGGCGGTGACCATGATCACCGGGGTGCCGGTGCGTTTGCGGATCTTGCCGCACACCTCGTAGCCGTCCTGGTCGGGCAGGCCCAGATCGAGGAGGACGACACCGAAGCCGTCGGGATCGGGGACGAGCGCCCGGAGGGCCTCCTCGCCGCTGCGCGCGTGGGTGACGTCGAAGCCGTGCCGCGCCAGGACGGCCGACAGGGCGGCGGCGACGTGGTTGTCGTCCTCGACGAGAAGCAGTCTCATCCGGTCCCCCTTCGGTTCATCGGCCGTACGATTCGGGTGTGTAGAAAATCGTGCACACGCGCGTGCGCACCCTGCAGTGACGCCGATGAACGAGGACGGCGTCAAGGGGGTTCCGGTTGCTCTTCGGTACCGTTACCCGGCCGAAATGAGCCCAGCTCACAAGCGCTACGACACGTGTCCGATTGCTACCGGATCGTGATGCTCAGATTCCCCTCAGATGTGATGACGCAGGTCTGAGGGATTACTAGTGTCCTCCCAAACCGAGGAGGACGGAGCCTGAGAGCGATGACCGAAGTATCGGTGGCCAAGGAGGATGTGGCCGCGACTGGCGATCTGGTCGTCCTGAAGAGCGTCAACAAGCACTTTGGCGCGTTGCACGTACTCCAGGACATCGACCTGACGATTACCCGCGGCGAAGTCGTCGTCGTCATCGGGCCCTCCGGGTCCGGTAAGTCCACCCTGTGCCGCGCCATCAACCGGCTGGAGACGATCGACGACGGGTCGATCACGATCGACGGCAAGCCCCTGCCGCACGAGGGCAAGGAGCTCGCCCGGCTGCGGGCCGACGTGGGGATGGTCTTCCAGTCCTTCAACCTCTTCGCGCACAAGACCGTGCTCGAGAACGTGACGCTGGGCCAGATCAAGGTCCGCAAGAAGGACAAGAAGGCCGCCGAGGAGCGGGCCCGGGCCCTGCTCGACCGGGTCGGCGTGAGTTCTCAGGCCGACAAGTACCCCGCGCAGCTCTCCGGCGGCCAGCAGCAGCGCGTCGCCATCGCGCGGGCCCTGGCGATGGAGCCCAAGGTCATGCTCTTCGACGAGCCGACGTCGGCGCTCGACCCGGAGATGATCAACGAGGTGCTGGAGGTCATGCAGCAGCTCGCCCGCGACGGCATGACCATGATCGTCGTGACCCACGAGATGGGCTTCGCCCGTTCGGCCGCCAACCGCGTGGTGTTCATGGCGGACGGCCGCATCGTCGAACAGGCCACGCCGGACCAGTTCTTCAGCAACCCGCGCAGCGACCGTGCCAAGGACTTCCTGTCGAAGATCCTGCACCACTGACGTCCTGCGCCCGGCGCTCGGACGACGTGTGTCACCGGATGGCCGGGGCCGCATCGCCCCCCCCTGAAACGGGCCGCATCACCTCACCAGTCAAAAGGATGTGCACCATGAAGCTCCGCAAGGTCACCGCCGCCTCGGCCGCCGTGTTCGCCCTCGCCCTGACCGCCACCGCGTGCGGCGGCGAGGACAGCGGCGACAGCGGTTCGTCCTCCGCCTCCGGGGGCGGCGAGAAGATCAAGATCGGCATCAAGTACGACCAGCCCGGTCTCGGCCTGAAGACGCCCGACGGCTCCTTCACCGGCTTCGACGTGGACGTGGCGACCTACGTCGCCAAGGAGCTCGGCTACGAGGCCGACCAGATCGAGTGGGTCGAGACCAAGAGCGCCGACCGCGAGAACGCCCTCGCGCGCGGGGACGTGAAGTTCATCGCGGCGACCTACTCCATCACCGACGAGCGCGAGGAGAAGGTCGACTTCGCCGGCCCGTACCTGCTGGCCCACCAGGACCTGCTGGTGAAGGCGGACTCGGACATCACCGACGCCACGGACCTGAACGACAAGAAGCTGTGTTCCGTGACCGGCTCGACCTCGGCGCAGAATGTCAAGAGGGACTTCGCCCCGAAGGCGCAGCTGAAGGAGAACGGCACCTACTCGGAGTGCATCGCCGGTCTGCAGAGTGGTGCCGTCGACGCACTGACCACCGACGACTCGATCCTCGCCGGCTTCGCCGCGCAGGACCAGTACAAGGGCCAGTTCAAGCTCGCCGGTCTGAAGCTGAGCAACGAGAACTACGGCATCGGTGTCAAGAAGGGTGACACCGAGACCGTGAACAAGATCAACGACGCGCTGGAGAAGATGGTCGACGACAAGGCCTGGGACGAGGCGGTCGAGGCGAACTTCGGTCCGGCCGAGTACAAGAACGAGCCGGCCCCGAAGATCGGCGACATCGTTCAGTAGGCCCCCGGGCCGTCCAGTAGTAACGCGGGTTTCTGAGGCACGCCGCCGTCCGTCGCGATCAGGACGGCGGCGCGCCGCGTCCGCCACGTACGCCACACACCCGGAAGCGCGGGAGATCGTGTTCGACTTCATTTCTGACTATGACGATCCAACCTTGTTGGGCGCCTTCTGGATGACGGTGAAGCTCACCGTCTTCTCGGGCGTCGGCGCCCTGGTCTGGGGCACCCTGCTCGCGGCGATGCGGGTCAGCCCCGTCCCGCTGATGCGAGGGTTCGGCACCGCCTACGTGAACATCGTCCGGAACACCCCCCTGACGGTCATCATCGTCTTCACCTCGCTCGGCCTCGCCGACATCTTCAGCATGACCATGGGCGCGCCCGACGACTTCGCGCTCCAGGGGTTCCGCCTCGCGGTGCTCGGTCTGGCCGCCTACACCGCGGCCTTCGTCTGCGAGGCACTGCGCTCCGGCATCAACACCGTGCCCGTCGGGCAGGCCGAGGCGGCCCGCGCCATCGGCCTGAACTTCTCGCAGGTCCTCGGCCTGATCGTGCTGCCGCAGGCGTTCCGCTCGGTCATCGGGCCGCTCGCGAACGTGCTGATCGCGCTGACCAAGAACACGACGGTGGCGGCCGCGATCGGTGTGGCGGAGGCCGCACTGCTGATGAAGGAAATGATCGAGAACGAGGCGCAGACGCTGCTCATCGGCGCGGTCTTCGCCTTCGGATTCGTGGTACTGACCCTGCCCACCGGCCTGTTCCTCGGCTGGCTGAGCAAGCGACTGGCGGTGAAGCGGTGACCTCCGTTCTGTACGACGCCCCCGGCCCCCGGGCCAAGCGGCGCAACGTCATCTTCTCGGTCGTGTTCGTCGTCGTCCTGGCCCTCGCCCTGTGGTGGGTCTACCGGACGATGGACGACAAGGGCCAGCTGGAGTGGGCCCTGTGGAAGCCGTTCACCGAGTCCCAGGCATGGACGACATACCTGTTGCCGGGCCTCGGTAACACTCTGAAGGCCGCCGCGCTCGCCATGGTCATCGCCCTTCCGCTGGGCGCGGTCCTCGGCATCGCCCGCCTCTCCGACCACCGCTGGGTACGGGTTCCCGCCGGCGTCGTGGTCGAGTTCTTCCGGGCCATCCCGGTGCTGCTGCTGATGCTGTTCGCCAACGAGGTCTACGTCCGCTCCACGGGCATCTCCAGCGACGACCGCCCGCTGTACGCGGTCGTCACCGGCCTGGTGCTCTACAACGCCTCGGTGCTCGCCGAGATCGTCCGGGCGGGCATCCTCTCTCTGCCCAAGGGCCAGTCCGAGGCGGGTTACGCCATCGGACTGCGCAAGAGCCAGACGATGAAGACCATCCTGCTGCCGCAGGCCGTCACCGCGATGCTGCCGGCGATCGTCAGCCAGCTCGTCGTCATCGTGAAGGACACCGCGCTGGGTGGTGTGCTGCTCAACTTCACCGAGCTGCTGAACGCACGCGGCACGCTCGCGGCCAACTACGCCAACGTCATCCCGAGCTTCATCGTCGTGGCGGTCGTCTTCATCCTCCTGAACTTCCTCCTCACCTCCTTCGCCTCCTGGCTGGAGGGACGGCTGCGCCGCAGCAAGCGCGGCACGGGAGCGGTCCTCGGTGCCGAGGACGTCGAGGAGATGAACGCGGCCGAGGTCGGGGGCACCCACGAGGCGGGCGGGGACCGCACCGCCTGACGCACGCCCCGCCGTGCGCACGTCGTCCGGCATGACGAGGGCCCGCCGTTGCCCGGCGGGCCCTCGTCATGCCGGGGGCAGGCCCACGCCACCGGTGCGAACGAGCGGTATGAACCGGACTCAGGTGACGAGCAGTCACGTGAGGTGACGCGGCCCGCCCCACTTCATGATCGCCACCGGCCTTCGGTCACTTGACGCAAGCACCGGCAATAGGTTGCATACGTTCTGTGATCGTGCACCCTGCTCCCTCTTCCTGTTCCTCCTCGTCCCTCCGGACGTCACTTCGAGCAGGGGGCGTCGCGCCGTGGACCCGGTGATCATCGTCGGAGCGGGGCCCGTCGGGCTCACGCTCGCCCTGGCACTGGCACGTCAGGAGGTGCCCTGCGTGGTCCTCGACGAGGGACCGGGCAAGGACGAGCCGCGTCCCGCGCGCTCCGTGGTACTGCGCGAGGACACCACGGAACTCGTGGAACGACTGACCGGTGCGCCGCTCACCCCCGCCGGTTCGCCCTGG
Source organism: Streptomyces sp. NEAU-W12 (assembly GCF_026242095.1). Taxonomy (NCBI): domain Bacteria; kingdom Bacillati; phylum Actinomycetota; class Actinomycetes; order Kitasatosporales; family Streptomycetaceae; genus Streptomyces; species Streptomyces sp. NEAU-W12. The sequence goes on from NZ_JAPJDM010000005.1 coordinate 299,327, forward strand.
GCCGGATGGCGGTCGATGCGGCGCAAGCAGGTGACACACGAGATCGTCTTCGACGACGCCGAGCCCGGCCCGGTGCACATCGCCCAGCACGTCCTGACCGGCGCCCTGCGCGCGGCTCTCGCCGGCGAGCGGCTCGTCGAGGTCGTCGCCGACAGCCGTCTGGACTCCCTCGAACAGGAGCCCTCCGGTATCACCGCGCACACCCGCGGCCCCGGAGGCACCTGGTGGCGCGGCAGCCACCTGGTCGGCTGCGACGGCCCCCGCTCCACCGTGCGCAAGCTCCAGGACATCCGTTTCCCCGGCCGCACGGCGGTGGAGCGTCACGCCGTGGCCGCACTGCGCACGGAACTCCCCTGGCCCCAGGAGGCGTTGCTGCACCGGATGCCGCCGTGGCGCACCTCCGGCCCCTTCGCCGGGGAGATCAGCGCGCGCCCGCTGCCGGACGGCGTGTGGCGGCTGGACTGGCTGATGCCTCCGGGCAAGGAACTGGTCACCCCCGAACTGCTCCTCGCCCGGGTCCGCGAGACCCTGGCCGGCTGGGCCGAAGGCCCGACACCACCGTACGAACTGCTCGACACCGGGGTCCACACCGTCCACCACCGGCTCGCCCGGCGCTGGCGGTCCGGCCGTGTGTTCCTCGCCGGGGACGCCGCGCACCTGCTCGGCGTCCTGGGCACGCACGGGCTCGACGAGGGGCTCCGTGACGCGGACAACCTCGCCTGGAAGCTTGCCCTGGCCTGGCACCACGGTCCGCACGAAGCGCTGCTGGACAGCTACCAGACGGAGCGGCGGGCGATCGTCGCCGCCCGGCTGCGCGCCGCCGACCAGGCGTTGCCACTGGTACGGGGCGGCAAAGGCCTGCGCTCCTACGTCCCCGGCACCGCCCGCGGTCATGACGCGTTCCTGGTCGAGGGACATCTGGGACAGGGGACGCTGGGCGCGCCGGGCGTGCACACCGACTCGCCCCTGACGCCCCCGCTCCTCGAGGGCGAGGTCCCCGTGGACACGCCGGCCGGCGCGCCGGTCACCGATGTACGGGTCACGGCGGAGGACGGCACCTTCGTCCGGCTGCGGGAGCGGCTGGGCCGGGGGGCGCTGCTGGTGGTGCTGATCGCGCCGGGCACCGGGGTGTGGGAGCGCAGGCACTGGGTGTCCGCCGGGATCATGCCCCGGCTCGCGTCGGCGGTGGCGGCACTCCCGCACCCGGCCGAGCTGCTGGTCGCGGAGGGCTATCCGGGGGCGGCGGCCCACACCGTGCTGCTGGTGCGCCCCGACGGGCGCATGGTCACGGCGCTGGGCGGGGTCCGTCCCGCGTCCTTGTACACGGCGGCCGAGACGGCGGTCGGCGGGCCGGCTTCGGCTCGGGCGGGGACGACCGAGGCAGCGACGGGGGCCGCCGGCACGGACCCCGGGGCAGGGGCTGAGACGGGAGCGCGGACGGAGACCGGGGCCGGCGTCAGGTCGCGTTGAGGTGGTGGCCGCTGACGCCTCGGCGGTCGACGAGTTGCTGGAGCGGGCCCGCACGGGCTACGAACGCATCGAGGCGGTCTCCGCTCGCGAGCCCGCCCGCGACGGGAGAACCCTGCTGAACGGCATCCGCTGTGCGGCCGCCCTGCACGGCCGGGACGGGGCGGTGCCCGGCGCCCTCGTCGTCGAGCGCAACGGACGGGAGCGGCGTCTCGGCCTTCCGGGGCGGCCGTCGTTTCCCGGGGCGGCCGGCGGCCGGCCACGACCTGCGCGGCGTCGTGGTCTGCGACGAGGGCCACGTCTCCGGCCTGGCCGCTGAGCCCCTGCCCCGGCTGGGACTCCACCGCGCCACCGGCCTGGTCGGTGGCTTCCGGGCCTGGCGAGCGGCGGGGCTGCCGGTACGGACGCGGGGCACGGGCCCTCAGTACCCGCCGCCCTCCAGGAACTCCGTGTCCTCGCCCTCCTCCTCCAGTGCCCGGCGGACCACGCGCAGGGCGAGGCCCTCGGGGTAGCCCTTGCGGGCGAGCATGCCGGCGAGGCGGCGGATCCGCTTGTCGCGGTCGAGTCCGCGGGTGGAGCGCAGCTTGCGGGCGACGAGCTCGCGCGCGGTGGCCTCTTCCTGTTCGGAGTCGAGCCGGGAGACGGCCGCGTCGATCAGCGTGGAGTCGACGCCCTTGGTCCGCAGCTCCTGGGCGAGGGCGCGCCGTGCCAGGCCCCGGCCGTGGTGCCGGGACTCGACCCAGGCGTCCGCGAAGGCACTGTCGTTGATCAGTCCGACCTCTTCGAACCGGGACAGCACCTCCTCGGCGGCCTCGTCCGGGATCTCCCGTTTGCGCAGGGCGTCGGCGAGCTGCTTGCGGGTGCGCGGGGTTCCGGTGAGCAGGCGCAGACAGATGGCCCGCGCCCGCTCGACCGGGTCCCCCGCAGACTCCTCCCGCCCGGCCCCCGGCGCGGAGGAGTCGTCCCCGTCCGCCGCGGCCGCCGCGCCGAAAGCCCGGCGTCCGCGCCCACCGCGCGGCCCGCCGTCACACGAGCCGCCTCCCCGTGAGCTCCCCGCGCGACGGGACAATCCGGTGCCGCCCCGGCGCCGGGTCCCGCCCGCGTCCTCACCGGAGAAGTCGTCGAAGAAGCCGTCCCCGCCGCCGGGGTCCCCGTGCGCCCCGCCGCCGGGGTCCCCGTATGCCCCGTCACCGCGCGCGGCCGGGTCGTCGCCGCGTGCCGCGCCCGTCCCCCGTGGGGCGCCGGAAGCGGCGAACTCGTAGTCGGCCCAGTCGGTTCGTCGGGTCACGGGTCAGCTCTTGGCCGCGGCGGCCCTGGACTTGACGGTCTTGGCCGCCGAAGCCGAGGCCGGGACCGAAGTCACGGCCGAGTCGGTCGGAGCAGCGGCGCCGGCGGCATCCGCGCTCTTCTCCCCGGCCGGCTCCTCGGGCTGCACGCCGACGCCCAGCTTCTTCAGGATCTTCTTCTCGATCTCGTTGGCGAGGTCGGGGTTGTCCTTGAGGAAGTTGCGGGAATTCTCCTTGCCCTGGCCGAGCTGGTCGCCCTCGTACGTGTACCAGGCGCCGGCCTTGCGGACGAAGCCGTGCTCCACGCCCATGTCGATCAGGCCGCCCTCGCGGCTGATGCCGTGGCCGTAGAGGATGTCGAACTCGGCCTGCTTGAAGGGCGGCGCCACCTTGTTCTTGACGACCTTGACCCGGGTGCGGTTGCCGACCGCGTCCGTGCCGTCCTTCAGCGTCTCGATCCGGCGGATGTCCAGACGCACCGAGGCATAGAACTTCAGCGCCCGGCCACCGGTCGTGGTCTCCGGCGAGCCGAACATCACGCCGATCTTCTCGCGGAGCTGGTTGATGAAGATCGCGGTGGTCTTGGACTGGTTGAGCGCGCTGGTGATCTTCCGCAGCGCCTGGCTCATCAGGCGGGCCTGCAGACCCACGTGGCTGTCGCCCATCTCACCCTCGATCTCCGCGCGCGGCACGAGCGCCGCGACGGAGTCGATCACGATGAGGTCGAGGGCTCCGGAGCGGACCAGCATGTCCACGATCTCCAGCGCCTGCTCGCCGTTGTCCGGCTGGGACAGGATCAGGTTGTCGATGTCGACGCCGAGCTTCTGCGCGTACTCGGGGTCGAGAGCGTGCTCCGCGTCCACGAACGCGACCTGGCCGCCGGCCTTCTGCGCGTTCGCCACCGCGTGCAGGGTCAGGGTCGTCTTGCCCGAGGACTCGGGGCCGTAGACCTCGATGACGCGGCCGCGCGGCAGGCCGCCGACCCCGAGGGCCACGTCGAGCGCGGTCGACCCGGTGGGGATGACCTCGATGGGCTCCTTCGACCGGTCACCCATGCGCATGACCGCGCCCTTGCCGAATTGCCGTTCAATTTGTGCGAGTGCGGCGTCGAGCGCCTTCTCGCGGTCGTTTCCTGCCATGGGTTCCACCCGATTTGCTTGAGTCGATCGCTTCACGTCAATGACGCTAGCGCCTGCCACTGACAACGCGCCCCGACGCACCTCCAGCCTGTGGACAACCGAAGCCCATTCCTGCCCCAACCGGGCCGAACCGCTCGTCCTCGGGCTCCACCGGCACACTCATGAGAATAGATGTTCGATTTTAGTGTCAAGCGCGCCACCCGGCACTCCCACGAGTCGTTCACCCTCCGGCAACGCCTCCGGCCGACGGTCCGCTCCGTCGGCCGGAGCGGTCCGCGGCGGTCCGCATCGGTCCGCGGCGGACCACGGCGCTCAGGAGTCCTCGGCCCCGAGGGGCGCCGGAGCCGGTCGGCGGTCCCGGAGGCGCCGGGCGCGGGCGAGGAGGGGCCGCCGCTCTCCGGAACCGCCCTCGCCGGAGCCGGAACCGCCCTCACCGGGGCCCGTCCTGCGGTGGCCGTGCACGCGGGGGTCGTCGGTGACGTCGTAGCGCTTCACGTACGCGCCCATGAACGCCTGGAGGGTGGCGACCGCGGGAATGGCGATCAGCGCGCCGACGGCGCCGAGCAGGGCGGTGCCCATGACGACCGAGCCGAAGGCGACCGCCGGGTGGATGTCGACGGTCCTCGAGGTCAGCTTGGGCTGCAGCACGTAGTTCTCGAACTGCTGGTAGATCACCACGAAGATCAGCACCCACAGCGCGTACCAGGGGTCGACCGCGAAGGCGATCAGCATGGGCAGGGCGCCCGCCAGATACGTGCCGATGGTGGGGATGAACTGCGACACCAGGCCCACCCACACGGCGAGCACGGGCGCGTAGGGCACCTCGAGGATCTCCAGCAGCACGTAGTGGGCCATGCCGGAGACCAGCGCCATCAGCCCGCGCGAGTACAGGTAGCCGCCGGTCTTGTTCACGGCGATCTCCCACGCGCGCAGCACCTCGGTCTGCCGGGCGGGCGGCAGTACGGAGCAGATGGTGCGGCGCAGCCGCGGGCCGTCGGCGGCGAAGTAGAACGAGAACAGCCCGATGGTCAGCAACTGGAAGAGGCCCCCGAGGACCTGCGTGGAGACGTCCAGGACGCCGGTGGCGCTGTTCTGCACGTAGGTGCGCAGCCAGTCGGAGCGGAGCAGGCCCTCCTGGATGTCCACGCGCCGCAGCTCGGTGTGGAAGTGCGTGTTGATCCAGTTGATGACGGAGTCGAGGTACTCCGGGAAGTCCTCGACGATCTTTATGATCTGCCCCGCCAGCATGGATCCGAGCAGCGTGACGAAGCCCGCCGCCACGATCAGCACGCCCAGGAAGACCAGGAAGGTGCCCAGCCCCCGGCGCACCCCGCGCCCGGCCATCCAGCTCACCGCGGGTTCGACGGCGAGCGCCAGGAAGAACGCGATGAGAATGTTGATCAGCAGGCCGGTGAGCTCGTGGAAGGCCCAGCTGCCCAGCTGGAACAGGGCGATCAGCGCGAGCGCGAGCACCATGGCGCGCGGCAGCCAGCGCGGCATGCGGGAGCCCGGCGGCGGAGCCGAGCCACCCGCCGGAGGGGCTGGGGTCGGCGGTGTGCCTGACGCGGAGGGGTGCTGGGCTGCCTGCCCGGTCTCTTCAGTGGGTGCCACGGGCCAAGTCTCGCCCACGCCGGCGGCAGCGTCTGCCCTCGACCCGTCTCTGTGACGATCAGCGCCTCTCGCGGGGGACGTTCATCACGGCGCAGACCACCTGCCAGACGTCCTTGGCCGCCCAGCCGGCCCCCAGCGCCTCGTGCACGGTGCGCCCGCCGAGTTCCGACATGACGTGATCGCGCGCGAAGGTGTCGGCGCCGCCTGTGCCGAAGTGCTCCGCCATCCGTTCCCAGAAGACCGTCAACCGCATGCCCCCAGTATCCCGTCCACGGAGGTGGGGCGGGACGGCGACCTCCTGCCGGCACCGCTGTGCGCCTACGGTCGGCCCCATGCCCGCACCCGGACACCGGACCCGCCCGCCCGGGCCCCGGAGACCCGCCCGGTGACGACCGTCGACGCGCTGCGCGCGCTCACGGTGTAACGGCCACGCGATCGGCCGACCCGGCACCGCCCGGCCGCCCGGTCTGCCCCTCGGCGCCGTCTCACCCGCCGAGGGCCCGGGCTCCCGCCGTCACCGCCACGGCCGCCCCGACGACGACCAGGAACGGGGCGCGCAGCACCAGCGCGGCGGAGGCGGCCGCGAGCCCCACCGCCCGCGCGTCCAGCACGAGCGTCCGGCCGTCGGCGAAGGTCTGCTGGGCGGTCAGGGCGGCGAGCAGGGCGACGGGCAGCAGGGCGGCGAGGCGCCGGACGAGCGGCCGCTCGAGGGCGCCGGCGGGCACCAGGAGCCCGGCCAGCTTGGCGGCGTAGCAGCCGAGGGCGGTCACGCCGATCGCGATCCAGATGTTCAACGGTTCTCCTCCGCCACGTCACCGCGCGCCGGCGCGTCGCCCTGCCCCGGTACGTCGCCGCGCGGTGTGCCGCTGCGGCGGCCCCGGGCCCACAGGACGGCTGGTGCCGCGAGGGCGGCCACCAGAACCGGTACACCGGCGGGCAGGACCGGCAGCAGACCGAGTCCCAGCAGGACGGCGAGCCCGGCGACCAGCCGTTCGGTGCCGGTTTGCAGCATCGGGGCGAGCAGGGCCAGGAAGACCGCGGGACCGGCCGCGTCCAGGCCCCAGGCGTCGGTGTCCCCGATGGCCTCGGCGCCCAGCGCGCCGAGCAGGGTGGTGAGGTTCCACAGGACGTACAGGCTGAGCCCGGTGACCAGGAAGCCGATCCGGGCGCTGCGCCGGGTGGGCTGGGCGAGGGAGACCGCGGCCGTCTCGTCGATGACCCACTGGGCCGCGAAGGGCCGCGCCGCGCGCGGGAGGGCCAGCAGCTGGGACAGGCGCAATCCGTAGAAGGCGTTCCGCACGCCCAGGAAGAACGCTCCGGCGGCGGCCGTGAACGGGCCTCCTCCGGCCGCCAGCGCCCCCACCAGGGCGAACTGGGACGCGCCGGTGAACACCAGCAGGCTGAGCGCGCAGGTCTGCAGCAGCGTGAGTCCGCTGCCGGCCGAGGTCACCCCGAAGGCGAATCCGGAGAGTCCGACGGCGATCCCGACCCCCAGGGCGTCCCGGACGACGGTGCCGTCCGGTTTTTCCCCCGGGGCGTCCCCGTCGCGCGCCGCTGCGAGTGCTGTCCGTTGTTCTGCTGCCACGCTCCGGACGGTAGGTGGAGCGTGCTCCCCGCGTCTTGTACGTTCTTGCGCTCACGCTGGTAGGCGCCCGGAGGCACTCCGACGATCCGGCCGAAGTGGCGGTTCAGGTGCGGCTGGTCGGTGAACCCGACGGCGACGGCGGCCTCCGACGGCAGCGTGCCCGCGTCGAGGAGCCGGCGCGCCCGCCGTACCCGTGCGTCGGTGAGCCAGGCGTGCGGCGGCATCCCGTAGGTGGCGCGGAAGGCCCGCAGCAGTGCGAACGGGCTGGTGCCGAGTTCGTCGGCGAGTTGCTCCAGCGTCGGCGGCGCGGGCATCCGTTCCTCGAGCAGGGCACGCGCGCGTGCGGCGGTCCGGGCACCGGCCGTGCGCACCCGGCGCCGGGGCAGCGGGCCGCCGTTCAGCCGGAGCAGCCGGGTCACGGCCACCCTCAGCAGGGTGTCGGCGGCGAGCGCGTTGCCCTCGTCGGTGGCCCGCAGCACCTGGTGCACCAGGCGGACGGTGTACGGGTCGTCGAGCACCGGTGCCGCGAACCCCGGGGTGCCGCGCAGGGTGGTGGTCTCGGCGGCGATGGCCGCGACCGCCTCGGGCGGCGGGTAGAGCGCGCCGTACCGCCATCCCTCGGGCACCCCCGCCCGTCCGGTGTGCGGGGTGTCCGGGTTCACCAGCGCGAGTGTTCCGGCGCCCGCGTACTGGTCGGCCCCGCCGTGGTGGAAGACCTCCACCCCGTCGGCGATGGCGGCGATGACGAAGTTCTCGTGGGTGTGCCGCACGAACGTCTTGCGGATGTAGCGGGCCCGCAGCAGGTCGACGCCGGGCAGTTCGGCGTACTGCCAGTGCCGCGCGCGCTCCGTGCCGGTTTCCGCCATGCGGCCATTGTCGCGCGCGGGGGGCCGGGCATCCGCCCGGCTCAGCCCCGTTGTCGGTGCCCGGGTGCAGGATGGACGCATGGTCAGTACTCCACACCCGGCCCTGGACGGCTTCTCCGCCGCGACCCGCGGCTGGTTCACGGGGGCGTTCTCCGCGCCCACCGCGGCCCAGGCGGGCGCGTGGCGTGCCCTCCGGGAGGGTTCGGACGTGCTGGTGGTCGCCCCCACCGGCTCCGGCAAGACACTGGCCGCCTTCCTCGCGGCCCTGGACCAGCTGGCCGCCGCGCCTCCGCCCGCGGACCACCACAAGCGCTGCCGCGTCCTGTACGTCTCCCCGCTCAAGGCCCTGGCCGTCGACGTCGAGCGCAATCTGCGCAGCCCGCTGACCGGCATCCGCCAGGAGTCCGTGCGCCTGGGGCTGCCCGAGCCCGAGGTGAAGGTCGGGATCCGCTCCGGCGACACCCCGCCCGCCGAGCGACGGGCCCTGTCCACCCGCCCGCCGGACATCCTGATCACCACCCCGGAGTCCTTGTTCCTGATGCTGACGTCAGCCGCGCGCGACGCGCTGACGGGCGTCGAGACGGTGATCCTGGACGAGGTGCACGCGGTCGCCGGTACCAAGCGCGGGGCGCATCTGGGGCTGTCCCTGGAGCGGCTGGACGAGCTGCTGCCCCGGCCGGCCCGCCGTATCGGCCTGTCGGCGACGGTCCGTCCGGTCGACGAGATCGCCCGTTTCCTGTCCCCGCGCGGCAGGGTGGAGATCGTCCAGCCGGATTCGGGCAAGGAGTTCGACCTGTCCGTCGTGGTCCCGGTCGAGGACCTGGGCGAGCTGGGCGGCTCTCCGGTGGCGGACGGCTCGGAGGGGGCCGGGGGTGCGGAGCGCCCGTCGATCTGGCCGCACGTCGAGGAGCGGATCGCCGACCTGGTCCAGTCCCACCGTTCGACGATCGTGTTCGCGAACTCCCGCCGCCTCGCGGAGCGCCTGTGCAACCGGCTCAACGAGATCGCCCACGAGCGGGCCACCGGCGAGCCCCTGGACGAGCGCCACTCCCCCGCCGAGCTGATGGGCGGCTCCGGGGCCGCCCGGGGCGCACCCGCCGTCATCGCCCGTGCGCACCACGGCTCGGTGTCCAAGGAGCAGCGCGCCCAGGTCGAGGAGGACCTCAAGGCGGGCCGGCTGCCCGCGGTGGTGGCCACCTCCAGCCTCGAGCTGGGTATCGACATGGGCGCGGTCGACCTGGTGGTCCAGGTGGAGTCACCGCCCTCCGTGGCCTCGGGGCTCCAGCGGGTCGGCCGCGCGGGGCATCAGGTGGGAGCGGTCTCCACGGGGGTGGTGTTCCCGAAGTACCGGGGCGACCTCGTCCAGGCCGCGGTGGTCACCGAGCGGATGCGGACGGGCTCCATCGAGTCGCTGCGCGTTCCCACGAACCCGCTGGACGTGCTGGCCCAGCAGATCGTCGCCATGACGGCCATGGACACCTGGCAGTTCGACGACCTCCTGGCGGTGGTCCGCCGGGCCGCGCCCTTCGCCTCACTGCCCGAGTCGGCCTTCACGGCCGTACTGGACATGCTCGCCGGACGCTATCCCTCCGACGCGTTCGCGGAGCTGCGCCCGCGCGTGGTGTGGGACCGGGTCACGGGCGGGATCACCGGCCGTCCGGGGGCGCAGCGGCTGGCCGTCACCTCCGGGGGCACCATCCCCGACCGGGGCCTGTTCGGGGTGTTCCTCGCGGGCTTTGACCCCAAGAAGGGCGGCGGACGGGTCGGCGAACTCGACGAGGAGATGGTCTACGAGTCCCGCGTCGGCGACGTGTTCACACTCGGCACCAGTTCCTGGCGCATCGAGGACATCACGCGCGACCGGGTGCTGGTCTCCCCGGCCCCGGGTGTGCCGGGCCGGCTCCCGTTCTGGAAGGGGGACCAGCTGGGCCGCCCGCTGGAGCTGGGCCGTGCGGTGGGCGCCTTCCTGCGCGAGGTCGGCTCGCTGTCTCCGCAGGAGGCGCGTCCCCGGCTCCTCGACGCCGGGCTCGACGCCCGGGCCGCGGACAACGTGCTGTCCTACCTCGACGAACAGCGCCAGGCCTGCGGCCACGTCCCGGACGACCGCACGATCGTCGTGGAGCGCTTCCGTGACGAGCTCGGCGACTGGCGGGTCGTCGTCCACTCCCCGTTCGGCGCCCAGGTGCACGCCCCGTGGGCGCTCGCGCTCGGGGCGCGTCTCTCCGAGCGGTACGGCATGGACGCCCAGGTGATGCACGCCGACGACGGCATCGTGCTGCGCCTGCCGGACGCCGACCTGATGGGCCTGGACCTGCTCGACCAGGAGCCGGTGCGCGCGGGCACCGAGTACGACGCGGACCAGGCGCCCCTGGGAGCGTCGGACGTCCTCTTCGACAAGGGGGAGGTCGATCAGGTGGTCACCGACCAGGTGGGTGGCTCGGCGCTGTTCGCGTCCCGCTTCCGCGAGTGCGCCGCCCGCGCGCTGCTGCTGCCGCGCCGCAGTCCCGGCAAGCGCACCCCGTTGTGGCAGCAGCGTCAGCGTGCGTCCCAGCTGCTCCAGGTGGCGGGCGAGTTCGGCTCGTTCCCGATCGTCCTGGAGGCGGTCCGCGAATGTCTCCAGGACGTCTTCGACGTCCCCGGGCTCGTCGAGCTGATGGGCGACCTGGAGTCCCGCAAGGTGCGGCTCGTCGAGGTCACCACCCCCGAGCCGTCCCCCTTCGCCCGCTCGCTGCTGTTCGGGTACGTCGCCCAGTTCCTGTACGAGGGCGACTCCCCGCTCGCCGAGCGCCGCGCGGCGGCCCTGTCGCTGGACTCGCGGCTGCTGGCCGAACTGCTCGGCCGGGCGGAGCTGCGCGAGCTGCTCGACGCCGAGGTGCTGGCCGAGCTGGAGCGTGAGCTGCTGTGGCTCACCGAGGACCGGCGGGTCAAGGACGCGGAGGGCGTGGCCGACCTGCTGCGCGTGCTCGGCCCGCTCACCGGGGCCGAGCTGGCGGAGCGGGGCGCCGAGCCGCGGTGGGCGGCGGACCTGGTGTCGGCACGCCGTGCGATCCGGGTCCGCGTCGCCGGCACCGAGCACTGGGCGGCGATCGAGGATGCCGGGCGGCTGCGTGACGCGCTGGGCACGGCGCTGCCGGTCGGTGTGCCGGAAGCGTTCACCGAACCGGTCAAGGATCCGCTCGGCGACCTGCTCGCCCGGTACGCGCGCACGCACGGCCCGTTCACGTCGGCCACGGCCGCGGCCCGCTTCGGGCTGGGCGTGGCGGTCACCGAGGGCGCCCTGCAGCGGCTCTCGGCGGCGGGCAGGGTGGTCCAGGGCGAGTTCCACCCGGCCGGGATCGGCCAGGAGTGGTGCGACGCGGCCGTGCTGCGCCGGTTGCGCCGCCGTTCCCTGGCGGCCCTGCGGCACGAGCTGGAACCGGCGCCGCCGGCCGCGCTCGCCCAGTTCCTCCCCCAGTGGCAGCACATCGGCAAGGGGCACACGCTGCGCGGCGTCGACGGCCTGGTGCGGGCGATCGAGCAGTTGCAGGGGGCCTCCGTGCCCGCGTCCGCCCTGGAGAAGCTGGTCCTGCCCTCCCGGGTGGCGCACTACGCCCCGGCGATGCTGGACGAGCTCACGGCCACCGGCGAGGTGGTGTGGGCGGGTGCCGGTTCCCTTCCGGGCAAGGACGGCTGGGTCTCGCTCCACCTCGCGGACGCGGCCGCCCTGCTGCTGCCACCGCACCCCCTGGAGACGACCGCCCTGCACCAGTCGGTCCTCGACGCCCTTTCCGGCGGCTACGGGCTGTTCTTCCGCCAGATCGCCGACCAGGTCCGCGCCACCACCCACCCGGAGGCCACCGATCCCCAGCTGGCCGACGCCGTCTGGGACCTGGCCTGGTCCGGCCGGCTGACCAACGACACGCTGGCCCCCCTGCGCTCGCTGCTGGGCTCGGGCCGCACCGCGGGCTCCACCGCCCACCGCGCGAAGCGCCCGGCCCCGCGCGGGCGGTACGGCTCGCTCACGGCAGCCGCCCGCAGCACCTCCCGTACCGGCCCTCCGACGGTGGCCGGTCGCTGGTCGCTGCTGCCGGACCGGGAGACCGATCCCACGGTCCGCGCCCACGCGCTGGCCCGCACCCTGCTCGACCGGCACGGCGTGGTCACCCGGGGCGCGGTGACCGCGGAGGGCGTCGAAGGCGGTTTCTCCGCGGTCTACCGCGTGTTGTCGGCCTTCGAGGAGACCGGGCAGGCCCGCCGCGGCTATGTGGTGGAAGGGCTGGGGGCCGCTCAGTTCGCCATGGACGGCGCCGTGGACCGCCTCCGCGCGGCGACCAACGCCCTCGACCGGGGCGACGCCCCGCCCGGGCCCGGCCCGGGGGACCCGCTCGAGGGCGTCCCCTTCGCCGGCGGCACCGGTCCCCTCGCTCTGCACGGTTTCGCTCCGCCCGTCGATCCCGCCGACGGCTCTCCCGAGCCCGCACCCGGCCACGACGGCTTCCCGCACCTCCCGGACGGCGGCGGCGGCGGCGGCCGGGCACCGTACCCGCGGCCGTCGCCGGGCGACTACGTCTCCCCGCGCGACCTCGCCCCGCAGGAGCCCGGCTCCTGGCAGCAGGGGAGGCGCCCGTCGTACGACCCGTTCGCGGGCCGGCGCACCGGCCCCGACCCCGCCCTGCGGGCCGTGGTCCTGGCCGCCGCCGACCCCGCGAACGCGTACGGGGCCGCCCTGGGCTGGCCCGAGCCCCCGACGGGCGCCGGACACAAGCCGGGGCGCAAGGCGGGTTCGCTGGTGGTCCTCGTCGACGGTGAGCTGACGCTCTACGTGGAGCGCGGCGGCAAGACGGTGCTGGCCTGGTCCGCGGACCAGGCCGGCGAACCCGCCGACGACCCCCGTCTCCCCGTGGCGGCGGAGGCACTCGCCGGAGCAGCCCGTGCGGGCTCCCTCGGCACGGTCACCGTGGAGCGGGTCAACGGTGCCCCGGCCCTGACCTCCCCGCTCGGGGCGCTCCTGGAGGCCGCGGGCTTCGTCGCCACCCCCAGAGGTCTGCGCCTCCGCGCCTGACCAGAGGTCTGCGCCTCCGCGCCTGACCAGAGGTCTGCGCCTCCGCGCCTGACCAGAGGTCTGCGCCTCCGCGCCTGACCCGGTCCTGCCGGCCGTCCACGGCCCCACTCGGGTCTGTTCGGCCTGTCCGGTGGATCGCTCCGGGCGAACGGGGTGTCACGCACTCCCCCGCGCTCGGGCCCACTGGACCGGGAGGGGCCGTGCCCGGCCCGGGAGTGGTCTTCCTCGAGCTGGCTTCCTCCCCCCGTGCGGAGAACCGGGCCGGACCCGGCTCACCCCAGCCGGACAGCCCCTGCGGCCCGCCCGGCCGCGCGCTCCCCCGGACACCCCACGACGGCATGCCACCCTTGACCCATGCCCGAAGGAGATACCGTCCTGCAGGCCGCGAAGCGGCTGCACAGCGCCCTCGCGGACACGGTGCTGACCCGCAGCGACCTCCGGGTGCCCAGGTTCGCCACCGCCGACCTCACCGGCCGCACCGTCCTGGACGTCACGCCACGCGGCAAGCACCTCCTCACCCGCGTCGAGGGCGGTCTGACCCTGCACTCGCACCTGCGGATGGACGGCTCCTGGCGGGTCTACGCGAACGGGCGCCGCTGGGACGGCGGCCCCACCCACCAGATCCGCGCGATCCTGGGCAACGCCGACCGCACCGCCGTCGGCTACCGCCTGCCCGTCCTCGAACTCCTGCGCACCACCGACGAGGACCGCGTGGTCGGCCATCTCGGCCCCGATCTCCTCGGCCCGGACTGGGACTCCGCCCTGGCACTGGCCAACCTGCTGCGCGACCCGGCCCGCCCGCTCGGCGAGGCCCTCCTCGACCAGCGCAACCTCGCCGGGATCGGCAACGTGTACAAGAGCGAGCTCTGTTTCCTGCTCGGCAACACGCCCTGGCTCCCCGTCGGCGCCCTGCCCGCCGAACGCGCCGCACAGCTGCCCGGACTCGCCAGGAAGCTGCTGGAGCACAACCGCGACCGCCCCGTCCGCAGCACCACGGGCCGCCGCGACCAGAACCTTTTCGTCTACGGCCGCGCGACCCGCCCCTGCCTGCGCTGTCGTACCCCGGTCCGCCGGGCCGACCAGGGCGACGGCTCCCGCGAGCGCCCCACCTACTGGTGCCCCGTCTGCCAGCAGGGCCCGGCCCCGGCTCCTGAACCGGCGCCCCGAACCGGTATGTGACGCCCCGCCAGGTGTCCTCGCGCCTTCCCCGCACGGCAACCGCACCGTACGGTCTCACCGTCCGCACCCCTCCGTCACCGGTGCCACCGGCGGCATCGGCCGCGACGCCGGCGGCCTTCACCACGGGCCGGACTCCCAGCCCGAGCGGGGGTGTGGCGCTGCCTCGGTGACGTCCCCGGACGAAGTGCCGCCCGGCGAGGGGGCGGGCGGCGAGCCGCCCCCGGCCGCGATGCCCGCGGCCGGGGCACCGTCTCCCGCTTCCCGGGGCCGGGCCCGCCGCCACCGCCCGTCCGCGTGGGCGCCTTTCGTCCGGCCCTTCGGCATGCAGTGCACCGGAATCAGACTCAGTCCCCATCCACCGGCCGCGAGTGTCGCCTCCCGCACCCCGGCGTCGGGCGCGAGCAGCAGCCTCGTCACGGCCCACCACCACAAGGCCCCGAGCCCCAGGACGACGCCCCGGGCACCCCAGTGAACCGCCCGCGCCCTCATGGCCTCCACCTCCAGCCGGACGCCGTGAGGCGGCTCACCCGGGCGACCGGGGCGCACCGACGGCACACGCACGCAGCAGACCCCTCGCAAGCCGCCGCACCGGTGCTCCCGCGCGTCCCCCGGGCTCCGCGTGCTGCGCGCCCACCCGGCCCGGCTCGCTGCCGCTCAGGGCAGCGCCCGGGGCCACGTCACCCGTTCTCCGCCTGGAACATCCAGTGCTGCTTCTCCAGATCCGCCGTCACCGCGATGAGGAGGTCCTGGCTCACCGGGTCCGCCTCACCGGTCGCACCGACCCGTTCACGCATCCGCGCGATCACCGCGCCCAACGCGTCCACCAGGGCGCCCACCGCGACCGTGTCGTCGACCCAGCCCTCGGGTGTCACCCCTATGCCGCTGCCGACGGCCACCGTGGCGGCACGCCCGTCGGGTGAGACACCCAGTGCCGCGGCGCGCTCCGCGACGGTGTCGGCGTGCGTCCGCGCGAGGGTCACCACCTCGTCGAGCTGCAGGTGCACGGAACGGAAGCGCTGCCCGACCACGTTCCAGTGGATCTGCTTCGACACGAGGCTGAGGTCCACCAGGTCGACGAGGGCTCCCTGGAGCGCCTCGGACACGGTCTTCAGGTTCTCGTCGGACAATGGGCTCTTCACGACGTACATCCGCACCTCCGTGGCTGGTCCCCCGCATGGTCCCTCGTTCCCTCAACCATGGCGGTCACGCCTCGGACCGGCAAACGCACACCTGCGCGGGGACCGGAGGAAGCACGGCCCCGGAACGCGGACAGGCGAAACCCCGGCGACGCCCTTCCGGATCTCCCGGAAGGGCCCCGACCGGGGCCTGTCACACTGTCCCACCGCGCCAGACGGCGACGACGTCAGGCGGCGACGACGTCCACCGCTTCGGCGGGCGCCTTGATGGTCACCCGCTCCGGTGGCACACCGGCCACCGAGACGGAACCCAGCATCGGGCGAACCGGCGTGGGGACGGGTTCGCTGGGGGTCGCTGCAGCCGACCGGGCCAGCTCGGCGAGGGCGAGTTCGTCGCTCACTTCCCGCATGAGCTCGGACATCCGTACGTCCAGCGCGTCGCAGATCGCGGAGAGCAGCTCGGAGGAAGCCTCCTTCTGCCCCCGCTCCACCTCGGAAAGATAGCCGAGTGAGACTCGGGCGGACGAGGAGACTTCGCGCAGAGTACGGCCCTGGCGCTGGCGCTGCCGACGCAGCACGTCACCCAGCAGGCGACGGAGCAGAATCATCGGTGGCTCCCTCCTCGGGCCGTGTATCGGGATCCTTCTCGCCCCACCGTACCGCCTTGCGCCGCGGCCGTGCGGGGAGCGATGTCGTGTTCACTCTGGGCTGCAAACATCAAAACCCCCCGTTTCGTTCCGTATCCTGTGTCCGCTCATTCCCGGCCTGTTCGCCCGCAAGCTCCTCGAGAAGCAGTGCGAGTACGCTCCGTACACTCTCCATACGAATTTCCGCCCGGTCGCCGTTCAACCGCAGGCACTCCACTTTTCCGCCACCGGCGGAACCCGAAGCCGCCTCCCGCGGCCCGTTCACGGCCACGTAGACGGTCCCGACCGGCTGTCCGTCCTGGGGGTCCGGGCCGGCGACGCCCGTGGTCGCGATTCCCCAGTCGGCGCCCAACGCCTTGCGGACACCGGCCGCCATCTCCGCCGCCACCTGCGGATCCACCGCTCCGCTCCGCGCCAGCAGGGTGGCGTCGACGCCGAGCAGTTCCCGCTTGAGTTCGGTGGCGTAGGCCGTGACCGAACCCCGGAAGGCCTTGGACGCCCCGGGGACGGAGGTGATCTCCGCCGCCACCAGGCCGCCGGTCAGGGATTCCGCGACAGCAAGCGTCATGCCCTTCACGGTGAGTAGTCGCACCACTTCGGAGGCGGGGGAACTCACGACCGGGTCTCTTCCCACGCGGCCTTCCGCTCCGCGATTCCCTGCCGGCGCAGCACAATGGCCTGTCTCACATAGTCGAGACCGGTCGCGACCGTGAGCACGACGGCCGCGGCCATCACCCAGAACCGCAGAGTCGCCAGCCACCCCGTCAGCGCCAGCACGTACATGCCGACGGCCACGCCCTGGGTGAGGGTCTTCAGCTTGCCGCCACGGCTCGCCGGGATCACGCCGTAGCGAATGACCAGAAAACGCAGGAGCGTGATGCCGAGTTCCCGGCCGAGGATGATTCCGGTGACCCACCAGGGGAGATCGCCCAGCACGGAGAGACAGATCAGCGCCGCTCCCATGATCGCCTTGTCGGCGATGGGGTCGGCGATCTTCCCGAAGTCGGTCACGAGGTTGTAGGTGCGTGCCAGATGACCGTCGAACAGGTCGGTGATCATGGCGACGGCGAAGGCGGCCCAGGCGAACGAGCGCCAGGCGGGGTCGTGCCCCCCGTCGGCCAGCATCAGGGCGACGAAGCCCGGGACGAGTACCAGCCGGAGCATGGTGAGCAGGTTGGCGATGTTCCAGACACTGGCCTGGTCGACGGCCGCCGCCGCGATCTTCCTGCCCCGTGCCGGGTGTCCGTCGTCGTGCCCGGCGCCGGCATGCCCCTCGCCGCCCGGAACGTCGTGGGAGTCGCTGTTCGACGTGCTGCCCGTGACCGGGACGCCGCCCGGAACACTGTCCGCGGTACTGCCGGTCGCGCTCGCGGGAGCCGGGGTACGGGCCCAGGAGGCCTCACCGCCCGGAGTCCCACCGAGCCTCGGACGGCCGGCCGGACTCGCCGCCGCCCTCCTCGCACCGGAGGAGCCTCCCGCCGCCGATGCCGGGACACCCGTCATCTGCCCGCCTCCTCGCTCAGCGCGGGCGAACCCTGGAACAGCGGCTCGGCCACCAGGTCGACACCTTCCGTGCCGACGACCTTCGCCTCGACCATACGACCCGGACGCAGACCTGTGCCGCTCGTGAGCAGCACCTGGCCGTCGGTCTCGGGGGCCTGGTGCGCCGCGCGGCCGTACACGCCCTCTCCCTCGTCGACGGACTCCACCAGCACGCGCACGGTCTCGCCGACCCGCTCCTCGGCGCGCTGCGAGACGAGTTCCTCGGCCAGCCGGGAGACCCGGGCCAGCCGCTCGGCGACGACGTCCTCGTCCAGCTTGTGCTCGTACGTCGCCGCTTCGGTGCCCTCCTCGTCGGAGTAGCCGAAGACGCCGATGGCGTCCAGCCGCGCGTGGGTCAGGAACCGCTCGAGCTCGGCGAGGTCGGCCGCGGACTCGCCGGGGAAGCCGACGATGAAGTTGGAGCGCACACCGGCCTCGGGCGCCTTGCTCCGGATGGTGTCGAGGAGCTCCAGGAAGCGGTCGGTGTCGCCGAAGCGGCGCATCGCGCGCAGCACGTCGGGCGCGGAGTGCTGGAAGGACAGGTCGAAGTACGGGACGACCCCGGGGGTGGAGGTCAGCACGTCGATCAGGCCGGGGCGCATCTCGGCGGGCTGGAGGTAGCTGACGCGGACCCGCTCGATGCCGTCGACCTCCGCGAGTTCGGGCAGCAGGGACTCCAGGAGGCGGATGTCGCCGAGGTCCTTGCCGTAGGAGGTGTTGTTCTCGGAGACCAGCATGACCTCCTTCACGCCCTGCTCGGCCAGCCAGCGCGTCTCGCCCAGCACGTCGCTGGGGCGGCGCGAGATGAAGGAGCCGCGGAAGGAGGGGATGGCGCAGAAGGAGCAGCGCCGGTCGCAGCCGGAGGCGAGCTTCACCGAGGCGACCGGGGTGCCCTCGAGCCGGCGTCGCAAGGGCGCGCGGGGACCGGAGGCCGGGGCGAGGCCCTCGGGCAGGTCCACCGGGCCGTGCCCCGGAAGCGCGACGGACGCGGCGGACTCCTGCCGCTCGGCAGGGCTGATCGGCAGCAGCTTGCGCCGGTCGCGCGGGGTGTGGGAGGCGTGGATGCCGCCGTTCAGAATGGTCTGGAGGCGGTCCGAGATGTCGGTGTAGTCGTCGAAGCCGAGCACGCCGTCGGCCTCGGGAAGCGCCTCGGCGAGTTCCTTGCCGTACCGCTCGGCCATGCAGCCCACCGCCACCACGGCCTGCGTTCTCCCGTGGCCCTTGAGGTCGTTGGCCTCCAGGAGGGCGTCGACGGAGTCCTTCTTGGCGGCTTCGACGAAACCGCAGGTGTTCACGACGGCGACGTCCGCGTCCTCGGCGTCCTCCACGAGCTGCCAGCCGTCCGCCTCCAAACGGCCTGCGAGCTCCTCCGAGTCCACCTCGTTACGGGCGCAGCCAAGGGTGACGAGTGCGACGGTGCGGCGATCAGGCATGGGCTCAAGACTACTTCGTCCCGCTGACCCCCCACGTCGACGGGGTTGGCCGGTCCCGGGCCGGCCCCCCTCGGCGAAGCGCCCTCTGCGGTGCCGTACCGCTATCCGGCCTGCGGGTCGCCCTTGGTGTAGGTCAGGCGCTCCACGGCGCCCGGCTGCCAGTCGTCCTCGATCTTCTTGCCGTTGACGAAGAGGTCGATCGCACCGGCGTCACCGAGCACCAGGTTGATCTTCATGCTGTCCTCGAAGGTCTTGGAGTCGCCCTGCTTGAGCAGTCCGTCGAAGAGCAGTCGGCCGCTGTGGTCCTTGGCGGAGATCCAGCTGCGCCCGTCGGGGGCGCTCACCTTGACGATCACCTTGTCCTGCGGAGCGGCCGCGATGGCGCTGTCGGAGGGGTCCGGCTCGGGGGCGGCGGACTTCTCGGACTTGGGGGTGGATGATTCGGACGCGCTCGCGGTGGCGTCGCCGTCGGCGACGTTCGCCTCGTCCCCGTCGCCGCCGTTGACCATCGTGAATCCGACGAAGCCGATGACGACGACGATCGCGGCGACCATGGCGGCGGTCCAGTTGGGGCCGCGCCGCTCGGGACGGATGCGCTCCGCCTCGAACAGAGGGGCGGCCGGGGTGGGCGCCGGGCGGCCGCCGTGCTCGGCGTCGTACTGGGCGATCAGCGGGGCGGGGTCGAGGTGCACGGCCCGGGCCAGGGTTCGGATGTGGCCGCGCGCGTAGACGTCGCCGCCGCAGGGCTCGAAGTTGTCCGCCTCGATGGCGTGCACGATGGCGATACGGACCCGGGTGGCGGTGGTGAGGTCGTCGACGGTGAGGCCGGCGTCGATGCGCGCCTGCTTCAGCGCACGTCCGACGGAGGGACGGACTTCCTCGGAGACGTCGTCGGATGCGTGGGACACGTCGGACACGTCGCCGAACGGACGCTCGTCTTCAGGAGAGTTGCCGATGGACACGGGGACGCCTTTCGAGCGTTTAGCCACCTGTGCTGGAGATTCAGTCTAGGGGGGCGACAGAAGGGTGGGGCAACCGGGCGGTAGGACTCTGTACGCCATCGGAAGGGCCCGACACGCCGATGGCGACACTGCTTTTCGTCGTTTCCCCAAGGTGACGTGCGACCGGGGGAAACGGTTGCGCGCTGCTCCCTCACGGATGGGTCACGATCGGCCACCCGGGTGCGCCGAGCGACGACCGTGTCCCGACTGCCTACCCTTCAGACTCCCCCCGGATCACGGCGAGCACGCCGTCCAGCTCGTCAGCCTTCACAAGAACGTCACGGGCCTTCGAACCCTCACTCGGGCCGACGATGTTCCGGGACTCCATGAGGTCCATGAGCCGGCCCGCCTTCGCGAAGCCCACGCGCAGCTTGCGCTGGAGCATGGACGTCGACCCGAACTGGGTGGAGACGACCAGTTCGGCCGCCTGGCACAGCAGGTCGAGATCGTCGCCGATGTCCTCGTCGATCTCCTTCTTCTGCTTGGTCCCGACGACGACGTCATCCCGGAAGACGGGCGTCATCTGGTCCTTGCAGTGCTGGACGACGCCGGCGATCTCCTCCTCGGTCACGAACGCGCCCTGCATGCGGGTCGGTTTGTTCGCCCCCATCGGCAGGAAGAGGCCGTCGCCCTTGCCGATCAGCTTCTCGGCGCCGGGCTGGTCGAGGATGACCCGCGAGTCCGCGAGGGACGAGGTGGCGAACGCGAGCCGGGACGGCACGTTCGCCTTGATCAGACCGGTGACGACGTCGACCGAGGGCCGCTGTGTGGCGAGCACCAGGTGGATGCCGGCCGCCCGCGCGAGCTGCGTGATCCGCACGATGGCGTCCTCGACGTCCCGCGGGGCGACCATCATCAGGTCGGCCAGCTCGTCGACGATGACCAGCAGGTACGGGTACGGCTGGAGTTCGCGCTCGCTGCCCTCGGGCGGCTTGGCCCTGCCCTCGCGCACCGCGCGGTTGAAGTCGTCGATGTGCCGGTAGCCGTAGGCGGCCAGGTCGTCGTAACGGAGGTCCATCTCGCGGACGACCCACTGGAGGGCCTCGGCGGCCCGCTTGGGGTTGGTGATGATCGGCGTGATCAGGTGCGGGATGCCCTCGTACGCCGTCAGCTCCACGCGCTTGGGGTCGACCAGGATCATCCGGACGTCCTCCGGCGTCGCCCGCATCATGACCGACGTGATCAGGCAGTTGATGCAGGACGACTTGCCGGAGCCGGTGGCACCGGCGACCAGTATGTGCGGCATCTTCGCCAACGAGTGCATGACGTATCCGCCCTCGACGTCCTTGCCGAAGGCGACCAGCATCGGGTCGTCGTCCTCGGCGGACTCCGCGAGCCGCAGCACGTCTCCGAGGTTGACCATCTCCCGGTCGGTGTTCGGGATCTCGATGCCGACGGCGGACTTGCCGGGGATGGGGCTGATGATGCGCACGTCGGGGCTGGCGACGGCGTACGCGATGTTCTTCGTCAGTGCGGTGATCCGCTCGACCTTCACGGCCGGGCCGAGTTCCACCTCGTAGCGGGTGACCGTGGGCCCGCGCGTGAAGCCGGTGACGCGGGCGTCGACCTTGAACTCGGTGAAGACGGTGGTGAGCGAGGCGACGACGGCGTCGTTGGCGGCGCTGCGCGCCTTGCCGGGGCCACCGCGGGTGAGCAGGTCGAGGGCCGGCAGGGAGTAGGTGATGTCACCGGACAGCTGGAGCTGCTCCGCGCGCGAGGGGAGTTCGCGGGGCACGGACGGGGTCTTGGTGAGGTCCGGGACGCCGGAGTCCGTCTGCTTCCGTTCCTGCTCGGCCGGTCCGCCCTGCTTCGGCGCGTTCTGCCTGACGCCCGGCCTCGGCCTGTCCTGCCGCGACCCGTCCTGCTGGTCCTGCTGGGGGCGCGCGGCCGGCACCGGCGTCGGGGTGGTCGGCTCGCGGTCGCCCCCACGCACGCCCTGGGTCAGGTCGGCGACGACCGGTGAGGGCGGCATCCCGTGCAGGACGGCGCCGTCGAGCGCGGCGGCGGCCGCGGCGGCCACGTCCACGGCGTCCATCGGCCGGTTCGTGTCCGGTTGGGGCACCGCGGACCTGCGCGGCCGGCCGCGGCGCCGGGACAGCGCCTCCTGCTCGGCGAGGTCGGGGTCGTGGTCCTGGGGCGCCCGTCGGCGGCCCCGGCGGCTCGCGGGCAGTGCCTCGCGCCACTGCTCGTCGTAGCGCTCGTCGTCCTCACCGAACTCCTGCGGCTCACGGTCGTGCACGAGCCCCAGCCTGGTGCCGAGCAGCCGCAGTCGCTGCGGAACGGCGTTGACCGGAGTGGCCGTGACGACCAGCAGACCGAAGACGGTGAGCAGCACCAGCAGGGGGACGGCGAGCACATCGGTCATGGTGTACGACAGCGGCGTGGCCGCGCCCCAGCCGATGAGCCCTCCGGCGTCCCTTATGGCGTGCATGCCGTCGCTGCGGGCGGGCGAGCCGCAGGCGATGTGGATCTGGCCGAGCACCCCGATGAGGAGCGCCGACAGGCCGATCACGATGCGGCCGTTGGCCTCCGGCTTCTCCGGGTGCCGGATGAAGCGCACCGCGACGACCGCGACCAGGATCGGCACCAGCAGGTCGAGCCGGCCGAACGCTCCGGCGACCAGGATCTCCACGAGGTCGCCGACGGGCCCCTCGAGATCGGCCCAGGTGCCCGCGGCGACGATGAGTCCGATACCGAGCAGGAGCAGCGCGAGGCCGTCTTTGCGGTGGGCGGGGTCGAGGTTCCTGGCTCCCTGCCCCATCCCCCGGAAAACCGCTCCGACGGCGTGCGCCAGGCCCAGCCACAGGGCCCGCACGAGCCGGTAGAGGCCTCCGGTCGGGCTGGGAGCCGCTTTGGGCGCGGGCTTCCTCGCCGCAGGCTTCCTGGCCGGAGCCTTCTTCGGGGGCGGCTTCTTGGCAGCGGCCTTCTTCGCCGGAGCCTTCGCGGAAGCAGCCGCCTTCTTCGCGGGCGGCTTCTTGGCTGCGGGGGGACGTGAGGCCATGGGGGTGAGGTTACCGGTGGAGACGCCGGTGGACACGCGTGCCGGCCGCTTCACCCGTTCGTGTCGCCTCCGTGGAGGCTCCGAACTGACGCGGGGAGGGCCCCGTCCGGCGGATCGCGTCGAAGGGGACCGGCGGTATCTGCGCGGCTGGGGCGAGCGGGAGCGGGTGACGACAACGCCGCTGAAGGCACCTCTGCTCGAAGAACTTGGGAGGGCGGTGCCGGCCCCCCTCGTGTCTCCGGCCCGATCCGCCGGACAGGCCCTACGGCCCGAAACTGTGCCGGAGGAGCCGCAAGGCCCGTACGCCGTCGGTCAGTTCTGCGACGGCATCGGCGACGCGCTGCCCGTGCCCGGTTCCAGCGCGTCCAGCGCCCGCCGCAACCCCGTGAGCTTGCGCTCCAGATGGGCCGCCGTGGCCACCGCGGCCGCGTCGGTCGATTCGTCGCTGAGCTGCTTGGACAGGGCCTCGGCCTGTTCCTCCACGGCCGCGAGCCGCGCGGAGAGTTCGGCGAGCAGGCCGGCGGACTCCTTCTGCTCCCCGGCGTCCTTCTCGTCGCCCTCCAACTGGAGCCGCAGCAACGCCGCCTGCTCCCTCAGCTGGCAGTTCTTCATGTACAGCTCGACGAAGACCGAGACCTTCGCGCGCAGTACCCACGGGTCGAACGGCTTGGAGATGTAGTCGACCGCACCCGCCGCGTACCCGCGGAACGTGTGGTGGGGGCCGTGGTTGATCGCGGTGAGGAAGATGATCGGGATATCCCGCGTCCGCTCCCGCCTCTTGATGTGCGCCGCGGTCTCGAAGCCGTCCATCCCCGGCATCTGGACGTCCAGCAGGATGACCGCGAAGTCGTCCGTGAGAAGTGCCTTGAGCGCTTCCTCCCCGGACGATGCCCGTACCAGCGTCTGATCGAGCGCCGAGAGGATCGCCTCCAGCGCCAGCAGATTCTCCGGCCGGTCATCGACCAGGAGGATCTTGGCCTTCTGCACCATGGCCCGCCCTCCTCGCCCCGGCTTGGGGCCTCCCCTGTCCGCAGGTCCCGGGTGGACACCGGCGGGTGCCGACCCAGGGGGACGGCACCCTTGCGCCGCCCGTCCTTGTGCCGGTCATCGTAGCCGCACCCCGCCCGTCGACACACCCTGTCACCGTGATGTCACCGGGCATGTAGCAGAAACGCGGAACGAGACCAGAAGGTTCCCCGAATCCCGTACCTCTACACGACTTCGCGCGTACCGCGTCGGCAACTCCGCATGAACGGCGAAGTTCCCCTCCACCATCGCACGGCCCCGGCCGCCGCCCTCACACCCCCTCCCGCGGGGCGCCACGGTCACACCCCCCGCATCCACTGCTGCATCACCGACAGCAGGTGATCGGGGTCGACCGGCTTCGTCACGTAGTCGGAGGCTCCCGACTCGATCGCCTTCTCCCGGTCGCCCTTCATCGCCTTCGCGGTGAGCGCGATGATCGGGAGTCCCGCGAACTGCGGCATCCGGCGGATCGCCGTCGTCGTCGCGTATCCGTCCATCTCGGGCATCATGATGTCCATCAGGACGACCGCCACGTCGTCGTGCTGCTCCAGCACCTCGATGCCCTCGCGGCCGTTCTCCGCGTACAGCACGGAGAGACCGTGCTGCTCGAGGACGCTGGTCAGCGCGAACACGTTGCGGATGTCGTCGTCGACGATGAGCACCTTCTGTCCGCCGAACCGGATACCGCGCTGCGACCGGGGCGCCGAATCCTGCTCCAGCTCCGTGCCCGGCGCCGTGGGCCACTGCTGCGGCTGCTGCCGCGCGGGCCGCTGCTCCAGCTCGGGCAGGGGCCTGCGGCGCCGCCGGAACAGCGCGGCCGGGCCGTTCTGGGGCTCCCGGTAGGACGTCACCTCGGCCGGCGCCTCCACCCCCGCACCGGAGGAACCGGTCGACGCGGCGGGGCCGCCGCTCTCCAGGGCAGGCATGGACTGCTGGTAGCCGTGCGGTGGCAACTCGCTCGGGTGCAGCGGGAGATACAGCGTGAAGGTCGAGCCGCGGCCCGGCTCGCTCTGCGCGTGGATCTCACCGCCGAGCAGCTGGGCGATCTCCCTGGAGATGGACAGCCCGAGCCCCGTGCCTCCGTACTTGCGGCTGGTCGTGCCGTCCGCCTGCTTGAACGCCTCGAAGATCACCCGCATCTTGCTGGCGGCGATCCCGATGCCCGTGTCGGACACCGAGAAAGCGATCAGGTCGGCGTCCGGGTCGGTCAGCGAACCGGCCTCCAGCAGTTGCTCCCTGATGGCCTGGGGGACGTCGTCGCGAGCCGGCCGGATGACCAGCTCGACGGACCCGGAGTCGGTGAACTTCACCGCGTTGGACAGCAGGTTGCGCAGCACCTGCAGCAGCCGCTGCTCGTCGGTGTGCAGCGTGGCCTGAAGCTCCGGGGAGACCCGCACCGACAGGTCCAGGCCCTTCTCCGCGGTCAGCGGCCGGAAGGTGGCCTCCACATAGTCCACGAGCTGGACGAGCGCGATGCGCGTCGGGGAGACGTCCATCTTGCCCGCCTCGACCTTCGACAGGTCGAGGATGTCGTTGATCAGCTGCAGCAGGTCGGAGCCCGCGCCGTGGATGGTCTCGGCGAACTCGACCTGCTTCGGGGAGAGGTTCCCGTCGGCGTTGTCGGCGAGGAGCTTGGCCAGGATCAGCAGCGAGTTGAGCGGGGTGCGCAGCTCGTGCGACATGTTGGCCAGGAACTCGCTCTTGTAGCGCATGGAGACCGCGAGTTGCTCGGCGCGCTCCTCCAGGACCTGCCGCGCCTCCTCGATCTCGGTGTTCTTCACCTCGATGTCGCGGTTCTGCCGGGCCAGCAGCTCGGCCTTTTCCTCCAGTTCGGCGTTGGACGCCTGGAGCGCCTTCTGCCGCTGCTCCAACTCGGCCGAACGCTCCTGGAGTTGCTCGGTCAGCTCCTGCGACTGCGCCAGCAGCAGCTCCGTCTTGGTGTTCACCGAGATGGTGTTGACGCTCGTCGCGATCATCTCGGCGATCTGGTTGAGGAAGTCCTTCTGGATGTGGGTGAACGGAGTGAACGAGGCCAGCTCGATGACGCCCAGCACGGTCCCCTCGAACAGCACCGGAAGCACGATCACCTGTGCGGGCGGCGCCTCCCCGAGACCCGAGGAGATCTTCAGGTAGCCGCTGGGCGCGTTCTCCACCAGGATCGTGCGCTTCTCCATGGCGGCCGTCCCGATGAGCCCCTCACCGGGCCGGAACGACGTCGGCATCGAACCCAGCGAGTAGCCGTACGAACCGAGCATGCGCAGCTCGTACTGGTCGTCCTCGGCGGCACTCACGTCCTCCCCGTCGGCCAGGGGCATCGAGAGGAAGAACGCGCCGTGCTGTGCGGAGACCACGGGCGTCAGCTCGCTCATGATCAGCGAGGCCACGTCCTCCAGGTCCCGACGGCCCTGCATCAGTGCGGAGATACGGGCCAGATTGCCCTTCAGCCAGTCCTGCTCCTTGTTGGCGATCGTGGTGTCGCGCAGGTTGGCGATCATCTTGTTGACGTAGTCCTGCAGTTCCTGGATCTCTCCGGACGCGTCCACGTCGATCTTCAGGTTCAGGTCACCGCGCGCCACCGCGGTCGCCACGCGTGCGATGGCACGGACCTGCCGGGTCAGGTTCCCCGCCATCTCGTTCACGGACTCGGTCAGGTCCCGCCAGGTGCCGTCGACGTCACGCACGCGGGCCTGCCCGCCGAGCTGGCCCTCCGTGCCCACCTCGCGGGCCACCCGCGTGACCTCCTCGGCGAAGGACGACAGCTGGTCGACCATCGTGTTGATGGTGGTCTTCAGCTCGAGGATCTCCCCGCGCGCGTCGATGTCGATCTTCTTCGTCAGGTCGCCCTTGGCGATGGCCGTCGTCACCATGGCGATGTTGCGCACCTGACCGGTCAGGTTGGACGCCATCCGGTTCACGGACTCGGTGAGGTCCTTCCAGGTACCGGCCACACCCGGGACGTGCGCCTGACCGCCGAGGATGCCGTCCGTACCCACCTCGCGGGCCACCTTGGTGACCTGCTCGGCGAACGAACTCAGTGTCTTCACCATGATGTTGATGGTGTCGGCGAGCTGCGCCAACTCGCCGCGCGCCTCGATGGTGACCTGCCGGGTGAGGTCACCGCTGGCGACCGCGGCGGACACCTGGGAGATGTTCCGCACCTGCGTGGTCAGGTTCTTGGCCATCAGGTTGACGTTGTCGCTCAGGTCCTTCCAGATGCCCGTGACCCCGGGCACGTGCGCCTGGCCGCCCAGGATGCCCTCGGTGCCCACCTCACGGGCCACCCGGGTCACCTGCTCGGCGAACGACGACAGCTGGTCCACCATCGTGTTGACCGTGGTGACGAGTTCGAGGATCTCGCCCTTGGCGTCGACGGTGATCTTCTTCGACAGATCGCCCTTCGCGACCGCGGTGGTGACCTCGGCGATGTTGCGCACCTGGAGGGTCAGGTTGTTCGCCATGCCGTTCACCGACTGGGTGAGGTCCTTCCAGGTGCCGGAGACACCCTGCACCTCGGCCTGGCCGCCGAGAATGCCCTCGGTGCCCACCTCGCGGGCCACCCGCGTGACCTCCTCGGCGAAGCTCGACAGCTGGTCCACCATCGTGTTCAGCGTGTTCTTCAGCTCGAGGATCTCCCCGCGCGCGTCCACGGTGATCTTCTGCGACAGGTCGCCCCGGGCCACCGCCGTCGCCACCTGGGCGATGTTGCGCACCTGCGCGGTGAGGTTGCCGGCCATGCCGTTGACCGAGTCGGTGAGGTCGCGCCACACACCGGCGACGCCGGGCACCTGCGCCTGGCCCCCGAGCCGGCCCTCCGTACCCACCTCGCGGGCCACCCGCGTGACCTGGTCGGCGAACGACGACAGCTGGTCCACCATCGTGTTGATCGTGTTCTTCAGCTCGAGGATCTCCCCGCGCGCGTCCACGTCGATCTTCTGCGACAGGTCGCCCCGGGCGACCGCCGTCGTGACCTGGGCGATGTTGCGCACCTGGCCGGTCAGATTGGACGCCATCGAGTTGACGGAGTCGGTGAGCTCCTTCCAGGTGCCCGACACGCCGTCCACCCGGGCCTGACCGCCCAGCCGTCCCTCCGTGCCCACGTCCCGGGCCATGCGCGTGACCTGGTCGGCGAAGCTCGACAGCTGGTCCACCATCGTGTTCACGGTGTTCTTCAGCTGGAGCATCTCGCCGGACACGTCCACGGTGACCTTCTGCGACAGGTCACCGTTGGCCACCGCCGTCGTCACCTGTGCGATGTTCCTCACCTGACCGGTGAGGTTGCGGAACGCGGTGTTGACGGAGTCGGTGAGGTCCTTCCAGGTACCGGCGGCACCCGGCACCTGGGCCTGGCCGCCGAGCTCACCCTCGACCCCGATCTCGCGCGCTACGCGGGTGACCTCGGCACCGAAGGCGGACAGCTGGTCGACCATCGTGTTGACGGTGTTCTTCAGCTCCAGCATCTCGCCGGCCACGTCCACGGTGACCTTCTGCGACAGGTCACCGTTGGCCACCGCCGTCGTCACCGCGGCGATGTCCCGCACCTGTGTCGTCAGGTTCCGGAACACCGTGTTGACGGAGTCCGTCAGGTCCTTCCAGGTACCGGCGGCACCCGGCACGTTCGCCTGACCGCCCAGTTGCCCCTCGGCCCCGACCTCGTTGGCGACCCGGGTGACCTCGTCCGCGAAGATCTTCAGCGTCTCGGTCATCTGGTTGATCGTGTCGGCGAGCTGCGCGACCTCGCCCCGCGCCGGAACAGTCACCTTCCGTGACAGATCGCCGTTGGCGACCGCGGTCGTCACCTCCGCGATCCCGCGCACCTGGGCCGTCAGGTTCCCGGCCATGGTGTTGACGGAGTCGGTGAGTTCCTTCCACACACCGTCCACGCCGGACACCTGCGCCTGCCCGCCCAGCGCACCCTCGGTGCCCACCTCGCGCGCTACGCGGGTCACCTCGGAGGAGAACGCCGAGAGCTGGTCGACCATCGTGTTGACGGTGTTCTTCAGCTCCAGCATCTCGCCTTCGACGTGCACGGTGACCTTGCGGGACAGATCACCCCGGGCGACCGCCGTCGTCACCAGCGCGATGTCGCGCACCTGCGCCGTCAGCCGTTCCGCCATGGTGTTGACCGAGTCCGTGAGGTCCTTCCACGAACCGGACATGCCCCGCACCCTGGCCTGACCGCCCAGCTTGCCCTCGGTGCCCACCTCACTGGCCACCCGCGTGACCTCGTCGGTGAAGGTCGACAACTGGTCGACCAGGTTGTTGACGGTACGCCCGACCTTCAGGAACTCGCCGCGCAGCGGCTGCCCCTGCCCGTCGCCCACGCCCAGCTGCGCCCGCAGATCCATCCGCGGCGACAGATCACCGTCGGCCACCGCCGACAACACCCGGCTGACCTCGGAGACGGGCCGCACCAGATCGTCCACCAGCGCGTTCGAATGGTCGATCGCTGTGGACCAGGAGCCCTCGCAGGCCCCCGTCTCCAGGCGCTCGGTGAGTTTCCCCTCACGCCCCACCATGCGCCGCACCCGCGCCAGCTCGCCCGTCAGATGGAGATTGCGGTCGGCCACCTCGTTGAAGACCGCCGCGATCTCCGCCATCACGCCGTCGCCGGACACCGTGAGCCGTTTGCGGAAGTTGCCGTCCCGCATCGCCACCAGGGCGACCATGAGGCGGTTCAGGGCCGCGGTGTCCACCGCGGTGGTCCCACCCCGGGACCTGCCCTGCTTGCCAGGGGACTGTCCGCCTTTCGCGCGCGTGTTCGTGCCCCGCGTCGCTGCGCCAGACTCCACTGTGTCCCTCCCGCAGGGGTCGACCGTTACTGCTGTGCTCGGGTACCACCGCACGGGCGTACCTGTGACTGCTGACTGCTGACTGCTTGTACTTGCTCTGCTTACTCGTGCACACGCGTGTACTACTGCGATACCTGCCCTGCCTACCGGGGCGCTACCCGGGCAGCCGTGCGTCCGGCCGGAGGGCACCCGCCCGTCCGGACCTTCGCGACAGCCTGCCCGCCCAGTGTTTCACCCCCACCGAACCAGGCCATAACAGTTCGGCAGCTTCGCACACCGTCCGCACCCCCCGGCCGTCGGACACCTCCCGACGGAAACACGGCAGACCGGCATCCGCTCGGACCGCGAAGGTAAGTAACCTTGCATCCGGCTGTCCAGCCACACCGGTCCGTCCGGTCTGGGCGGTGGCACGGAGACGAGCGGGCATCGGAGGGCAGCCGCACACATGACCACCGGACTGATCCCGGGGGAACAGCCCCCGGACCCTCGGCCGACGAGCGGCCTGCCGCACCAGTGGCGTGAGCCGGTCGGCCATGGGATCATGCCCGTCGAGAACCGGCCGAGGAGTTCTGTGATCACCGCGCGTGCGGCCGCCAGCTTCGAGCCCGTCGGGCGCTCGGTCGCGAGTGCCCGCTCCTTTGTCCGCGACACCCTGCAGGGGTGGGGGTTCGCCGACATCGTCGACGATGCCGTGGTCCTCACCAGCGAGCTCGTGACCAACGCCGTGATCCACACCAGCACCTGGGCCGACCTGCTGTGCCTGCGCTGCGACGCCGGTGTACGGATCGAGGTGACCGACCGGTATCCGGAGCGTGAGGTCCCGCTCCGGGGTCCGGCCGCCGACATGGGCGGCCCCGACCGCGAGGGCGGACGCGGCCTCCAGCTCTGCGCGGCCCTGGCCGGCCGGTGGGGCGTCGAGTACACACCGGCCCACAAGACCGTCTGGTTCCAGCTCGACGTCCCCGAACGCCCGGTGGGCGCCCGCTCGGCCGGACCGGTGCTGCCGTCCGAACTCCTCCCGATCGCCGACGCCCGGGTCCGCGTCGCCGTCGTGCAGATCGACCGGATCGGCGCGATCTCCTCCTGGAACGAGGACGCGGAGGAACTCTTCGGCTATACGGTCGACCAGGTCATCGGCAAGCCGCTCACCGACCTCGCGGCCTGGCCGCACACTCCCGGCACCGGCACCGGCATCGCGGAGGCGCTCCAGCTCTCCCGCTGGGAAGGCAGTTACGGCATAAGGGACACCACCGGCCGGGTGATCCCCGTCTACGCCTCGCACCTGCGCGTCCGCGACACGGACGGTGACCCGTCAACCGTGTGCCTCCTCGTCAGGGACCACGAACGGGCGGTCCTGCAGACCCCGTTGCGCGTCCCCTCCGATTCGGCCGCCTCCTCCGAGAGCCAGAGCACCGACCCCTTCGAGGTGTTCATCGGCTCGCCCGCCCCGGACGACCTCGACAGCCTCCTCCAGCGCACGGTGGAACGGGCCCGCGACATGCTCGACGGCGACTCCGCCTTCCTGCTCCTCGCCACCGACGACGAGACGGAACTCGAGGTACGTGCCTCCACCGGTCTGCCCTCGACCCGTCAGCGCTTCGCCCGCGTTCCGGTGGAAGCCGGCTCCGGCCGTTACAGCTCCGCCCGTATGCCGGCCGTCCACGACGACCTCGCCGCCCTGCCCGGCGCGGTCCCGCTCCTCAACGGCACCGGTATGCGCTCGGTCGTCACCGTCCCGCTCAAGGTCGAGGGCCGTCTCACGGGCTCCCTCGGCGTCGCCGCGGAGGGAGCGGGCCGGTACTCCAACGAGGAAGCGCTGCGCCTGCAGTTCGCCGCCGACCGCATCGCCCTGGCCGTCGAGTCGGCCCGCCTGGGAGAGCTGGAGCGACTGCGCCGGGGTTCGCTGAGTTTCCTCGTCGAGGCGTCCGACCTGCTGGCCGGCACCCTGGACCGCGACCAGACCCTGGCCCTCATGGCCCAGATGACCGTTCCCACCCTGGCCACCTGGTGTGCCGTCTACACGATCGCCGACCAGGCCTCCGAGCCGTACCTCTCCTATGTGCTGCACGAGGACGAGGAGCTCATCGACGGCATCAAGTCCCTGCTCTCGAAGATCGCCCCGCCCGACCCGGTCCCCACCCCCGGCGCCCGTGTCTGGTCGGCTCCCGGCGAAGTGGCCCATCAGGCGGCCCTGCGCACGTCCATGCGCAGTCTGGGGCTGAGCAGCAGTCCGGGCACCCGGGTCGCTCCCGGCATCGGCCCCACCCTCACCACGGCCTCCGCGGTCGGCGGCGAGACGGTGGTCCTCCCTCTGGTCGCCCGTAACCGCGTCATCGGCATGCTGACACTCGGCAAGCCGGCCGACGAACACTTCCGCCAGGAAATCCTCGAACTCGCCGAGGACCTCTCCCGCAGAGCCGCCCTGGCCTTGGACAACGCCCGCCTCTACTCGGAGCGTACGGCCATCAGCCAGTCCCTCCAGCGCAGTCTCCTCCCCCCTGAACTGCCGGTGATCGAGGGCGTCGAGGTGGAGGTCATCTACCGCGCGGCCGGCGAGGGCAACGAGGTCGGCGGTGACTTCTACGACCTCTTCCCGATCAGCGACGGCGCCTACGGCTTCGCCATCGGCGACGTCTGCGGTACAGGACCGAACGCCGCGGCCGTCACCGGCCTCGCCCGGCACGCGCTCCGGCTGCTCGCCCGTGAGGGCCTCAGCGGCCCTGCCGTCCTCGAGCGCCTGAACTCCGCCATCCTCGACGAGGGCGCACGCAGCCGCTTCCTCACCCTGCTCTACGGCGAGCTGCGCCCGCAGGAGGACGGCAGCGCGGAACTGAAGGTGGTGTGCGCCGGCCACCCGCTGCCGCTGCGCCTGCGCCAGGACGGCACCGTGGAACCGGCCGCCGACCCGCAGCCCCTCCTCGGCGTCCTGGAAGACCTGGAGCTGTACGAACAGACGGTCACGCTCGATCCGGGCGATGTCCTGCTGTGCGTCACCGACGGTGTCACCGAGCGCCGTGAAGGCACCCGCATGCTGGGCGACGACGGGCTCGCCGACGTTCTCACGACCTGTACGGGCCTGACCGCCGGCGCGGTCGCCGCCCGCATCATGCGCGCAGTGGAACGCTTCGCCTCCGATGCCCCTTCCGACGACATGGCGATCCTCACCATGCGCGTCCCGGAACTCCACCAGAACTGAGCTTGATCGGATCAGGGCATGAGAAAGGCCCCGCCCGGGAGGGCGGGGCCTTTCTGTCGGAGCCCCCAAACGGAATCGAACCGTTGACCTTCTCCTTACCATGGAGACGCTCTACCGACTGAGCTATAGGGGCCTGTTGCCTTCTGCGGTTTCCCGCCCGGCAACGGAATAGATCATACCCTGAGCAGCCCCGTGCTCCCAACCACCGGTCCGCGACCGCGGTTCAGACAGCCGGCTGCAGCAGCCCGCCCAGTGTGTTGCACGCCGAGGCGACGCGCTGCATGTCCCGCTTGGTCAACGATGCGTCCACGGGCAGGGCGAGTGTCACGTCGGCGGCCTGTTCGGTCTCGGGCAGAGACACGCACCGCCGGAACTCCGGCAGCCGGTGCACAGGCGTCTTCACCGGCACCCTGCACTCGACTCCCTTGGCCCGCAAGGCTCGCGCGAAGGCGTCCCGGTCCGGTCGTCCGTTGCCGGGGACCCGCACGACGTACTGCTGGTAGGTGTGCCCGTCGCCTCCGTCGGGCGTCCGTACCCCCCGCAGCTTCGCGTCGAGGTAGGCGGCACGCTCCCTGCGCCGGGCGACCTCGTCGTACGGAGCTTCGGACTCCCCGTGCTCCAGCACCAGCAGGCCGTGCCGTTGTCCGAGCGCGTGCAACCGGGCTATGTCGGCGTGCCTGCCGAAACGGTGCACGGCGACAACGGCGGCCGTGCGCGAGGTGATGGCCGCTTCCACAGCGGCCGGCGCGATGCAGTAGGTCACCGGATCTATCTCGGCGAACACCGGCAACGCACCTGCGAGGGTGACGGCCTCGGCAACTTCCACGTTCCCGAAGGCGGACACGACCACCTCGTCACCGACTCCGACACCGGCGGCCCTGAGCAGTGCAGCAGTACCCATGGGATGAATGTTCGTTGCGCAACGTGAACTTCAAGTGACGCAGAACAAAAAAGGGTTGGACCCCGAACCGAAGTTCGGGGTCCAACCCTGTCAAAGATTGTTCGGCGGCGTCCTACTCTCCCACAGGGTCCCCCCTGCAGTACCATCGGCGCTGTAAGGCTTAGCTTCCGGGTTCGGAATGTAACCGGGCGTTTCCCCTACGCTATGACCACCGAAACACTATGAAACAGACAACCGCACCACACCCCGCCGGCACACCGACGGAATACGGGGTTGTTCGTGGTTTCAGAACCAACACAGTGGACGCGAGCAACTGAGGACAAGCCCTCGGCCTATTAGTACCGGTCAACTCCACACGTTACCGTGCTTCCATATCCGGCCTATCAACCCAGTC